>JAOZGY010000007.1 GCA_026015145.1 Candidatus Bathyarchaeota archaeon | reverse complement strand
ATGATAAAATGGTCAAAATGATTAATCTTCCAGAAATTATTTACAAGGATTTAGCATCTATATCTGAAGAACTCTCTTTTATTGCGAAAAAATCTATCTCGATACCGATGGCAATATCTTTGATTATAGCAGTTTATCGTGCACATTTAAGTAACCCCTGTGCTCGAGATGTTTTTCGACAGAAGATAGCCTCTTTGGATTTTATGTCACCTGAAGACTTTGAAAAAACCTGGGATATCCTATCAAATAACTCTAAAGAAACAACAAAATAAGAATTATTGGAGTGATTATCCAACTCTAATTTTCCAATAAATAATTTTTCAAATTGTATCATATGTCTCTTTTTCTATAGAAGTAATATCCAACTGCGAGCGGGATCACTATCCATATAGTGATAATTACAAGTAGATTGGCCATTGAAACGAAATCTGGAATAATAATTGTGAATCCACTGATATCGGCCACCTGAAGGTCAAATCCTAGAAAGATTGATGTTTGATACGTATCAGTAGGACTTAGAATCATCGTTGAAATCCAAATCCAATCAGGCATATTTCCGCCTGTGAAATCTTCAAATGTACCTCCTGTTCCAAGATGAATACCCATTATGACTGAACCTATAATCATAGACCAAAAGAACAGAGCAATTCCTGCATATAGAGAGGTTGTGTTGCGCTTTAGGATTGATGAAAAACAAATTGACATACTCAGATAGATAAGACCCAAAAGTATTGTTAGTAACATGAACACCAAGAAGCCAACTGGATTGGTTCCTCCACCGGTAGCCATTATAACTAAGCCTGATATTCCAAAACCCAGAAGGGTTGAAACGGCAAGTACGCTACTAAGCCCAACAAACTTGCCAAAATACACTTCCTCGCGACTGACTGGATATGATTGAACAACCAGCAAAGACCTTGATTCGGCTTCTCCTGAAATAGTGTCATAACCTAGCATTATTGCGATTATTGGAATTAGCAAAGATGAGATGGCTAAAAGTCCTACAACTGTTATCTCCACATCTCCAAGTGAGCCTCCACCGCTTACAAATGAAATCACAAGCGTTAGAATGATAAATAATAGTGTGAGTATCATGATCCAGTTATTGCGTAGGTTGTCCATGAACTCTTTTTTTGCGATAATGAAGACGTTGCTGAAGTTGAATTCAGGCTTCATTGATATCGCCTCCTACACCAGCTTCATCGCCAATGATCTCAATAAACGCTTTTTCAAGCGAGGGTTCCTTTGTTATGAAATCTTGGATAACAAATCCGTTATCCTCAAGCAGATTTAATACCTTAGCTTTTTGATCTGGTTCCACCAAGACTTTAATCTGGTCTCCGACAAGCTGGGAATCAAAACCGCCCTTTTTTAGTATTTTGACGGCTGCTTTTGTATCTCCTGAGATTGTGAGTATAAGTTGGGGTTTTAAATGTACACCTTCGCTTATTTTATCAACTGTATCTTCGATGATAAGCTTTCCCTTGTTGAGAATAGCTACTCGATTACATAGCTCTTGGACTTCAAATAGAAGGTGAGATGAGAAAAATATTGTGGTACCCTTTGAATTTTTTTCAAGAATGACATCTTTTAGGATCCTAGACCATCTAGGATCAAGTCCTGAGGTGGGCTCGTCAAGAATTAGTAATTTTGGGTCTCCAAGTAAAGCTTGGCTAATACCAAGAAGTTGCACCATTCCCTTTGAGAAGGTACCTACTTTGGTGTCTCTCCACTGGGTTAATCCAACCTTGTTTAGTAATTCGTCACACTCTTTCTTGTCTGCTTTTCTAAGCTCAGCAAAAAAGTTGAGGGTCTGGATAGCAGTAAGATTCTTGTAGAGTTGGGCACGCTCTGGTAAATATCCAATCCTAGCTCTTAGGTCAACTCCACTTTTACTAGTGTTTTTTCCATTTATGAACACATTTCCTGAATCCGGGTGCGTAAGACCCAAAATCATCTTAATTGTGGTTGTTTTGCCTGCACCATTAGGTCCTAGAAAGCCATAAACATCCCCCTTTCTTACGGCTAGGTTGACGCCTTGAACAGCTTTTACATTTTTGAAACATTTGTTTAAATCATTAGTCTTGATTGTAAACTCTGTTTTAGCCATATTATCCCTCTTTGTTGTTTAGATTTATCCTTTAGTCTATTAAAATTGCTGGCTTAGTGACTCCTGAGGTGCTTTACATCTTGTTTGAAATGGAGATATTTTTCAAATCTTCTATTCATTTCTCCATGTTTTTCTTACTGGGTAGACCTGGGAAATTAGAATTTTTTAGATTTGACTTCTTATGAACCTTTGTCAGGTTATTGTAGCGAAAAGTACTTTGTAAAGCAAAGCTTTTTATATTATCAAGTATTTTGTATTATTTGGTGATTAGAGCAATGAACCAATCAAACTTGAGAGAAGTTGAAAAAAGAACCTACATGTCCTACCATCAAGATGGTCTAATTGACATATTTGTCGGAGTTTATGTTTTGCTATTTGGTTTGAGCATATGGCTTTTTACTTTAGGGGAATTTTCCATGTGGTTTATAATTCCAGCAATCTTTGTCGCAATTATGGCTCCTATTTGGGTTTCAGCTAAGAAAAAAATAACCATGCCAAGAATAGGCTACGTAAAGTTTGGGATCAAAGGAGCAAATAAACTTCTAGCAATATTTATTGGGCTTATGGTAGTGGGCTTGGGAGCCTTTATGGTCATTTCCTTTGCGAACACTCAAGCTTGGGCACAAGCACTCCGAGATCTGATAATTCCAAACAGCATGATCATTATAGGTGTTGGAGCTGCTGCAATATCTGGCCTTTTTGGATACACGATGGGTCTAAATCGACTTTACGCTTATGGATTGCTAACACTTTTAGCCTTTGTTATTGGTTATTTCATAATTATTCCATTTGCTTATATACTACTGCTCTTAGGGTTTGTTATTATCATCAATGGATTTGTTCTCATGATAAGCTTTATTCGAAAATATCCGCTAGCCAAAGGTGGTAGAGCGGTTGTCGAATAATCCTTCTGATTTAAAGAACCTTGATCGTTTAATACACGAGCCTACACGATTGATGATTATAACCCAGCTTTACGTTGTTGAAAGCGCAGACTTCTTGTTTTTGCTAAAGCAACTTCAGATGACTCCAGGAAATCTATCTTCTCATTTAAGTAAACTCGAAGATGCTGGTTATGTGGATATAATAAAAGAGTTTATTGAACGTAAACCTCACACAGCACTTCAACTCACAAAAAAAGGACGTCGTGCCTTTAAGCAATATAGAAAAAATCTAAAACAGGTATTTAGCGATTTGCCAAAATAGTTAATTAAAAACTTTTAGCCGTTTAACAATCTTTTATTCTTTCTTAGAATATAAATTTTAAAATTTCATGTCAAAAAATGCTCAAGATAGCAATGCTTTTATAAAGAATGTAATAAAGCCTTAGAACTAATTGGTGATAAGAGTTGCCTAAAAGTAAAAAAGATAAGATTGCAGGTCTTAAAAAGCATAGACAACAACAAAGAGAAAAAGAAATGAAACGAAAAGCAAGACGAAAAATTTCCCTTCCTAAAAAAGGTAAGAAGAAGTAGATTCTAGATTTGCTAGGATTCTTTTCATTTTATTAATTTATTAATAGATTACTGTTTTCTCAGTTTTGTCTTAAGGTTTTTTGTTAGGTTTTAGTCGTCTTAAATTTATTATTCTAAATTTTTTAGCTTGAGCTTTTGCTACTTTTTCAAATTGTCCAGTTGTATAGATGAATGCTTTAACGCATTCTGGATCTATATTTTTTTTTCTAAGGTAAAGTATTATATTTCCAAGAAATTTTTTTAGATCTGTTTGGGTTACTTTGGTTTTTTCATTACATTCGATGATGAGATGCTCATCAGATGAGAAAATTCCCCCTTTTTTGAATCCTACTATGTTTAATTTCGAGTCCTTTATTGGAATGTTTTTCTTGCATTCATAACCTTTGTTTTCGAAGATCTTTGTAACGCGGTCTTCAAGTTTAACTGGTTTGGTTTTCTTTGTTGGTGTTGGTTTTTTCTTAGTTTTGGTTTTTGATTTGGGAGGTTTAGGTTTTGGCAGGTCTCTTTTTGAAACAATTGTGGATAGGGTTTGGATAATTTTGGTTTTTGTCCATGATTTGTGTATTTTTGCCTTTTTTTTCTTGGCAAGTTTGAGTAATTCTGGTTTTGTAAAGTGATTAAGGATTGTAGTTATACGCGGATTTTTTTTTGGCATTTTATTGGCTCTGTTTCTGTATATGGATTGAGTTTGTATAAAATAATTTTAAAGCTATTTGTATTGATTTTGGTGTTGTTTCTATCTTTTTTGTTTTTTGTATATTTGATGGTATTCTGATACTTGATGTGAGCAGTTACCGATTCCTTTATTTTTATCTAAGATTAACGGACCTATGTTGAATTAAGATGTCTGGAAATATGCGGTTTCAAAAACAGATTGAATTTATCCTTGAGATAGACAAGCTAAAGCAGGTTTTTCGTCAAACTTTTATAACTGACAAATCTAGGCAGGAAAATTCTGCTGAGCATTCTTGGCATATTGCTATAATGGCTATTCTGCTTTCGGAGTATGTTAAGGGTCCTCAAGTTGACGTTTTTAGGGTTGTTAAAATGCTTTTAATTCACGACCTAGTTGAAATTGATGCTGGTGACACTTTTTGTTACGATGATAAAGCTTGCAGGAGCCAGAATGAACGTGAGCAAAAGGCAGCAAAGCGCATCTTTAACTTGCTTCCTGAGGATCAAGCACAAGAGTTGCGATCTTTGTGGAAGGAGTTTGAAGCTTGTAACACTCCAACTTCGCGTTTTGCAAATGCTCTTGATAGGTTACAACCTTTAATTAACAATTACTTCACTGACGGTATAGCATGGCAAAAAAATGGTGTTAAAAGCCATCAAATTGCGAAACGCAATTATAAGATTGCAGAAGGAGCTCCAAAACTTGGGTTTTATGCGGCAGAACTGATCAGAAAAGCTTTGGCTCGAGGCATACTTAAAGATTAGAGCCTAGCTTTTTTCCGATTGCCGTCTCATTTATTCTATAGTTAAGAATGGATTTTCTAATTTAATTGTACAGAGAAGCCTTTAGTTAATGCTTAATTGATTTATTGGTTGGATTTTTTGTGTATTTTTGTTTAACATACATACAAATCTGAAAGAGTAATACATAGTCAGATTGAATAAGTCCTAAATACAAAATTGGAGCAGTTCTATGTGCTGAAGGCATCGTTGTATGCTACAAGAAGAAGAACTGCTTAGCAAAAAAAAGGAGTATTGCTGCTCAAATCCTAATTGTAAGAGTGTTTTTTCTCAACCTAAGATTCTAAAGTATTATGTTTGTCCTAGTTGTCAGACTTTGGTGGAAGTTGAAGGCATTCCCAGTCAACCGATAATGGCGGACCCTATAACCGAAGAAAAATTAGTTCTGCTTGAAGATTTGAATTCTATTGTAATTCAAAAATCCGAAGAGATTGAAGGTCTAAAAACCACGATAGAAGAAAAATTAGAAGAGATCAAAAACATAAAAATGGAAAATGAGAACCTGAATAAAAATTTTGAAGATAATAAAAAAAATCTTAGGATTGCAAAACAAAGATTAGAATCTATTAATTGCAAATGCAAAGAGATGCTCAAAGAGTTAGCTGGGGTTACGGATAAGAATTTGGGTCTGAGTAAACGGGTTGAGTCGCTTGAGGTTGAGAGGGCGTCTGATAGGATCAAGATGCGGGAAGATGCTGGCAGGATTAAAGAGTTGGAGAAGGTGCTTTCTGACAAGGATGATTATATTAAGAACTTGGATAAGCGTTTGGGTGAGCTTCGAGAAGAGGTTGGAAAGCTAACAAAGCAAAGGGAAGATGTAATAATAGAAAAGAATGAGGCGATTGCTAAACAGGCGAAGACTGAAGGCAGGGTTAATCAGGA
>JAOZGY010000006.1 GCA_026015145.1 Candidatus Bathyarchaeota archaeon | reverse complement strand
TTCTTTAGCTTCTGAAACAAGCTTTACGTTGTCTACTGATGGTGAAAAAGAAATCTGAGGTTCTAAGTCTGTTATGTCGATGTCAACTATTTTTTCATAGGAAGCGTCGGCGTCACTTCTTAAGGACTTTATTGTGTTTAAAGATTGGTTTGTTCTTCCAGTCAAGAATTTTCTGGTTGTTATGTCAGGTTGTATTATTCCATTTTTGGCGCCCATCTCTACACTCATGTTGCATAAGGTCATTCTTCCTGACATGTTCATTTTGGATATTGTTGATCCTGAGAATTCGATGCTCTTGTATATAGCACCCCCAGCTCCAATTTTTCCGATAATAAATAATATTAGATCTTTGGGCGTTACAAATTTTTTAAACTCTCCATTTACATTAACTTTTATTGCTTCGGGCACCTTTAGCCAAATTTTACCAGTAGCCATTATTGCGGCTGCTTCAGTTGAACCTATGCCTGTTGCAAAAGCTCCAAATGCACCATAGGTACATGTGTGCGAATCTGCACCCAGAATAACTTTTCCTGGCAGTACATGGCCTTTTTCTGGTAATACTTGGTGGCAAATACCGCCTCTTCCAACGTCATAAATCTTGATTTTTTGGCTCATAGCAAAATTTCGCATGGTTTTATGTAGTTCTGCGGCTTTTATTGACTCGGCTGGTACTTGATGATCTAGAACTATGACTACTTTTTGATTATCCCATACCTTGTTTAAACCAATTCTTTCAAAAGCTTTGACAGCTAGTGGACCGGTCAAATCATGTATCATTAACACATCCACATTACAATCTAAAATGTCATCAGTTTGTACTCTTTTCTTATTGGATGATTTTGCCAAGATTTTCTCTGTTATGTTCATTTTTCTTACCTCTGATTGAGATATTCAATTAATCGATGAGCATTGCTCTATAATGCTTGAGTTTAATGACCTGAAGTTAAGCCTTTCCACTTAAAATAATGTTTTTAGTCGATAATTCTGATAGATTTAACTCCGCGGGAAAGAGCTGTTAACCCAGTTCTGGCTAACTCCATTATTCCATATGTTCTCATCAAGTTTACAAATGCATCTATTTTGTCTGATGTACCCGTTATTTCTACGGTTAAGGTTTCAGGTGAGACATCAACTACACGTCCTCTAAATACTTCTACACAGTTGATAGCATCAGATCTGGTTTTAGCATCAATTACTTTTATTTTAACTAAAGCTAGCTCTCTTGTTACAATATTTTCTTTTTCCAGATAGCTAACTTTTACAACATCAATAAGCTTGTTCATTTGTTTAACTACCTGTTCTATGGTTTTGTTATCCCCGTTTAGAGTTATTGTCATTCTTGCAAGACCTTTTTTTTCTGTGTGACCTACTGTAATACTTTCGATGTTATATCCTCTTCTCCTGAACATGTTTGCAATACTATGTAGAACACCTGGTTTGTTTTCTACTATTGCTGCAATTACTTTTGTAGAGTTTTGCATTAGTAATCCCCCACCTGCTCGCCAATTCCACATCCGGGAAGAACCATTGGCACCACATTTTCTTCTTCTGAAATTGGAATGTCAATGACTGTAGTGACGTCGCTTTTTAAAGCCTGTTTGACTGCTTTTTTAAACTCTTTTAGTGATGTTGCTCTTAGGCCTTGTGCTCCATAGGCTTCAGCGAGTTTCACAAAATCTGGGCTACTCCCAAGTTTTACTGCTGCATATCTTCCTTTAAAGAAGAATCTTTGCCATTGGGCTACCATGCCTAATACTGAATTATTTAAGACAATAACAATTACTGGGATATCTTCTGTAACTGAGGTTGCTAGTTCTTGTTCTGTCATTCTAAAACTACCATCTCCAGCAATATCTACTACTGGTCTGTTGGGGCAGGCGACTTTTGCTCCAATAGACGCAGGAAACCCAAAACCCATTGTACCTAAACCTCCAGAGCTAATGAAGGTTCTTGGTTTTAAAATGTTGAAATATAGTGCTGACCACATTTGATTTTGGCCAACTTCAGTTGCTACTATTGCGTCATTTGGAAGTATTTTTCGAAGTTCGTGCAAAATGGCTTTTGGCTTTAAATTGCTTTCACTTTTGTTGGGAGGTTTATTGAGTTGCTGTTTTGTTTCTTTTACTCTATTTGCCCATGATGATTCTTTTCTGTTTTTTAATTGTATTATTAGTCTGTGATTAATTTCTCTCAATGCTTTTTTGGCGTCGGCAACAATAGGTACATTTACTTCAATATTTTTTCCAATTTCTGCTGCATCAATATCGATATGAATCTTTTGTGCTTTTGAACAGAAAGTATCTATTGTTCCAGTTGATCTGTCTGAAAATCTTGTTCCGACAGCCAATACAACATCTGCTTCGCATAATAGTTTATTTGCTGCTGGATTTCCATGCATCCCAATGCTCCCAACTGAAAGCGGGTGATTTTCAGGGACGGATCCTTTTCCCATAAACGAAGTGGCTACTGGTGCAATTAGAGTCTCTGCAGTTTTTAATAGTTCATGGGATGCGTTGCTTATTATTACTCCGCCTCCAGAAAGTATAATTGGTTTTTCTGCTGTTATTAGCAATTTTACTGCTCTATCAATCTGTAAGGGATGAGGGTTGGTTTTAGGTTTGTATCCTTTTATTCTAATTTTATTTGAAAAATTCATTTCAGCAACTTCGGTTTGAAGATTTTTTGGTACATCAATAAGAACTGGACCAGGTCTTCCTGTTGTGGCTATATGAAATGCTTTTTTTACAGTTCCTGGAATTTCAGCAGCTGATTTTAACTGATAATTATATTTAGTTATTGGTGTAGTTATTCCAACTATATCAGCTTCTTGGAAGGAATCTCTACCAATCATATATGTTGTGTTTTTACTGGTTGTAGGGACTTGACCTGTAATTGCAATAATAGGAACTGAATCCATATACGCATTCGCAATTCCAGTTACTAAGTTTGTAGCTCCAGGACCTGAAGTAGCCATGCATACACCAGGTTTTCCACTAGCTCTAGCATATCCTTCAGCTGCATGTGCTGCTCCTTGTTCATGTCTACAAAGTATATGTCTTATTTCTGAATTTCGAAAATGATCGTATATAGATAGTACTGCCCCTCCAAGAATACCGAAAATCACATCTACTTTTTGTTTTTCAAGGGCTTTTATAATGGCTTTTGCGCCTGACATTTCAGTCATTTTTTATTTCCTCTCTCTCCAAAATATTGTTGTGAAAAGATTTCATGGACATCATAGCGAAGGTTATTAGTGAAATAAATTTATGGCTAGATGATTCGAAGAAAACGTACGTGTTTGAGAATACGATCCCTCACTATTATGTCTCCGTAAAATCTCACGTTTCGTATTCATTTTCCCTCTTCACTTTAAAAAGTTTGCGGTTAAAGATTTTTTTAATCCAACTTTTTCTAAGTTTTTTGTTCTGAATTATAAAAAGTTGTTAGTACATTTATGCCGCTAATCACTGCTTCAATGCTAGCCATTACGATATCTTCGCGAACACCCATTGCAGTTGCTTTACGGTTGCCTTTTCGCATAGTAACCACAACCTCCACCATCGCATCAGTGCCGCCTGTTATAGCTTTTACATGATATTTCTCTAGATGTATTGGCTCTGTTTCAATTATCGCAGCTTTTATCGCATTTATTGCAGCATCAACAGGACCAACTCCAAAAGCAGCTCCACAAACCTCTTTTTTGTTAAGTTTTAAACGCACAGAGGCAGTAGGAGTTACTTTATCTCCACTAACAACGGTGATTTCTTTGAGCTGTATTGGTTTTGCTTTATTTAATCCCATTACATTTTCTGTAATGGCTAATAAATCTGCGTCCATCACTAACTTACCTTTATCGCCCACATTCTTTATTCTGTTTGCTATTTCATTGAGTTGTTCTTTTGATGGGTTTATTCCCATTTTTTCTAAAGTATTTTTTATTCCATGAGATCCAGAGTGTTTTCCAGGTGATATTCGTCTTGTTCCGCCAACAAGTTCTGGGGAAATGGGCTCATAAGTTAATGGATTGGCAAGTAAACCTTGTGTGTGAATTCCAGATTCATGAGTGAAAGCGTTTTCACCAACAATAGCCTTGTTTGGTTGGACATATAATCCTGTTAATCTAGAAACCAATTGTGAAGTGCTATACAAAAGCTCAGTTTTTATTTCTATGTCTTTTTTGTATAATGTTTTTAGTGCAATTACGATCTCTTCTAATGAAGCATTTCCTGCTCTTTCACCTAAACCATTTATGGTAGCGTGAAATTGATTTGCGCCTGCCCTTAAAGCTGCGATTGAGTTGGCTACGGCCATGCCAAAATCATTGTGACAATGAACACTGACAACAGGAACTTTAAGAGACTTTGTTAATTCGGAGAAAAGATCAAATGATTTTTCAGGTGTTAAAACGCCAACTGTATCACATGCTACAACTCTATCTGCTCCAGAGGCTATACCCTTAGTAAAGAATTCTTTTAGAAAGTTCACATCTGTTCTTGTAGCGTCTTCAGCTGATAATTCAACTATAAGTCCCTGTTTTTTGGCTTGTTCTACACGCTCTTCAGTAATTTTCAGAATTTCTTCTCGTGTTTTTCGAATTTTATACTTTAGATGAAGATCAGAAGTAGGTATAATTAGGTGAATACTATCTGCATCACTTTGTGCGACTGCGTTAATATCTTCTTTGGTACCTCTTGATGCACTACAGATCTCAGCTTTTAGACCTTTTTGAGCAATGAGTTTAACTGCTTCCATTTCTCCTTTGGAGACCGCAGCAAAACCAGCTTCAATTACATCGACACCAAGTTCATCTAGTCGCTGAGCGATTCTTACTTTGTTTTCAGGTGTTAAAGATACACCAGGGGTTTGTTCGCCATCTCTTAGAGTAGTGTCAAAAACTCTTATTTTTTCAGGAAAGCGATTAAATAAAGCGATTCCCCATTTTACTTCACTCACGGCAGTTTCTTTCAGAGCGGCATGCTTAAATATAAAATTTTTGGTTTCATACTATGTTGGGGCTTAAAATGATGAGAAGTGACCAAATAAAAAAAGGTATAGAACGAGCACCTCACAGATCACTATTAAAGGCATTAGGTTTAACTGACAGTGATATATCCAAGCCTTTCATAGGTGTAGCTAACAGTTATAATTCCATAGTTCCTGGTCATTTGCATTTGAGAGATATTGCTGAATCAGTAATGAATGGTGTTATTGCAGCGGGAGCTACTCCTTTTGAGTTTAACACAATCGGTGTTTGTGATGGATTAGCAATGGGTCACGAAGGAATGCGGTATTCGTTGCCTTCTCGTGAGTTAATTGCTGATTCTGTAGAGGTTATGGTTCAAGCTCACCGATTAGATGGTCTAGTTATGATATCTAACTGTGACAAAATTACACCAGGAATGCTAATGGCCTCTGCAAGGCTAGACATACCGGCAATTATGGTTACTGGTGGCGCAATGAAATCTGGTATTTTTAAAGGCAAAAAAGTGGGTGTATCCCATGTTTTTGAAGGGATGGGTAAAGTATTTGCAGGAAAGATGACAAGTCAGGAATTGAATAATTTAGAAGATGTGGCTTGTCCTGGTTGTGGTTCATGCAATGGTATGTTTACAGCCAATACTATGGCTTGCTTAACTGAAGCTCTTGGAATGTCACTACCTTATTGCGCTTCTGCTTTAGCGCAAAGCGCGTCCAAAATGAGGATTGCAAAAAATACGGGCAACAAAATTGTTGAGCTTGTAAACAAGAATTTGAAACCATCTCAGATATTATCTAGCGCAAGTTTTGAGAATGCAATTGCTGTCGATATGGCGTTGGGTGGTTCAACTAATTCAGTTTTACATCTTTCTTCCATTGCAAAAGAAGTTGGTCTTTCTCTTCCTTTGAGTGATTTTGATAAGATAAGTAGACTTGTTCCTCATCTTTGTAGTATGGTTCCCAGTGGACCTTATGATATTGAGGATTTAGATAATGCTGGAGGAATACCAGCTTTAATGAGTGAACTATCCCCCCTTTTATCTTTGGATGGGAAAACTGTTTCAGGCTTTTCTGTTCGTGAAAACATAAAGAAAGCTCGGATCTTAGATTCTAATGTTATACGATCATTAGATAATCCTGTTCATAAGGCAGGGGGAATCGCAATATTGACTGGGAATCTAGCTCCAGGGGGCGCTGTAGTGAAAACAATTGCTGTCTCAAAAAACATGTTCAAACATAAAGGTCCAGCGCGCGTATTTGATTCAGAACAAGATTCAGTATTAGCAATGAAAAATCAGGAAATTCAAGTTGGAGATGTCATCGTGATTCGATACGAGGGTCCAAAAGGAGGTCCTGGGATGCCCGAAATGCTTGTTCCCACTGCAACAATATCTGGGATGGGATTAAGTGAAAGTGTAGCCTTAATTACAGATGGACGCTTTTCTGGTGCAACAAGAGGTCCTTGTATTGGGCATGTTGAACCTGAGGCTGCTAATGGTGGAGTTATTGCAATAGTTAAAAATGGTGATATAATTGCTATTGACATCCCTAACAGATCTCTAAACGTGGAATTAACCCGGGAAGAAATTGATAAGAGATTGCAAAATTGGAAACCCAAACCTCCAAGAATTACAAAAGGGTATCTCTCACGTTATTCTCCAATTAGGATAGAATAGCCTCTTTTTTTCAGAGTTTCATATCTTTTTGACTATTTTTTATTACATTTTGTGGTTAAAATGAAGATCATTAATGAAGATTTTGAATTCATAAGTGTTTTAATTATGTAGAAAGAGGTTTGTTAATCAAGGTGAAATTGTTTGAGCATACAAATTCTGCACGCTTGCAAAGAGTTAATCGAGGACGCAAAAAAAAGCTGTGCTGATTTAGTGTTTAAAGAGTTTTGTTTAGACATTCTTTCAAAAGCATGTAATATTCTCAACGATATGGAATTTAACCAGCTTGTTGTTTTTGCCTCAGAACTCATTGAAAACAAGAATATTCTTGAATATCAGCCAAAAATAACAGTTAAGGGCTGACTTTTTTAGGTATTGCTCAGTCTTAAAACTGAAGTGTTTGATTCATTTAAAGAAAAATCTGCTTTCTAAAAACATTTGATTGTTTTTGATATTATGAAACTGCCTCTTCAAGGAATGGAATAAATTTTATAGCAACATCATCCTGCTTTCATTAGATAGATATGCCAGTTTGGAAGGTAAGTCTTATATCCTTCTATTTAATCCATAGGTGCATCGTGTAAGAACCAATTCTTGCGCGTATAACAGTAAGAAGGAGTTGAAATAGTTAATGTCCGAGAGAGAGATGCACAAGGCAACATGTTCTGAGTGCGGTCAGGAATGTGAAGTTCCATTCAAGCCTGATCCAGATAGACCAGTTTATTGCCGAGAATGCTTTTCAAGAAAACGCCCACCTAGAAGGCGTTATTAAACATCAATAATTTAAGAGTGAATTTTATTCATTCAATATTTTTTATTTTTTTTGCAATCCTTTTAAAGTTACTCATTTTATAGAAAAAACCTAAATAATCCAAAATCCTTTACAGCAATCGATATGCCCCTCCTTAAGGGCCGGTAGTTCAGCTGGTATGAACGCCTGACTTGCACTCAGGAGGTCTGGGGTTCAAATCCCCACCGGTCCATTTCAACATTATTTTTAATGATTCCCGGTCCTCTTCACTGTTTACTATTTTCTTTTCCTGAAAATTTTGTTTTTATTATAACTGCAGACAAATTCAAATCCTGCTTCTACTAATTTGCAGGCTTCATCTTCGGAATGAGCAACAATAGCTTTGAATTCGTCGTCGTTAAAATTAATTAATTGAGTGTAAAGCATTGTACTGTTAAGAGATTTATGACCTAAAATTTGTTGTACATGTAGTATATCTCTGGTTTTATGATATTCCATTGTCGCCTTCCAGTGTCGAAAAGTATGAAATGTTATCTGTCTTATTCTTGGATTTTTTAGTTTAGCAGCAATTCTTTTTCTTTGTTTTGAAAAGTTTCTTAGCATCAGATCTGAGCTAACACCAAAAACAGTTATCTTATCTTGGGCTATTTCATGTAACATATTTGAGAGTTTAACTGATATTGGTAGGATTCTTGGATTACTGCCTTTTTCAGGCGTAATTCTAATTGCTCTTCGCTCAAAATCGACATCAATCCATTTTAGAATACTTGCTTCCCCACTTCTCATTCCAGTTTCTTTTAGTAATTGAAGGTAAGTGGCAACTCTTTTACTGCTACCAGCAATTAGTTGATCTATTTCGATTTCTGTGGGTATAAATGGCAATTTTCTAACACGTTTGTAAATTGGCGGTGTCCATCGTTTACCTTGCATTTTGAGAAAGCTATTATAGGCATCTACAACGTTCACCTTGTAACTTATACTCCAATTTTGCTTGAACTCAAATACCCAACCATCCCAGCAGGTATGTCTCCAATTGCTAGCACAGCTTCAGAAGTTTTTGCTGGTCTAATCTACGCTTGGAGCAATCAAGTCTATTTCAAAGTTGTTGTCTTCACCAAAGGCTTTTTTGATAAGACAGAAGATCTTGTGCTCAAAATTATCGCTTGGCATGAAAAACAACACGTTATCGGCGCGGAAGAACATATACAAAAAGGAGCAAAAACGCTAACCGAACAAAAAGTAGTTCAAAATGAGGTAAAGTATGTTCGAGAAACCTATGGCAACGCAGGATTTGAAGCCCGTCGCAATAACTTACTCTCAAATGAAATAAGGCTTAAGACTGCTGATGCTATTCTAGGTATTTTGTCTTTGATGTGGATTAGAGAACATATCGGAAAAAACTATCAAAAATATACGAATAAAGCCTATTCCTTTCCCCTCACACAAAACTCCAAAAAACTGCATTTGCGGTTCAACGAAGTTACTTTCAAAATATTTAGTAACTATGAAACTCTTGGCAAAAACCCTTCCAGTCTGTTTAAGCACTCGCTGAAAGACTACTAATTGAAAAAGAAAGATACCAGGAATTATTGATAAATATTGTTTTGAAAGATAGTCTGAAAGACTTATGAAAAAAAATGAAAGGGATTATTTATCTGAATTTCAACTCACTGCTGGGCGCATGCTCTTTATCTGTTCATAGAGGTATTTTGCCATAGGCGTTATACAGGGATTGTTAAATGGTTCTCCCATCTTGGTAATTATCGGCTCATATTTTTCCCAAAATTCAATAACCATATAGTCAACTAAATTAGCAACCCACTCCTTATCCACAAGCTTTTCCTTCACGAAGAGTCCTACGTTCTCCAAATGAGAGATAGCTGATGCAAATTTCCAAAATTCATCAGGATTTTTTTCTGGACCATATTTTTCAAAGAATTCGTCAATATCCTTCCACTTCCAAATCATGAGTACCTCCATGAAGTTTCTCTGCATCTCCTTTTCTGTTAGCTTATTAAATAGCTCCGTGTAGAGTTTGATGCGTCTTGTTTTTACCAGATTTCTGAATTGTACTATGCCTATTATCACACCAAAGGTGACGCTTAGCATTGTGATAACGATGGATACAGTTTGTATGGAAGTTTGTATATCGAACATTAACTAACCACGATATTGGAGTTAATTTGTTTTTAAGATAAGTTTTTCGATGAGAAAAAAAGTGGGGGTTTGCGGGTGACATCTCCACTGCGGTTGGGGTTCAAATCCAGACTTGAACAATTTAAAACCGGTAGGTAAATCCCTACTGGTTCAGTTCAAAAAAAACTATTTTTACTCACGCTGAAAGCGTTGAATTCTAATGAACTTGTAACCTATCGGAGCATAAACTGCTGCAATCCCCATCGCTATGGTGTATAACAACATTACTATTCGAGCTATGTCATTAGAAATCCATTGAACTAAAAATCTGAGATAATCAGGTAGCACATCTGCAAAATATGCAAACTCGAAAGGAAAAACTACTGCGAGCCAAGCAGTAGCCACAGCGATAAAGATAATTCCGCCAAAAGTATCAAAGAGTCGAGAGAGGAGTCTTTGACCAAGTACCCCTTCTAATCCCGCTGTAATAATCCAAGCAATCCAAGAACCATAAAGCATAATCATCTCTATTGTGCCAAATGTTGCGGTGAAAAAACCTGTTGACCACATCTGATGAACAGCCAAGTACAAAACTATCAAGATGCTGCCTGTAAAAAAGAATCCAATTCCCGCGATACGCTCGTTTTTTGGAATACCTTTATCTGCTTCTGCCTTTCCTCTTGAAAACCAGTTTTCAGTGGACTTAGTTTTGGTCAACTTATTTCCTCTTTCATTCTTTTTGAAATTGAATTTTTAGTTTTTGAATAAACTCTTTTGCGTTTTTGAGGTCTTCATCATTTGGTCTGCCTTTGTTCATTCCCCCAAAAAACCTCATAAAACTATTAGTGTTGAAACCTTTGCATTGAAATTCATCAACAATTATGTAGCCCTTAGCTTGCAGTTTTTTCTTAAGTGAAGAGTGATCATCGGCTTTTTTGTCTTCTCCTGTTAATGCAGCTGTTGAGAAAATGAATGTTTTCTTTTTGTTTCCTGATCGTAGTTTGTCGGCGAAATCCAAAAGGACTTTGTAGTGTTTTCCACTATCTATTCCTGCCCCAAAGCCTACTAAGTCATATTCTTGAAGCTCATCAGGATTTGTTTGTTGTGGTGTTTTTATTTGTGCATCGAGGATTTTTGCAAAGACCTTGGCGATTTTTTCAGTGTTCTTGTGATGATATGAATATAAAACCAACAGAGATTTAATTGGCAACATAAGAATCTCTTATTTTATTTAAAGTAATAAGATTATGCGCTTTCTTGTTCAAAGAACATATGAATCGATTCAGTTCTTTATTGAAAATATCAAAGCTGCTGGATTAAGAATTTATTTCTGATGATGGGGTTGGCTTTGTTTTTGCAAAAATTCTCTAAAACCTCTCATAATATCATTATAGGCAGGTGGATGAATCAAAAAGACTTGAATATCCGAAGATAGAATTGTCTGGATCTGCATCCGATTTTCATCACTCATCAACAACAAACCACAATCATTCTTCTTGAGGGATTCATCAATTTTCTTAGCAATTTCATTATTTCTTCTATCTCTTGTATCTTGGTGAAACTCCAAAACCTTAGTTAAAACCTTTTGACTCCTACGAATCACAGATAAACAAAGGGACCACTCTAAAAATTCATTAAAAATCTCCTCATTCTCAACTGCAACGAGTTTTGCTCCCTTTTCTATCTTCTCCTTAACAATCCCATAACATTCCTCACTGAGGTGTTTTGTCATATCTAGCCCCGGTTCCCCATCTTTGGTAACGGACTCAACAAAAACATGAGAAACCTCGCCTATTCTCTTAAGATCCTCAATTTTAGAAGCAACCTGTACCCAAAACTCTTTAACGCTTTTTTTCAGATTTTCAGCAAGATCTTTTTGATTAACTTGGGGAATTAAAGGAATACAAAACAGTCTTCTAGATTCCCCAAAATCTGAAATCTTAGGTTTTTCAATCTTTCCTAACTTTGCCAACCTAAATCATCCTCAAATAAGCATTCACTAATACTTAGGAATATTATGGTATACCCATTGTTTTTTCAATCTTTATTGAAATGCGATCCCCCACTTTAAATCCACTTTTCTCATACTCATCCAAAGTAATCTTAACTATTGTAGCAAAACTACCCATCATCTGCTTGGAAATCACATTCCCAAAATTCTTCATCATGTCATTAACTGAAGTAAAAGCAACCATGGAGGGACTGTTCATCTTCCTTTGAGGTCCTCTAACATCCGCAGGATTCTTTAAAGTTATCAAGATGAAAGGAGAACCATCAGAAGCAGCACTAATCTCAGTAATTACATATTCCTTAATCAAACTCATTTTCAAGAACTCAGAAAATACTAATGTATTCTTATTTTTATTTTTTCGGTTATCAATTCTTGATTTGTTTCAAAAAAGTGGGGGTTTGTGGGTAATATCTCCACTGTGGTGAGGATTCAAATCCCCACCAGTCCACAAAAACAATGATATATAGAAATTATCATGATCTAATTTATAGAAACACGAACAAATACCTGATCAACCATCTTTATATTTGAGGCTAAAATTTTGACAAATGAAGAAAAAAACCTTCCAGAATTAAAGAAATTATATGATGAATTATGGAGCAACGCTAGAACCATGATTAAAGATATGAATAGAAGTATCTCAATATATTTCTTCA
>JAOZGY010000127.1 GCA_026015145.1 Candidatus Bathyarchaeota archaeon | reverse complement strand
AACAATATTTGTTTAAGTTATGACTATCATCTTTTTTAAAACATCGACTAATAACTTGGATGAATCTTTAGCTGGAAGCTCTGGAACCCCAGGTTTTGGTTCCACACCTGCAAAGAGAGTAACAGCGTCAACTCCTTTGAGTTTTGCTGCTCCAAAAACAAGACCAGAAAATCCGTAAAATGGTCCCTGATATTCAGTTTCCAAATTGTATTTTTTTTTCATTTCTTGGACTAATTCCAAATTTGTAGCTGCACAGCAGACCTTTTTCTCTTTGGATCCAAAACCTGCTGCTATGATTATTCTATTAGTTCCCAGTTCTTTTAGGATCTCTACTACTTTATTAGCGACTTCATAGGCGCCTTCAAAGTTTGAGTGATAACCATTAACTAATATTAAAGAAGGTTTGCTTATGAAAAATTCTACTTTAGGGAGATCTATTTCACTTTTTTCTACTTTGATTCCTCCAACACCAGGTAGGGCATAATGAGCTAGATATGCAGGTTTTGTGTGATACTTTATTGGAAGATGAGTTGAATATAACTTAGTAATCAATTCGGCTTTTGTTTCTTCTACGATTTTATCCACTACAAGTTTGCCAATTGATCCTAATCCTGGAGAGCCAACAACTGCTATGGGATTTTGTAGCGTGACTTTTTCTTGCTCTTCAACCCATATCTCGGTTTTCATTAAAATCACAAATGATTATGTGACGTAGCTTGGTCTTTTGGTGCTTTGTGTCATTTGGTTTTTTATGCGTCGTTCAACTTCTGTCATTTTACTTATTATCTCATCCATATCCTTTGCTTGTTTGTCTAAGGGATCCATATTTACTTTCAAATCTAGAAATTTAGTAAGTATGCTGATTACTTCTTTTGTGGCTTTTGCGTCAATAAGATATTGACCTGTTGGAGTTTGATACCCGCGTGTCTCCCCTAGCAAGCAAACTGCTTCTATATTTTTTTTCTTTGCTAATCCCATAATTAATCCATTTTCACCAACAATAACACCATCATCCAAGGGAACGACTCCTAACTTTTTGAAATCTTCAAGTAGCTCAATATTTGTTGAGGTTCCGTAAACCGTAGGCTTATTGATTGTTTTGTCTGTTGCGTAGGCTGCTATTGAGTAGATTTTCTTTAATCCATGAGCAATACCCCAATTCAATATTGCTTCTACCACCTCAAATTGTCCTTCAGGTGAATATGCCTGTGCATTCCCAGAAAGGAACGCAAGATTTGTCTTATTATCGGTAAATTTAAAAAATTGATTTTTAAGTAACTCAACAACTCCATCTTTTTTTATCAATGTGTAGGGAGGAAAATATTTCGAGTAGAGTTCAGCTATTAATTCCGCTTTCAGTTGCTGTACGAGATACTCGACTGATAATTTCCCGATGTATGCTATTCCAGGGAGACCACTAATGAGTATAAATTCTTTAGTTGTAAATTCTTTAAGAGTTTTAATCTCTACATTCATAGTTTCTTGAATCGATCTTGTTACTATTAAAGAAACCGATTACAAAGTATTGTTAATCTTCATGCAATAACAGTGGCTAATCTGGTTTGCTAATCTTTTTTTTGTACATAAGAGAGATTTCTCTGTGGTTATTCAATTTTTTTTCAATATGGATCTCTGGTTGTTATTGTGGTTTTTAAATAGTTTAAATTAGGTTTGTTACATTTAAAGCCTAAAATTTAATAGTTAGCATTCAATTTGGTTTGGTTTTAAAGAGGATTTCATTTTGTTTGCTGTTGGACATATGTCACTTGGGTATTTGCTTGGAAAAATATCAGCTAAAATCCTCAAAATACAGATCAATACTCCTCTGATTTTGGTTTTGTCAATAATACCTGATATAGATATTATCTTAGAACTGCTTGTTGGCAATCCTGTGCATCGAGGTCCAACACATTCATTATTTTTTGCATTTTTAATTTTCATACCATTTTTTTTAATATTTAAGACACGAGTAATACCATATTTTGTTGCGTTAGCCTCTCATTCAGTGTTAGCTGATTTTTTTATTGGAGGTGAAATTCAGCTTCTATGGCCACTAACTGAATCAGAATTTTCAGCAGCTCAGTTTGGTTTTTCTATGGTTCAAATAAATGATCCCATAAATATCGCCTTGGAACTTATTTTATTTATTTTTGCTATACTTGTTATGTTAAAAGCTGGAGATTTTCTTAAGTTTTTTAGGAGTAATATTTCAAACTTTTTATTGATTATACCAGTAATTACTGTTTTGCTACCAACATTTACTAGCTATCCATTACCAGTTCCAAATTTGTTAGCATTCCCACATTTATTTTATTTAATAGTGTTTGTTATTTCAGGATTAGTGGCTCTTAAAAAAATCTTGTTATAAAGAGTAAATATTAGATAATTTTACCAGTTATTTACTAATTGAACTTGGTTTATGTTGAGTGGGTAAAATTTTTCCTAAAATAATAATAGTTTAGTGATAGTACAGTAGCTAAGGAGAGAATTTACATATGGTCAAAGGTAGATTTGAAAAAGAGCTAGTTGATGCTTATTTACCTAATAAAATTGTTCCCCCTGAGTATATTCGTGATGTTTTAGCTGAAGCGAACAAGGCTTTTCCTCTTATCGAATTTGATTATGAAATCCCTCATAAGTGGCCTATTGAAGAATACAAAAAAAGATATGAAATACTTGAAAGACAAATGATGGAAATAATAAATTGGCGTTTGCTTTGGTTTGGACAACTAGGTGTTAAGAAAAAATAGCTAATATTTTGAATTAAATCTTTTTTTTGAAGGATATTGGTTTTTCTATTTTATTGTAAATTCATTTAGGCTTCGAATTGTAAATTCTCTTTTTTCTTTTTCTTTCCTATCAAGAAAAATTGCGTTAATCCCAAGTTTCTGTGGAACTTTGAAATCGAATTTGTAATCATCACCAATATGGAGCATTTCTGAAGGTGAGATTTTGCAAATTTTGCATACTTTCAAGTAAATTGTTGGTGTATTTTTTATTAGTTTAAAATCTGATGTTGCTGAAAAAATATGTTCAAAAAAATTACTAATTCCTGTTTTATTTATTTCTAAATTTACAAACTCTCTTTGAGCATTACTAATTATAATTAATCTTTTTTTGGTTCTTTTTAGCTTCTTGAGAACTAAAGGAACATCTTCAAAAAGTTGAATTTTATCTTTATTAGCTTTTAATAGCTCTTTAGGATCAATATCAAGCTTAAATCTATTTAGCCAAAATGCAATATTATACCATTCTAGTTTTTCGTTACCGATTTTATTGTAATTTTTAATTACTTCTCTTTGGGCTTTTTCTTCTGAGATATTATATTTTTTAGAATATGCTTTAGGAATTTCTTTTAGCCAAACAGACTCTGCAAAGAAACTATCTGTTAATGTACCGTCTAAATCAAATGAAATTACTTTAGTCTCTGTCATTCTAGATACCAATTTATTTTTTTGTTGCTAATAATTATATATTTATTTAATATTGTGGTTTAGAATAGCTGAAAACACATTTTCCAAGAACTTAGTTATTTTTCTTTTTTAAATAAAAGGAATAAATAAAACTAAAATAATAACTATTGCTAAAATTATCGTTACTGCTGAAGTTATTTGTGATATTAATTTTTTATTCCATCGGTGTCCCATCTTGCTATAAAGCGCAATATTGAAAATTCGACCTCCGTCTAAAGGGTAAATTGGTAGTGCATTAAAAATTGCGAGACTGAAGTTGATTAACCACGGCCAGAATAGCAAATTTGCTACTATGCTCCATTGATTACCTAATCCATGTATGTAAAATTGACTTAGGGTATCGCTAAACGGAACAGGCGCAAAAGCAGGAGGAATTAAGTATAATAAAATCGTTTGAGGAGTAATTGTCTGATAGAATTGCAATATTTCTTTAATTCGTAGATCGCCTCCAATTATACCCATTACTGTCCTGTTTTCTAATTCAGTTAAGGTAATAGAATTGGAGAATTCTTCGCTCCAATATTCTCCTCTTGCAACTGTTACATTAATTATTTCACCTGGTATCTTTTTGTTTAAAATTGATGTTAGGTTTTCCCAATTACTAATGTGTATGTTGTTAATGGAGATAAAAACATCGTTTGGTAGCAAACCTGCAACTTCCGCTGGCATACCTTCTTCAACGCTTTTAATATAAACACCCTCTATTGCTGGAGTTAAACCATTCATAATAAAAAGAAGTCCAATAAGACAAACTACTCCGATAACAATATTTGCTCCCACTCCTGCAGCCATTACCCTTAATGCTCTTTTGGGTTTTGCTTTTTCTATTTGTTTTTCATCAACATCAACAAACGCACCTATAGGAAAAAAAAGAAAGAAAAGTAGACCACTTGATTTTACTCTAAATCCTAGACTTCTTGCGGCAATTCCATGTGCTCCTTCATGAATGGCAATTGAGAATATGAGGGCAAACCATCCGTAGAAAATGGGTCCTAGAAGTGGATTAATCCCTGGTATTGGTAAGAGTGTTGCAGGACCTAATTCACCGATAATATCACCCGCTGTTGGAGTTGAGAGTAGGACAAATAAACTAGAAAAAATTGTATAGAGTCCAATTCCAGCAATAATTGGTGCAATAGCTAAAGCAATCCAGGATGCTATCTTTGAAACTCGAAGAGATCCGAGCTTATCAAATATTCCTGTAAATATCTGTGTTCTAATTGTTAATATTGGGAAGCTAAACTGTATTCTTTTATTTTTTGTCTCTTTCTCTTCTGTTTCCATTCTTTCCACTAGTGTAGCTGTTTTGTTATTGAAATTCGTCTAAAGCGTCTACATAATTTTTTCTTGCTTCTCTTGGTTCTCGAGTTGGGCAAAGTTTTGGTTTTGTTGGTTGATCTGCTGGAATATTTTTTGGTTTGCATGGTGGTCGATTTTCTATTTTTGTTGGTCTTAGGATGTATGTTTGTTCAAATAGATCTCCGAGATATGTTCCATCTTTTTTCCAAACTTCTATGCCATCAATCCATGCCACATAGTTGCTATTTTCATCAAATAATCGGTTTTTCCATATGAATCCAAAGTATTTTCCATTCCAACGAAAAATGGGTTGTGTCATCTATCTTCAATCCAAGGATTTTCTATCATAAAAATGCAATTTGACATATTTAAGTATCCGTGAAAAATAGTGTTTTTTTGGTATTTTAGCTTGGACGGCAATTGAAAAGTTTTTTAGAAGGGCTGTATTAGTTCTTTTTTACTCTGATAGGTTGTGGAGTTTGTTATGAGTGAAATAGGCAAAAGAATCCGAATGGATCGTATTATGGATAGAAATACTCAAAGAACTGTCATTATTCCTTTGGATCATGGTGTCTCTATTGGTCCTGTTTTGGGGCTTTTAGATATGAAGAGTATAGTTGATAAGATTGCAGAAGGAGGGGCTAATGCTGTGTTGGAACATAAGGGCATAATTGCCACAGGTTATAGGGGTTTTGGGAAAGACATTGGTTTGATTCTTCACTTATCAGCTAGTACTAATCTGGGGCCCGATCCAAATAGTAAGGTTCAAGTTGCATACGTTGAGGAGGCAATAAGGTTGGGTGCTGATGCTGTTTCTTTGCATGTTAATTTGGGTTCTGAAAATGAAGCAGAGCAATTATCATCATTTGGTTCTACTGTAAAGATTTGTCAAGAATGGGGTATTCCTTTGCTTGCTATGATCTATCCTCGTGGTCCAAACATAAAGGATCCTTTTGATGTGGATCTTGTAAAATATTGTGCAAGAGTTGGTGCAGAGCTTGGTGCAGATATAGTTAAGACCAATTATACTGGAGACCCAGATTCATTTAAGGAAGTTGTAAAAAGCTGTACAGTTCCAGTAGTTATGGCTGGTGGTCCAAAAACTGATTCTGATAAAGATTTTTGCGAAATGGTTTATGGCTCTATATTGGCTGGTGGTGCTGGTGTTGCTGCGGGAAGAAATGTATTCCAGCATAAAGATCCTACTAAGATGGTTAGGGTTCTTTGCGGGATAATTCATGAAAACTTAGATCCAAAAACGTCACTATCTAAGTATATGACTTAGACTTTTATTCTACTTTCAATAATCCATTGTTTGTTTGTTAAGAGATTCCAGAAGGATTTTGGAGTCTTTTGTTGGATTACCTGAAAAGTATTTACTAAAATAACCAAATATTCTGCAGGTTAATCTCGTCCCTTGAATATTAGCCAGTTTTTTCCTTCGCCCTTCTTTAGTCTTATTAAAATGTATTTGCCAGTTATTTTCTGACCTTTTGGAAAGAATTCTATTACGTCTTTTTCCCAAGATTTGGTTTCGAAGATTCCTCTATCCCATATCTTTACTGTACCTGCTCCGTATTGACCTTTAGGAATTGTGCCTTCGAATTTTGAGTACTCAATTGGGTGGTCTTCTGTTTCTACTGCTAATCTTTTTTTGTTTTTTTCCATAGGAATGCCTTTTGGGATTGCCCAACTCTTTAGAACTCCATCTTTTTCTAATCTTAAATCATAGTGCAATCTTCTTGAGTGATGTTCTTGAATTACGAAAATTGGGTTTTTTTCGGTTTTTTTGTTGCCTATTGGCTCTGTGGTTTTGTTGAAATTTCTTTTTGAAAGATAAGGTCCTAGTTTGGATTGTGAAATTTGGTTTATTGTACAATCTGAAGGAGATTTATTAGGTTTTATTGTGTGAAATCTTGGCATTCGTAGTTTTCCCTCTTTGGTGATAGTTTGGTAAAACACTTCACATACAATTTTTGGTTTCAACCATTTTGTTTAAGTTTGTGAATCTTACTTTTGTGAGCTCTTCGTCCATCTGTCTTGTTCACCTGTTTTCTAAGTTTAGGTATCTAATAGGTTTGATAAAAGAGTACTATTTTTTTAGGTTTAGGTTTTTTGTGAATAGTTAGGTCAGCAATTGTGATGTTTTCATAGAGTTACTAGTTTTCTTAAAAGAAAGCAAAAATAGGAGATCTTGTTTTAGGTTTGATAAATTGACGAAGTTATTTGTTGGATTGAGGTTATGATTGTTGAGTAAAGCTGCTGATATGGCTAAGGTTTCTGCTAAGGGAGGCTTTCATCTTTTATGGGGTTTGGTTTTATCCACGGTGATTTCTTCTGTTGGAACAATAATTGTTGCTAATCTGCTTATTCCTGACGATATGGGTTTATATTTTATTGCCCTTAGAGCTCCAATTTTGATTCAGAATTTTAGAGATTGGGGGATTGGTGCTGCTATGATTAAGTATTCTGCTCAATATAAATCGGAGAATCAAGTTGCTAAGGTAAAAACTATTATTATTTCAGGTTTAGCTTTCCAAACCATACTAGGGGTGCTGCTTAATCTGTTCACTTTTGTTATTGCTGGTTTTTTAGCTACTTCAGCTTTTAATCGTCCAGGGATTGAATCTTTGATTCAAATCAGTTCTTTTATTCTTATAGCTGGTGCGCTAACAAGTACTTCTCAGGCTGTTTTTGTTGGTTTGGAAAAGATGGCCTATAGTAGTGTGACAATGGTGATCCAATCTATAATAAAGACAATTTTAATGACGGCTTTGGTCGTTGTGGGTTTTGGAGCTTTGGGTGCTGTTCTAGGAAATATAATCTCTTTAATGATTGCTGGATTAACAGGTTTGCTGTTAATTTGGTTGATTTATAAGAATTTTCCTCACACAACTACGCAAAGTATGAACATTCTGGGAAATATTAAAACTATGTTAGGATATGGGGTTCCTTTGTCAATTGGGACAATAGTTAATGGTTTTCTTCTTCAGTTTTATAATATTATCTTGGCAATTTATGCCACTGATGCTTTGATTGGTAATTATTCTGTGGCTTTAACTTTTGTTGTTTTGATAACTTTTTTTGCTACACCCGTTACAACTGTGTTGTTGCCTGCATTCTCTAAAATTAATGCAGAAAAAGACAAAGAGACTCTTAGGAGTGTTTTTGGTTTTTCTGTGAAGTATGGTTCTCTTTTAGTAGTTCCGGTTGCCATGTTGGTTATGGCTTTAGCTAGACCTGCCGTTTTTACTCTATTTGGAGATAAATATGAATTTACGCCACTTTTCTTGTTGTTGTTATCAATTACCTATCTTTATACTGCGACTGGTACTTTGAGTGTAAGTAATTTGTTGACTAGTCAGGGAGAAACTAGACTAATGATGAAATTGATTTTGTTAACTGCGGCTATTGGGTTTCCCTTGAGTTATGTTTTGATATCTCAATTTGGGGTTATTGGATTAATTTTAACAACTTTAACTGTTGGACTTCCTAGTTTAGTTATTAGTCGAGTGTGGATTTGGAGGCATTATGATTTGACTATTGATTGGATTTTTAGTAGTAAGATTCTATTTTCTTCAGCTATACCAGCTATTTTGGCTTATTTGGTTACTACTCAGTTCAATTTTGCAAATTGGGTGCAATTAATAGTTGGTGTTTGTGTTTTCCTGCCTACTTTCTTAGTGATTGTTTTATTGACAAAAACTATTGAACGATCTGATATTGATAATCTGAAAAATATGACTGAGTCTTTGGGTCCTCTTCATAAATTGATTGTTTTCTTTATGCTTATTGTTGAAAAATTAATGAATATATTTGGGCTTTAATTGTTTTTTTGGATTTGTTCTTTTGAAGATTAAAATTGAAAATTTACTTTTTTCTCGAATAATATTTAGAAGTTGATCTGAAAAACTTAAGTCTTCAAAATGTTTTATAGAGTACTATTTGATTTGGAGGTTAAAAAAAGCTGGATCTGATTTATCTGTTTGGTTCCATTTTGGTTATTGTTTTTTGTGTATGGAACATTTACAGTATTCCAGCTCTCGCATTTGGCTTTAGAAACCTGATTCGAAAAAGAGAAAGCAACCTTAATTCTACAAAAAAAGACTCAAAGCTACCTCTGATTTCTATTATTGTTCCTGCAAAAAATGAAGAGAAAGTCATAGGCAGGTTGCTAAAGAGTCTTTTGAATATTGATTATCCAAATTCAAAGATGGAAATATTGGTAGTTGATGATAACTCAACTGATAATACGGGTGAAATATGCAAAAAAATTGCTGATAAGAATCCAAGTCGCATAAGAATTTTCAGGAGAAATAAATGTTCGACCAAAGCTGGTGCTTTAAATTTTGGTTTGAAACATGCAAAGGGGGATTTGGTTGCTACTTTTGATGCTGATAGCTTACCAGAATCCAATGCGCTTTTGAATGTTGTAAAATATTTTGAAGATTCCAAGGTAGCTGGAGTTCAAGGCACAATTTTTTGTTCCAATTCAGATGAGAATATGCTTACAAAATTTCTTTCTTTAGAGCGTTCTATTCAATATGAAGTCTATCAAAACGGCAAAGATCATTTAGGACTTTTTGTAAGCTTGAATGGTACTTGCCAGTTCATAAGAACTAACGTGCTTCGAGAGATGGGAGGCTGGACTGAGAATAGTCTAGCAGAAGACATGGAGCTATCTTTGAGGCTTGTGGAGCAGGATCATAAACTTCGATATGCTTCAGACGTGAAAACTTGGGAGGAGACCCCTAATAATCTTGAATCAATGTTTAAACAAAGAACCAGATGGTTTAGAGGTAATATCGAGAATATGGTAAAATTTGGTCGGCTTCTTAGAAAGCCTGCAAACAAGGTACGTTTGGATGCGGAAATTCAACTTTTTGGAACCTTAATAGCGGTTATGTGTGTTTTGAATTATGTAATGGCTGCTTGGGCCTTCTCTTTGCCTTCCAACCAAGCAATTGTTTGGATTATGCGTCTAACTGTTATTCTTACTATGTCAACTTTGGCTCTTACTGGCTTCTCTTTAATGTTAGCCGTAAAACCATTAAAAATCTCAAACGTTCTATGGTTACCCTTCATTTACGTTTATTGGGGATTGCAAAGTTTCATTGCTCTGTACGCTATTTTGTTAATGATCTTTAGGCGACCTATGAATTGGAGCAAAACAACTAGATCCGGCGTAGTTTCTACTTTAAAAGCCAAAAAAATCCTGATCAACATTGAATGATAATCTGTTTTTCATAAGTAATATTCGAACTAAACTCTCTGCTATAATTAATCGAGATGCTTATTGTGTTATCTTGTTTTTTCTGGTGGCTTTTATTATCCGCCTTATTCCGGAATTATTGGTTCTCGATTATCCAGTTGGCTACGAGACTATAACTTATTACGCTCCAGCCATGACTCCTTCAACTTCAGTTGGAGAGGTTGGATTTTTTGATCTTCTAAACCAGTTTATTGTATTCAATCCGTCTTTTGGACAGTTTCTTCGTGCAGGTCCTTTATTCTATGTGTTAATGTGGATAATTATTGATCTTTTCAACATTGAAGCTTTTCTTTTGCTGAAACTAGTGGGAGCACTTCTTTATGCCTTTTTAGCAGCATCCTTTTACTTTTTTATCCGACGAGGGTTAAATTTAGAATCTAGAACTGCTTTTTTGGTTACCTTGATCCTTATTTTTCAAGTTGCTGCTCTAAGAATATCTTGGGACAGATATCGTACTATTCTGGCTCTAATTTTCTTTTTTATATCTTTAGTTATACTAAAAAAGAAGAATTCCACGACTAAATGGATGACTATTGGACTTTTTGGAGTTTTAACAGTTCTCTCCAGAGATTACATAGGTCTAGTCATGATTGCTACAATTGGGGGCTATGCAATTTATGAGAAAAAAGATAGATTAGCATCTATTATGGTTATGATTCCTGTTGTTTTGTTTCTTTTAGCGTTGTTTGATCCGATTTGGTTGAGTTGGAATTCTATTTCGTTTGGAAGTCAATTTGGACTAGCAGGTTATGTTTGGATTTTACAGGATATTTTATCTATTATTGTGGTTTGTTATCTACTGATATTACCTTTAGTTCTCAAAGGTTTTAAAAAAAACAGTATACTTACTCCAATGATAGCTTGGCTTTTTCTTGCATCTTTTAGTATAGTTTTTTTCCCTTGGTTTGCGATTCCAGGTTATCAACGTTGGCTTATGCTGCTTGTTTTTCCTTTTAGTATATATGCAACAATAGGTTTATTGAGGCTTAGTCTGATAAAACACGGAAAGAAACTTTTGATTCTCATAGTTTTATCGTTGATTATCATAGGAACAGCCTACTCCACCGGCTTTTTTTCTTATGTTGGCTACGTGCCTAATAGCTACGTTCCAGTTCACCTGGTTCAATCTTCAATACCCTGGGAAGAAATCGATCAAGTTAAAAACGTTCTTTCT
>JAOZGY010000079.1 GCA_026015145.1 Candidatus Bathyarchaeota archaeon | reverse complement strand
ACCTCGTTATTTTTATCGTTTATTATGATATAATTTTACTGCACTTCTATTTATGAAGACGAGCTGTGGGCAATGATAAAAACTTTTTGTATTGAAGGCTTCTTAGACTCTTCGTCCTCTTCTTCCACCTGGTCTTCTAGTCCCGTCATGGGGAACAGGTGTGACTTCTTCAATTCGTTCTATGCGGAATCCGAATCTGGCGAATGCTCTGATAGCTGCTTGCGCACCTGGTCCGGGGGTTCTTGGTCCTGATCCGCCTGGAGCACGCACTTTGATGTGTATAGCTGTTATTCCTTTATCTTGGGCTATTCCAGCGGCAGCCGAAGCTGCTCTCATTGCAGCATATGGTGAAGATTCCATTCGATCTGCCTTAACAAACATTCCACCACTTGTTCGAGCTATTGTTTCGGCACCGGAGACATCTGTTATATGAATAATAGTGTTGTTATAAGAGCTGTAAATGTGAACAACTCCCCATTTCTCGTTTTTTTTGCTGCTCATCTTTATCGTCTCCTCCTTCTTCTTCCTCTTCTACCTCTAGGGGGAGGTCTTATTTCAATTTCTTTTGCAACAAAAGATAATGATTGACGCAGTGAGTGCTCTTCATTTGCGATTTTACTTTGGGGTGTATATATTATTTGATCTTCTTCTGCTTTTGGAACAATATATCCAGGAATAGTTATTCGTCGATTTCCTATTGTTATATGGCCATGTGTAATTAGTTGACGAGATTGGAAAACTGATCTTGTTAATCCTTTTCGAAAAACTATTGTTTGAAGTCTGCGCTCAAGTAAATCTTCTATTCCCATGTCCAAAACGTCATCTAAAACGGCTGTCTGGTCAATTATTCCCATCTTTTTTAGCCGCAATAACAAATCGTTCTCTCTTTTAGCTCGTTCTTCTGGAGTTTTGCTTATTAATGAACGTGCTATCCCTCTAAATTTCGATAATTCAGTTTTTTGGTGCCATAGTTCATGTTTATTTCTTAAACCAAATTGACCAAGGAGTTTAAGTTCTTCCTCTAATCTATCTTTACTCCAACGATTACGTGGAGTATCGTATTTTTTCCGCTGTTTTTTTGGATCTCCCATAATTATCTACCTTGCTATTTTCCTCCAGACCTGAGTGACTTTTTCTTGACTCCCAGGGATTTTCCTGCTCTTCCCGTTGTTTTTGTTCTCTGTCCTCTAACTTTCAAACCATATGCATGACGATATCCGCGCCAAGATTTAATTTCTTTAGCTAAATCGATGTCTTTTTTTGTTCTGTAAATTAACTCTGAACTAATTAGATGGGTGTCTTTTCCTGTTTCTGTGTCTTTTCTTTTGTTAAGAAGCCAAGCAGGTAAACCAAATTTTGTTGGGTCTTCTACGATTTCCTCTATTTTTGCTATTTCGTTTTCTGAAAGAAATCCTGCTCTTATGTTGGGATTTATTCCTGTTTTTTTAAGAATGGCATTAGCAAGATTTAGGCTTACTCCCTTAATTCTTGCTATACCGTAAACTGTCTTTAGGGTACCAGGTACATCTGTACCCTTTATTCTGAGTATGTAACGATAATCCTGTGACATTAATTCTTCATCCGTTCAAGCTTGAAGCTAACTACGAAAGGGACTTATAATTTATTTAAACCTTCCTTTTAAAAATATTATTCAGAACCATTTAATCGAGACTAAGCAGAATTAATTTAGTTTAATATTTAATTTTTAAAAAAAATTTATGGCTTGTATTTTATTGATATAATTTTAATTTTTTTGTATTAAAAAATATTTCACCTATTTCTAAAATAGATATTGACATATTAGGACCCTATAAAAAAAATAAAATGCTGTATACTACTCAATTTTTATCTTTTTAATGTCTGATTTAACATATCTTATTGAGAAGCTTAAAACACTAAAAGAATAGGAAAGGTTTTTAGTTAAGTTATCACATGAGAGACTGCAAAAGTGTATAGGGTAATTTGAGGTTGACATTATGTCTGTATTTGCAGCGCCAGGAGCATATGATCGTGCTATAACCGTTTTCTCCCCAGATGGACGACTTTTCCAAGTTGAATATGCTATGGAGTTGGTTAACCGTGGTGCAACAATTTTAGGAATTCAATGTGCTAATGGAGTAGTTATAGGTTCAGAAGAAAATATTGAACCTCTTGAAGAAGCGGACTCTTCATGGAAAATCTTCAAGATTGATGAGCACATTGGCGCTGCTATTGTTGGTTTGAGTTCAGATGCTAGGGTGCTTATAGATCAAGCAAGAATAAACGCTCAAAGTAACAAGCTCACTTATGATGAACCCATAGATATTGAAGTTGTTACGAAAAAAATATGCGATATAATGCAAATGTATACGCAACATGCAGGTGTTAGACCTTTTGGTGTTTCAATAATTTTCGGTGGGGTAGATAAAACTGGAACACGTGTTTTTGGAACCCACCCAAGTGGAACTTATAGAAATTATAAAGCAACAGCTCTAGGAGCTGGAAGAGAAACGGTTCTGCCAATTCTTAAGGAAGAATATCGGGAAAATCTGACTATGGAAGAAAATACAAAGCTAGCTATAAAATGCTTAGCAAAAGCTCTAGAAGAAAGACAATTGTCACCCAGAATTAAGATAGCTGTGATTCCTAAAGAAACAGGAAAAATGGAAATGCTATCAGACCTGAAAGTGGAAGGTTATCTAAAAGAGCTGGGTTTGAGCAAGTGACAATTTGATGAGTGAGAAGTATACAATAGCGCGTTTTACAAAGGATAAGGCGCATTTCGAAATTCTGGTGAAACCAAATAAAGCGTTAAGCTACCGAACTGGAAAAATTTCTGGAATAACTGAAGTTCTTGCAACGGATTTGATTTTTGTTGATGCAAACAAAGGCAAAAAAGCTTCTGAAGAACAAATGCAATCTGTTTTTGAGACCACAAATCCCCATGAAATTGCAGATATAATCCTCAAGAAAGGAACCCTTCAACTTACCACCGAGCAAAGGCATAAGATGATAGATGATAAAAGAAAACAAATTATCGATTTTATATCTCGTCAAGCCGTCGATCCTAAAACTAAACTCCCTCATCCACCTTTGCGAATAGAAAACGCCATGAAACAAGTCCGATACCCAATAGATCCCTATAAACCTGTGGAAGAACAAGCTAGAGACATAGTAAAATTGCTAAGACCTATTTTGCCTTTAAGAATCGAACAAATATCACTTAGCGTCACTATTCCTGTGCAATATGCTGCAAGAGCTTATGGATCTATAAAGTCTTTTGGACAAATAAGAAAGGAAGAATGGCGTGCAGATGGATCATGGTATGGTATCATTGAAATGTCTGCTGGAGTATATGCTTCATTTCTAAACAAGCTTGGACATATTACAAAAGGAAATGGACAAACAAAAATAATTAATTAAAAAAATTTGAATTGAGGTTAGTATTTTTATGCCAACATTTTTTGAAAAAAAACAATTAGTAATACCTGGAGATTTACTTGCCGAAGGTGAGTATTTCGCTGGTGATAACACATACAAGGAAAAAAATAAAATCTTTGCTGCAAGAATTGGACTTGCAGACTGTACAAATAAGAAAATAAACATAGTCGCTTTGAAAGCATTCTACTTTCCACAGATGGGGGATGTAATTATTGGTACTGTCAAGCAAGTCGGATTTAGCGGCTGGACAGTGAATATCAAATCACCCTACATCGCTATTTTACGAGCATCAGATGTACTAAGCAGATCCTTTAAACCACAAAACGATGAATTATCCCAGGTATTAACTGCAGGAGATTTAATAGTTGCCAAGGTAGCCTCCTTTGACAGGTACCATGATCCACAACTCACAGTAGGAGAACCTGGATTAGGAAAGATTACTAGAGGCCAAATAATGAATATAACACCAACTAAAATTCCAAGAGTCATTGGAAGAAAAGGATCAATGATAACCAATATTAAAAATGAAACTGGATGCCAAATAATTTTAGGAAAAAACGGAGTGATCTTAGTTACCGGAAAGAATCCAAAAGATGAAGAACTTGCAATGGCAGCTATTAATAAAATTGAAGAAGAATCCCACACAAGCGGTCTAACAGATCGTATTACCCAATTTCTTAAAGAAGAAAAAGCAAAAATAGAGGAAAATAACAATGAATGAAAAACCTAAGAAACTAATAAACAAGAAGGGCTTAAGACTCGACGGTAGAAAACCAGACGAATTAAGACCTGTAAAACTCAAAGTAGGTATATTACCAAATGCTGATGGTTCAGCTTATATTGAACATGGAAAAAATAAAATTTTAGCAGGTGCTTTTGGCCCCAGAGAGATGCATCCTAAACATTTACAGCGTGCTGATCGAATGGTATTGAGATGTCGTTATCATATGGCACCTTTTTCAGTACCTGAACGAAAATCACCAGCACCTTCTAGAAGAGAAAACGAGTTATCAAAAGTAATTAGAGACGCTCTTTTACCCTCACTATTTGTTGAAAATTATCCCCGAACTGGCGTAGACCTTTATATTGAAGTCCTACAAGCCGATGGAGGAACTAGATGTGCGAGCATAACCGCAGCTTCTTTGGCTTTAGCAGATGCTGGATTGCCTATGCGTGATTTAATAGTTGCTTGTGCCGCAGGCAAAGTTGATAACAAAATCGCTTTAGATCTTATGGACACTGAAGACAAAATAGGAGCTGCTGACGTTCCTGTAGCCTATATGCCTAATCTGAACGCTGTAACATTGCTACAAATGGATGGCAAACTTTCTCCAAAGGAATTTGATGAGGCAATTAAAATGGCGATTGAAGGATGCAAAAAAATATATGATATTCAAAAGGAAGCGCTAAAAACGAAATATAAAATTATCGAGCAAGAGGAGGTAGAAGAATAATGTCCTCGCTACTAACTCGTGTAAAACTAAAACAAATCGAGAAAGCAATTGAAGAAGAGAAACGTATAGATCAAAGAACTCTAAGTGATTATAGAATTTTCACAATTGAACAGGGAGTAATCCAAAAAGCTGAAGGTTCTGCAAAAATATTTTTAGGAAAAACCGAAGTCTTAGTTGGCATTAAAGTTGAAAAAGGTACACCTTATCCGGATACACCAAACAACGGAGTAATGACAGTAAATGCAGAATTAGTACCTTTAGCTTCATCAAAATTTGAGCCAGGTCCTCCAGGCGAACAAGCTATCGAACTAGCAAGAATAGTCGATAGAGGTATTCGAGAATCAGAAGCTATTGACACTGAAAAACTTTGTATTGTACCTGGTAAGCAAGTCTTTATTGTATTTGTTGACATTTATGTGCTTAATCACGATGGAAACTTGATAGATGCTTCTGCTATGGCCGCTGTTTCAGCATTAATGAATACAAAGATGCCTAATTATGAAATTGTGGATGACGAAATAGTGATTAAACAAGGATATTCTCCTCTTCCTTTGAAAGATCATCCGGTGACTGTTACTATTGGAAAAATCAATGATAAGTTAATTGTTGATCCAGGACTTGAGGAGGAAGAGGTTATGGATTCAAGAATTTCGATAGCGTTTACCGATGATGGTAGAATTTGTGCTATGCAAAAAGGCGGATCTGGTTACTTTACAACAAAACAAGTAAGTGAAGCTATGAAACTAGCTCAATCAACAGCTGAAACACAGCGAAAGAAATTGAAGTGGTGAAAAATTTGGGTAAAACAAAAAAAGTAGGACCAACTCGAGGTTTTGGTGCTCGCTACGGATCTAGTGTGAGAAAGCAGTATATAAAAGTGATTAAAGGTCTAAAAAAACCTCACAAATGCCCCCAATGCGGTTTTCTAAGAGTTAAGCGCGAAAGTGTAGGAATCTGGAAATGTAGAAAATGTGAGTATACATTTACCGGAGGCGCTTATACACCACAGACGAAGCTAGGTGTGGTTGCTAAACGAGCTGCAAAGAGCGCAAGCACATCAACCTCTGCTACAACTGTAAAACAATAAATGAGCTCTTTTTCAGGTTTTATTTCTTCTCTCTTTTTTTGTCACCGAATTTAAAAGATATATTTGTCTCATTTGTTTATCTAGAAATTAGAATGAAGGCAAAATCTACTATACGCATAAAAATATCTTCTGAAGAACACCTACTTTCGCTTCTTGAAGCTTTAAGGCCAGAAACTAAAAGACCTGGTAAACGTTCTAAAGTGAATATTGATCGAGACGGATCTTTTATTATTCTTAATGTTGAAGCTAAGGACACAGTTGCTTTGCGTGCTACTTTAAACACTTATCTAAGGTGGATTGGTTCAACGATAGATTCGTTGGAAGTGTTAACTAACAGATAGATTTTTTAAGAAAAACAAGGTACATATTCTCTTCTTCTAAATTTCGCTCCTAATTTACTTGCAGTTTCTGTGATTTTTTTAATATTAACTTCTGTTGTAGCTACAACGGTAACTTCAACTTCTAACTCTTTTTTTGCTTTATGGATAAAATCGAGTACTACATTGTATGCATTATCAAGCCTTGGTTGACAAATTCTTCTATATACTTCTTGATTACTTGCATTAAGACAACACTTACCTTGTTTATACCCGCTTTTTTTAACTCTTTTACTACGCCTCTACCAGGATTGAGTGCGTAGGCTTGGCCGTTCGTGTTAACCCTACACAAAACAGGTTTGCCATAATGTCGTTTTATCCATTTTGTTACTTCTAAAAGTAAATCAAGTTTTTGAGTTGGTTCCCCGAATCCACAAAAGACAATTTCACTCCAGTTTTTTGTATTTAATATCTCTGTTAATTCATCTATCACTTCTGAAATTTTTAATACAGAATTTACATCTATTTGAACATCTATTTGTTATATTCAAATATAGTTTATCTTCAATCCAGTATACTGCGCTTGGTCTTTGAGTCTGCTTCATTCCTTTTCTAGTATTCGTTGTATGGGATCAAAATAATGCTAACGTTTTTCTTTGGCTAGCGATTAAGAATATTGAAAGGTTTAACGTCTATCCTTATTATCAACAAAATCTGGCGAAAAGTTTTGGTTGGATCTACAATAATATTGCTTGCAGATTTGGATTACTTCTTTGCACAATGTGAAGAGCTTAGAAATCCAGATCTTAAGATTAAACCAGTTGTTGTAGGTGTTTATTCGGGTAGGACTCAAGATAGTGGAGCAGTTAGCACCGCTAACTATGTTGCTAGAAAATATGGTGTTAACTCCGGAATTCCTTTGCATTTAGCCAGAAAAAGACTCCAGAACGTTGATGCAGTTTTTCTACCTGTTGATTATAAATATTACAAACATATTTCTGATGAAATTATGGCTCAGCTTAGATCATATTCCGATCTTTTTGAGCAGGTTGGAATTGATGAAGCTTATTTGGATGTTTCCAAGAAAGTTCAAGGAAGTTTTAAAGCTGCAGGATTATTAGTTGAGAAGATAAAGAATGAAGTAAAAAAGAAAATTGGTATAAGTTTCTCAATGGGTATTGGACCCAATAAACTAGTTGCAAAAATTGCAGCTGACAGCAATAAACCAGATGGCTTAACAATTGTTAAACCCAGTAATGTGAATAGTTTTCTTGAATCTTTGCCAGTTTCCCGTCTCCCGGGTATTGGAAAAAAAACCTCTCAAAAAATGAATCTTCTAGGCATAAATACAATAGGAGACCTAGCACACTATGATGTTCAAAGTTTAATTGACTCTTTTGGGAGAAATCTGGGTGTATATTATCACAATTCAGCCAATGGTGTTAATAATGAACCTGTTCATGAGGCAAATGAAGCTGAATCCATAAGTAGAATTTCTACCTTGAAAGAGAATACACGAGATCTAAGCGCTCTATTGGATAAAACTGATCAGTTAATCTTGTCTATCCATAGAGACCTATTGAATAGGAATTCTAAATTCAAGAGAGTCGGAGTGATCGCAATTATGGCTAATCTTAGTGTTCGAAGCAAATCAAAGACACTACTCTCTTCTTCAGATCAGATTGATTTGTTAAAGAAATCTGTTCAGAATTTGCTTGAATCTCTTATAGGTGAATCTGAAATGAAAATTCGGCGAATAGGGGTAAAGATTTCTGAATTTACTTCAAATAAAGAAACACAAAAACAGCTTAGTAGTTACTTTTAAAGGAATAATTGCTTGAAAGTTTCGTTTTTTATAATCTTCTTTAGTATCTTTTTTCCTTTTTTTGGGAATGCTTTAGTATTTTCCAATAGAACGTTTATTAAGTCTTAAGACTTATACTATGTATATGGGGCTGCAAGAGTAGATGAATAATGATTTATGTTGGAAGAGAAAAGATTGATCCAAATTCTGAAATTTCGCTTCAAGTTATACCTTCTAATTGTACAGAGGAAAGTGTTGTAGATATACCAGATGATTGTATCATAGAGCTTTCTTTAGAAGAAAGAAAAAATGAAGCTAGAAAACCTCTCTATATAAAGAGAATATAAAAAATTCATTTAGAGTAAACTTCAAAAGAATTGTTTTATATTAGAGTTTACTCAACTTTTTTCAGATATGTAAAAAGAGGATTTTTTATAATGGAGTTTACTGAGGCAAAACTTGGAAGAATTTTTATTTTAAGACTACGTGATGATAATCGAATTCATGAAGTTTTGGAATCTTTTGCTTTTGAGAAAAAAATCTCTACTGCTTTGTGTTTCTTTTTAGGTGGTGCAAAAGATAAAAGTCGAATCGTTGTTGGACCAAAGGAAGGAGATACAATTCCCCCCGAACCTATGATTACTCTTCTTGACGGAGTTCATGAAGCCCAAGGGATAGGTACTATAATTAAAGATGAGCAGGGAAAACCTAAGCTCCATATGCACGCAAGTTTTGGAAGGGAGAAAAATACCATTACAGGTTGTGTACGAATGGGTGTAGATGTGTGGCGAATTGGCGAGGTTGTAATCTTGGAATTAATTGATGTTGCAGTCAATAGAATCAAGGACAAAGAAACCGGTTTTGAATTCCTAGAAATTGGGACATAAAACATAGACAAATTAACTTTAGGTTTGTTCTTCACTGAGAAAGCTGGAAATGTAAATAGTGTTTGGGGGTGTTCCAAAAAAAACAGAACCCTCTAATAAGGTAAATCTACCAGATGCAGCAATTTGGTTTTTTATTTCAGACAAACTCAACGTGGAATTAAAAAATGGTATGGTTTCTCCATGTTCGTAGAAAAATACGAATTTTGTGTTTCTTTTTTCACATAAGTCAATAAATTCTGTTAAGTTAAAATTTGGGGAGTATGTGTCTACAGGTAACTCTGGGTATTGCCATACCGTATTGTTTTTTGTCTCTTTTACTTCTAAGAAGAACTTTACCATATCTTGGCTGAAAAGATTAAATGGAGCCAAAACTGAAATCGAATCGTTAAACTCTAACAGGTCTGCAGCATAGTTTGTAGCCTCCCCAATTTGAACTTGAATTTGGTCTTTTTCGACCCATGAGTAAGCATCTATACAACTTAAGAAAACTGAACCTGCGATCAGTACAATAAAAATTGTAGTTAAAATTTTTAGTCCTTGTTTATTCCTCAGATTTGTTTGATTTGATTTTATGCTTTTTTGAATTTTGGAAAAAATATCAATAATCAGATTTGCTGCTGAGATTGCAAGTATTGGAAAAAGAGGAATTACATATCGCCAATGTTTGTTTGCAATTAATGTGAAAAAAACAAAGACTA
>JAOZGY010000126.1 GCA_026015145.1 Candidatus Bathyarchaeota archaeon | reverse complement strand
AAAACAACTTCTAAAAAATTTTGAATAAATTTTAACATATTGAAAAAAATTGATCATAACAATTGGATTATCATCACAGAGTCGATTAAATTAAAAAAAGAGTGGCAATTACGCTATTTTTTTTATAAAAAATGGATTGCTGGAATCTTTAGGCAACTTTATAGGAGAAATAAAAAGAAAACAAAAGCTACACTATCGCTATATAATTTCCACTTTACCCAAAGATTCTCTCAGCCCATTAATTTTCTCCATTTAATGTGTTTTTTATTAATTTTCTTATTTATAACCCCAAAAAAGAGGGGGAAGATTAGATTTTTTTGATTGTTTATTTTCTTCGCATCATCAAGATCAGCACTAAGCCGATCACAATGATTGCAATGATTGCTGCAGCTCCCATTCCAAGAACGTAGGTGTCAGTAAGTGGTGCTGGTGTTGGTTCTGGTGGTGGTGTTGCTTCTGGTGCTTTGTCAACAGCAAATGCTGTCTCTGCAACAGAAGGATAGTAAGCGTTGGTTCCAACAAAGTGAGCAAGCACCGTGTACTTACCTGGAATATCAGGAGTCCAGTGCAAACTGTAGAAGCCGTTTGTATCTGTTGTGGCTGTTCCTATGGTTCTGTAGTTGCCATTAGCGTCAACAACATCGAGTATTACTCCAACACCTACTGTGTCAGCTGGGCGTGGGAATAGTTTGTAGACGTATGCCATCCAGTCGCTCATGCTCTCGTCAGCAACACATGCAACGCCATTTGGGAATCTAGCGGTTATCGCGGGGTCTTGGGTTCCTGCTGATATGTCAGTTACCATGCCCTCGATTACAACGCTGCCTCCTTCTATTGAAACTTTGGGTTCAGCTTCAATGGTTATTGCACTTGGACCTTTACCTACAGCGTAGATTCGCTGATCATAGGTGTCCATTGTTGCCATGATTCCATCGCCGAGTAGACCTCGACCGCCCCAACGGGTTGAACGGAACAAGCCCTCTGCTTTCCAGATGACCTCTCCGGTCTCAGCGTCAAGACAAGTAAAAGGTGCACCACGCGGCTTGGGATCAATAGCACTGTGCTCAGTGTGTGCCATGTAGATTTTTCCGTCGCTTATAAAGGATATCCAGTTCCAGAAGTTATTACCAAACAAGTACTCACTATATGGATCTTCATTTACGTAAGTCCACAATAGATCGCCAGAAAAGATGTCATAGCAGTACAGAATTCCAGAAACACCAGTTGTGTAGAGTTTGTCATATGCAATATGCCATGAGTGCTCAACAGCTCCCCAACCGTAAATTTGTAGATAATGTTCTGGTTCTGCGGTTGCCCACATGTATGATCCTGTGTCTGTGCTAAAGCCGTAGTGTGTTCTAAGTTCTTTGTTCCATACAACATAAACTCCGCCATCGGCGTAGTCAGTTGAAGCAGTCCAGTGAATTGTCATTGCTCCTTCTGACCATGCAGAAGGTGTGTTCCAGGTTTTGTCGAATTTTATTTGGCCTTTATTGTGTTCTTTTATGCCTACAGCCCATAATCTTAGTGTGGTTCGATCAGAACTAGTGCTGGCGCAAACCATTATGTCATCGACTATATTGTATCCTCCAAAGAAGCCGCTTAGGTTAGGTGCAGGTAATCCTGCGGGAATTGTCATGTTCCAGCTGTAACTCTCGGGAGTTGATCCGTCAATCGTCTGTCCGTGAAAGAGTCTCTCATAACTGCCTTTATCGTTCATTGTTAGACCTGCAGTGGCACTTTCTGTCATGTTCCATAAAGCTATCCAGCCCTCCCTTAGAACGGTTCCATTGGGTGCTACTTGTCCTCTATTAACAACCGCTATTACGATTTCGCCGGAAGGTCCCCAGAAACGATTGCCAGATGGCACATTTTCAAAAGCAAATGCAAATGATCCTGTGAAGGGATCATAAGCTCTCCAGCCATCCCATAGGTAATCATAGACGCCGTGATAGTTAATGCCGCTAAAGTAGAGGTGTTGACCAAAATCTACTGTAAATTCAGTTGAACGCCAGAGTGTTTCTCCAGTTCTTAAGTCAACTGCAGTAGTTCCCGCATCATCTCCACCAAATGCCATGCCAAAACCTTGGCCGTAACTTCGATAGAAGAGAACTCCGTTTAGGATAACAGAGCTTTGGAATTTGCCTTCGTATGCATCTCCGTCTTCCATTCCACCGCTATTAGCTCCTCCAGAAATGCCACCTGTAGTGTAGGGTTTAGCCCACAAAATATGCGCAGTCTCAGGAGGGTTATTGTTTTCTGAAACTTCATTTGGTGGTCTTTGATACCAGTTTCCTGTAACAGCAGACCATTCTCGGAAATTCTGGTCTACTGGACGACTCCAGAATTCGTTTGGAAGAGGATTAGCAGGATAGTACTCTATTGGTTCTTCTGTAACAACAAGGCTTTCAACCCAGCTGTCACTAGCTAGGAATGTTGTTCCTGCGGGGTAAAATATGCTGTTCTCCAGATTGAAGTAATTAAATGGAACTAATTGCTCTGGATAGTGAGCCTGCACTGTGTAGGTTCCAACCTGAGTGGGTGTAAATGATCCACCTGTTCCTCCTGTTGCATCAGTAGTTTTTGGTCCAATGGTAAAGGTTGTACCGTCAGGTCTTGTGACTGTTGCTGTTATGCCTTGCCAACCCCATTCTGGTCCACCTGTTGGAGTGTTTATTCCCATGTGTACTAGTACTTCTTGACCCACACCCACTGCGTCTGGAATTAAACCAACAAAACAGAAGGTTTTCTTATCAGGTCCTGGGGGCTGTGCGTTAGCAATTGATATGCTTCCTAATGTAGCTATAGCTAATACTAAAATCAATGTAATTGTAGTTATCTTTTTGTTCATTCGATTTTTTTCTCCTTTTTTTAATTCTAATAGAGTGTAAAATTCTCAATATATATAAACTTTCTTTCACTTTCCCAAAATCACAAGAAATTATTACCTAAACAATTCCATATAAGCAACTATTTAAGTTAACCCGAACGTTACCTAATGAGAGTCACATCAACAAAAGAGTGGTAGAAAAGGGACGTCTATTTATAAACATCAATTCAAAATAAAAAGGAATAACATGAATAATTGGAAAAGATTAGCTAAATGTTAAACAAAATTGATGCAATAATATTAACAGAATTATTGCAGGATGGAAGAAAAAACTTCACAGAGATAGCAAAAAAGCTAGGTGTATCCAAAAAAACTATCTGGAAACATTACACATTAATGAAACAAAATGGAGTAATTGTAGGATCAACCCTCCATTTAAATTATAGAAAATTAGGTTTTAAAACTGTAGTAAATATCTTTGGTTCTGTAAAAAACAAAAACCTGAATCAAATTATGAATCAAGTGCAAAAAATGCCAAATATCTATAGTGTTTTTCCTAATCGTCCAGAGCGCAATTTGGGTATATGCGCTTTACTCAAGGACATAGTAGAATTAGAAGAAATAAGGAATCATTTACGCCACAAATTCAATGTCCAAAAAATGAAAACAGTTAGTTGGTTAGCAATAAAGAATTTTCCAGAAAATTTAAAGTTTCATCCTGATCTAGAAAAAGATTCGATTAAATCCCAGTTTGAATACAAGAAGTTAGTTGATAACAAGACAGGAATAAATGAATTATTGGACGAAATTGATAGAAAAATTATTGAAAAACTTGGCATTAATAGTCGCATTTCAATTAGAAGTCTCTCGAAAGAAATTAAGGTGTCTCAAGATACAATCTCTAAAAGATACAAAAAACTAATAGAAAAAAATATTATAAAAAGTGTAATCCAAATAAACCCTAAAATTGTAGGTTACAAAGCTTTTCCTTCTTTTAGTTTAGCTTTTTCATCTAAAGTAGAAATGGAATATGTGATTGATTACCTGATTAACATCCCAGATGTAATGCACATAATAATTACCAGCGGAGAATTTGAGTTGATCGTCTATGCCTTTGTGAGGAGTATAGAGCAATTCCTTGAAATTAAAGAAAAAATTCTTAAAATTAAAGAATTAACAAACATGGAAATAGAAATATATAATATTTTACCTATTTGGCCAACACCAAACCAGTATATTTCAACATTCTAATGAATCTTCATTATTTCCAATTAGAATAAATTTATTTAGAGTGCTATTTAAAAAAGTGGATATTACTAACTTTTTTTACCCCGAAAAAAGAGGGGGAAGATTAGATTTTATATTTGCTTCGTGCTTATTTTTTGCGAAGTAACAAGATAACTGCGATCGCTATCGCCGCAATAATAGCAACTGTTGAACCTGCAAGATATGTGTCTGTCATTGGAGCTGGTGTCGATTCTGGTGGTGCTGTGGGTTGGGGAGCTTCAACTGCAGTCAGATAGGTTGACGCATATGAGCTGCCATATGATTCTGAGCCTGCAAAGGTTGCCATGACCTGGTATAATCCTGGAACTTCTGGAGCCCAGGTTAGACCAAAGCAACCGCTCATATCGGATGTTGTATCACCAATATGGAAGAAGTTGCCATTAGGATCAAAGATATCAATTGACACTGGAACACCTATTGCATCCCCTGGAATTGGTTTTTGCATGTGCAAGTATTCCATCCAGGCGGTCATGTCTTCATCGGATATTGCTGGAGTGTCTTTTGAAGCTGGAGTCTGATCAGTTACAGTCCCTGTTATTGTGAAAGTTTGACCTACTTCCACAGCCACTGATGGAGCAGAAACTGTAGTCTTGCTTGGACCTCTGCCGAAAGTGTATACTTGACCATCATACGAGTTAAGAGCTGTCAAAAGACCATCTGCAACGGCTGGATTACGGAACATTCCTGAGATGTCCCATACTTTTTCTCCGGTTTCGGTGTCTACAGCATGAAGTTTAGAACCTCGCCATAGAATTCCGTCTGGTGAGTGTTCATCGTTGCCGACAAATATTTTATTGTCAGCTATTGTGAAGCCATTGTAGGTTGGGTAAACACCATATACTGTCTCGTAGCCAGCATCACCCATGTCATAAGCCCAAACTAGTGCACCAGTTCCAGCATCGTAGGCACGAATATCTCCAGTATATCCTGTGGTGTAAACTTTTCCATAGGCAATATCACGTTGATATTCAAAGATTCCCCAGCCGTTTGGTAATGGTTCGGTTTCCCATAGTTTGTTGCCTGTTGTGATGTCGTATGCATGTGTTGTCATTTCACCTTCGTCACGAACCACGTACATTCCGTCTCTAACACTTGTAGCTTGTGCAAAGAAAGCAGTATAGACATCTGTTCGCTCTTTAGTCCAGACCATTTGTCCCGTAGCTTGATTAAAACCTACAGAGGTGATAACCCAAGGATATGCTGATTGGTCACGACCTTCAGCGAGTACGTATCCACTACCTACTGCTGAAATGCTTATTCCAGAGGGCATAGTTGGAATTGTCACATTATATTCAATTCCTCTTGATCCGTCAATTGTTGAGCCGAAACCTGGGCTCCAAGTATCGATAAATCCGCGACTGTAGATAGCTTTGGTTGAGTTCCAGCAAGTCAAAGTTTTGGCACCAGTACTAAGCCTGTACGACAGGATTTCTCCGTTTGGACCAAAGGTCGTTCCGCCTCCGCTAAAACCACCAAGTCCACCCCAAGGCACATTTGTAACGGTGAGTATCGGTCTTAATGTGAAAGCATCGTACATTATCATCGTAGTATTCGATGAGGGTCCACTTAAACTCCATAAGTAAGCAAGAGTTCCATGTTCATTAGGGCTATCAAAGTTCAGCACTTGAGCAAAGGCAATAGTAGTACCCTCTAGATATGCTACTTCTTCTCCAGTATAAAGATCTAATACGGCAGTTCCAAAGGGGGTTGTTGTGGTTGGACCGTGTTCAACATATATTATTCTTCCCTCAAGAATTAGGGGAAGGTAGAATTGTTCGTAGGATAATCCAGTAAAGTAGCTAGTATCACCGCGATCTCCTCCTGCCATACCTCCATATACTATTGGTTTTTTCCACAGTATGTGAGCGCTATTAGGAGCTGAACTGAATGGTACAACCGCAGAAGTCATGCAAAAGCTCCTGTCTCCAGTGTCATAGTTCTCCATCAGCCAGTTGCCTGAAATTTGCCACCAACCTTTATTTTCTGCGTTTATTGGTCTTCTCCAAGGTTCAGTTGGAAGTGGAACTCCAGGATAACCAGGTATTGGGTCCGCTTGTACTGTGAGTTCTGTGGGAGCACTATCGCTCGCTAAATAGAGGTTGCTGAAAGGTTGACCAAAGAAAGTTCCATTAGCCCATTGTTCAGGGAAATGTGTCACGAAAGTATATGTGCCAACTTCAGTGGGTACATAAGTGAACCAGCTTCCGCTTGTGGAATCAACTTCTAGATTTTGTTTGGTTTCTATGGTTCCATCTGGTTTTGTGATTGTGACTGAGAAGCCTTCAAAGTGGTTGGTTAAGTCTGTTGCTCCCTGGCGAACCTTGTCGATTCTGTAGGAAACAACAACCGTCTGACCCACGCCAACAAGGTCGGGAGATAGCATAGCATAAGCGTTTGTGTCAATGATTTGGACTGCTTTGACCGAAGATGGCAAAATTGCTATTGCAAACATAGAGATTAGTAAAATCAACGTAAGTGTAGTTATCATCGATTTTTTATTTTTATTCATTAATTTTTTTCTCCTTTATTTTATTCTAATTCAATTTGTTCGTCGGTTTTGATATTTAATATTTTTCATATTCCACGAGATAACTTAAACTTAGACAAAAGAAAGATGCAACAATAAAATTTTTAAGTTTGAGAAAATTAAGAACATGCTATACCAAATATATTACCTGTTTCAGGGAGTATTATTACCATTAAATATGTTTATTAATGCCTTTTTAATACCTTATAACTACAGTATTATTGGAGGAATAAAATTGTTAAGTGAAATTGCAGTATGGTTTGTGCTAATAATTGGCTTATTTTTCGGTGCAATGATTTTGTTTGGTCTTTTTTACACAGTAAAAGAATGGGAACAAACCGCAATAATGCGCTTTGGCAAAATAGTTAAAGTAAGCGGCCCTGGTTTGCACACTAAAGCTCCACTTCTTGACAGCACATTAACTGTGGATCAAAGAACTCAAACTGTGGATCTACGAAGACAATCAGCAATCACAAAAGATAATATCTCAGTGGCAATCGACGCTGTGGTATTCATGAAAGTTGAAGAGCCAAAAAAATTAATCGTACAAATCGGCCGAAGGCAGTTCAAAGAAGCAGTCGCTAAATATGCTCAATCTTCAATTCGTGACATAGTTGGTAAATACACTTTAGATGCTCTTCTAGAAAATCGCGAGGAGATAGCTAGCAAACTAAAAGTAAAAGTTGATAGTTTAACAAACAAGTGGGGAATAGATGTCACCAACGCTGAAATTCAAGACATTACATTACCCGGTGATATGCAAAGAGCTTTTGCGGTTCAAGCAGAAGCAGAACGAGAAGCAAGAGCAATCCAAATCAAAGCCCAAGCAGAACTCAATGCATCAGATGTGCTAAGAAGAGCTGCTGAGACTCTGGATAAAAGCCCCAATTCTATTCAATTACGAATGCTAGAAACCCTCACAGACGTGAGTAAAGATCAAAGCAACACAATAATCTTCGCCCTACCCACCGAGACCCTACTGAACACCGGTGCGGGAGGACTAGCAGCCATGGCATCCATAAACAGCAGTGCCGCAAGAGAAAGAATGGAAAAATAACTACCAAAACGAGGAAAAACACATGGCTAGAAACGAAGCTAAAGTCATCCGCGCGCAAGAAGGACTATTAATTTTTGAAACAGAAATAGGAAAAGACTTTCGAGTACAAGTTCCAAAAAACGTCAGACACAACATAGAAACAGATGGCAAAGTAAGAATAACCATTGAAAAAACCTAAAAAACAACAATCTCCCTTATTCTCTTTTTTTCTGAAATTTTAGTTTGATTTCAATTTCTTTCTAACCAACAATAGTAAAATTAATGCCACAATACCAACAAGAAACATACCTCGAGTGTTATCTGGTCGGTTTTTATCAAGTTCCTGAAAAGGAGTTAGAAAAATAAAGAAAAACAAGGCACCTGCAATTAAAGAAAATTTGTGATACAAAGAATTAACACTCCAATTAAATCGCTTTAAAAAAAGAAACACTCCAATCACTAAACCTAAACCAATAACCATTAGAATCAACGGTTCATTAATGATGTTTGGTCCTGCTCCAAAAAAGAGAAAAAGCATCAATACAACAAAGAATCCAATAATAAAAAATTTCTTAGACGATAAAGGTCGCTTTTCGCCTTTACCCATTGTATTTGGAATTTTCCAAGCCAAAACCAACAAAACACCAATTATCAAAATAAAAAAGCCATACTGCAACACTGAAGGATAAAAATCAGTAAGAAAAAGATAGCCAAAACCAGTAACTCCAACTAGCAATAAAACTAAACCTACTAGTTTTTTGTTGTTAATCCAGCTTGAGTTTCTTTTTTCATGATAAACAAGCTCCACTAACATTATAGGAATTACAATACTAAAAATGGCATGATAGATTGTGAGCCATTCAGCCCACACCCAATTCACTCCCTGCCATCGTCCATAAACACCAAGAACACAAAGATCCATCCATGCAGGATCAAAAAAACTCTTAACCATAAGAGCCTCCTCAATTACTCCATAGGCTGCACCTAAAAAAACAACGAAACATACCCCTTATTCCATCTTATCTTAAGCTCCCTAGCCACAAGAGCTCCACTTCCATAAAGCGAAGATAACAAAAAAAACCAAAAGGATTGAAAAACTCCAATGGAGGCGCTGAACCTGATAAGAGCTCAGCTATAGTCGCAGAAAGAAAAAAATAAAACCAAAGCAGGAGAAAGCTTCATAAAAAATAATAAGCGATGCTAAATTAATATAATTAGGCTCACTAATTCAAGATTTTGAGAATCAACATACTAAAAACACTAATAAAAAAACAGTTACAGACAAACTAAGACACGTTTTCATCTTTTGAATTGTTATTAAAAACGTTCACTAAGCCAGTTCCTGTCTTAATTAAAGCAGGTAAACCAATTAAATCCGTGGTAATAAACAAAACTCTAACAAGCAGTGCAAAAGCTAAAGCATTAGGTTCAAGAGCTCCAATACTTGTTAACAGAAAAACATACGCTGCTTCTTGAAGGCCTAAACCAGCAAAAGTCACTGGAACGTACATAAAAACGGCTGTTAATGGACCCATAAAAAATAAATCTACAAACGAGGGTTGGGGCATATCAACAGCGTTGGATAAAAGCAAAATTCCAATAGTAAATGTAAAAACAGAGGAAATAATTAAAACTGAAGTAGTCTTTATTGATTTTTTAAGCAAATTTTGGTCTTTATTAAAAAGCTCTAAAACTGGCTCAAATCTAACAATTAACTTTCCAAGGTATGGAATCCCTGAAAGTTTCTTGAGTAGATTGGGCATATAGTTTGTCCAAACCAAAATCGTAAGCCCAATTCCACCAATTAACAGCAAACCAATCCCAATCAACAGTGCATTAGCCAAAGAAGGATCCATTGGAATTCTATTTAGAAAATAAAGCAAGGCAACGGCTGCTAATATCGCTTTAATAAAAAAGTTGACAGCTCCCATGGCCATTACACTCATTAATCCTTTCTCCATCGAAACCTGTTTTAATTCACGAAGAAGAACTGAAGTAGCAAAATATCCTGATTTAGCAGGAGTTATATCACTTAACAATTGACCTCCATAACTAGCAGAAACTGATGATTGAACTGGAATTGATACTCCACACGACTTTAAGGTCGTATGTAGCGCTAAACCAACAGTTAATGATGATAGCACAAAAAAAACAATGGCAGAAATCAACAAAGGAAAATTAATAGTGGACAAAACCTCAATTGTTTGGTCAAAATTTATACCTTGAAATAACAAAAATAAAACCACTGCGCTGATAGTTAGTTGTACTAGCAAAACAAGAATACGTTTAATTGACAGATTCAAGCACCACCAGCATATCGAATTAGTCCAATTACTAAGATAGAAGTATATTTACCTTTTTAATGATCAGAAAAAAGAATCTTGTGCAAATTCACTTCAAAAGCAGCAGCTGGATTCTCAAGCTTCCAAGCTTCAAGTACTTCTGGATTAATCTCACCTAAAAATCCAACCACGCTTTTATCAACAATTATCTTACCTGTTCTGCCATCGATAAATGATAAATGAGAACCTTTTTTAATTGACCAGTCAATTCCCAAATTCATAAATACAGAATCCAACACCGACTTTGCCTCAGTAAAACCAGCACTTGGATGAGTTGTAACCCCTGCAAGCCAAAACTCGTCTCGACTAAAAGTCTCTTTGGTCTCATCTAATAAAGTTACAGTACCCAATTCAAAGATTTTTTGTGGAAATTCCACAGATTGATTATTGCTTAAAAACTCCATTAAACTAGGCAATAACCAATTTCTCAGACAAGTCATAGTCACAACTTTTGGATTAACAAGCTCAACAACTGTTTGTTTTTCAAGATTCATTTTCGTAAAAATTGTCTCCAAACTGGTCAGTGTATAGTTCAAGGTTTCTTGATAACCCAATCCAACCATCAATTCACGAGTTATATCAATTAATGATTGTTCCGGTCGCATTGACCCAGTTGTGGGAAGATCTCTCCAAAGAGGTTCAATATTATTATATCCATAAGCAATTGCGACATCTTCAATTAAATCTACTTGATGCATCACATCAACACGATAACAAGGAACAATGGCTTCCACATAGTTTTTACCTATTTTTTCAACACCCAATCCAGCAGTTAAAAGCAAATCAGCAATCTTTTCAGGAGCAAGCTCTACTCCAAGCACTTTTCTTAAATATTCAACATCTACACGCATATTTCTACTCTTGAAAACCGGAGTATTATCTTTCTTTGTTTGATAAAAATCATCCATAGGATAATGCACTGTTGCAGAATAGGCATTTCCCCCTTGATCGATTAGAGCCAAAGTCACAAGGTTTAGAGTATTAACTGTTGTCTGATACATAGTACCTGTAACCTCAACAAGCAGATTTCGAGTTTTTTCAGTTACCTTACCAAGATCATCGGAATTAATTATTGGAGGAAAAGACAAGATCTTTTGTTTCGAATCATAAAGCAAAGGGTACCTATCATTTTTCTCTACTATGCTACCATATTCTATGCCTTTTGGATGTTTCTCTAAAATCTCAGATAAAGTCATCTCATCTTCAAATCCAAGAGGAACAAAACTAAAATCACTAGGTTTTACAGCAACATAATCTAGAGGAGAAGAAATTAAATCAAAATCATAAAGCCCAATGGAAGTTTTTTGCCTACTTCTCCCATATGTTTGATCAAGCTTGTCTTGAAGATGCATAAAACCACGAATAATAGTGTCAGTTAACTTTAGATCCTTAACTACAGAACAACAAATGTAGGGTCTTATTTCCTTAAGACCACTATCAACATTAACATCCACGATAGAATCCTTGGCGATATAGTTGCGTGATCCTCTCTCAAGTTTCAAATAGCTTCTTAAACCACGAGCTAATCCTTCAATACCCCACAAATCAGGACGATTTGTATCCTTTATCTCAATGCTCAAAGTATCTTCTTGCTTGTTTAATAATTTCACTTCGCTCTTAACATAAGACAGGATTTCATCTAAATGTTCCAAATCATAATGTAACTTAATTCCAAGCAAATTCTCAAATTCAGCATAATTCACATCAATTGTCGGCAATTAAACCACCTCCTTGCGTCTTAACCAATCAAGACTCTGGCTGAAAATATCACGAATATCAGTTACACCTGACTTCATCATAAACAATCTATCTATACCCAAACCCCACGCGATAACAGGAACATTAACACCCAAAGGCAAAGTCACTTCAGGCCGAAAAATTCCTGAACCACCAAACTCAATCCACCCATAACCCTTCTTAAAAGCACTCAACTCAACACTAGGCTCAGTGAAAGGAAAATAATCAGGTTTAAACTGGACCTTATCAGCCCCAGCCACCTCAATAGCAAATTTAGCTAAGACACCAAGCAAATCCCTTAAGTTGAGCTTATCATCAACAACAATTCCCTCAACTTGATTAAATTCACTAAGATGCGTTTTATCAGCAACTTCAGGCCTATAACATCGGGCAATCGAAAAGTACTTGCAAGGTATTTCAAACTTTTTACTTTGAAGAGTTCTGGCACTCAAACAAGTACCATGTCCTCGAAGAACCAAACGTCGCGCTTCTTCTCTAGAATAATTGTAATCCCATCCAGACGATCCAGTTTTCCACCCATTTTCATGAGTAGCCTTAACAGCCTCAACAGTTGATGCATAAGCACTAATATCTCCAAATTTGGGATTTTTAAGTTGATAAATACCAAAAATCTCTCTAGCCGGATGATCTTGAGGAGTATAAAGAGCATCAAAATTAAAAAAAGACAGCTCAACAGTAGACCCAGTCATCTCTTTAAACCCTAAAGTAACAAGCTTAGTTCGCACTTCCTCCAAAAACCGCAAATAAGGATGTTTCTTCCCAGACCAAGTCTTCGCAACCGGAGCCTTAATATTATATTCTTGAAGCTTAACTTTTCTCCATTTTCCAGTTAGAATCAAATTAGGCGTAAGCTGAGTAACTTTTCCAACCACCGCTTTGGACCCTCTTAAAGTTTCAGATCCTAGAGTTGTAATCTCAAATACCCTGTTAATTTTATCTTCAGTAAACAACAACTTTCTTTTTCTTAAAACATCAATTGCGCTTTGAAGTTCATCACTTATCGAATCAAGAAACACGTTCTTTTTACCATTCAAATAACCTAGAAGCTTTTCATCCTTTTCAAAAGGAACAAGTTTTCTTGGATCTGATAGTTTTAATAAACGATTTTTTGAATCAAAAATACTCCATTTTTTTCTTAAAATCCAACCTAAAGCAATTTGTTCAAATTGGCTTGATAGCCCTGATTTTTTATAGGCTTTCTCTAATTCTGCTGCTCCACCTAATGCAATCACAGAATCTAAGAGTCTCCTTTCAGGCAAGCCATTCTTTGCATGCAAGACACCTTCAGGACTCAAATTAACTAAAGTATGTGGTTCTGCAAAAATTTTTATGAACTTATTTTCTTTCAAAACTAAAGCTGCTCGCATTACCGCAGAATCAGACAAATTGGATTCGAGTATTAATTGGTTAATTGAAACTTTTCCACCCAATTTTCCTACTATAGAAAGGACAGTTAATTCTTGCTCCCTGAAATCCACCATAGTTTTGTTCCTTCATTATCTTGATAGAGTTTTGCTATTTTAGTTCTAATCCATCCAATAAAAGCATGTTGATAATCAAATAAGTTCAACTATAAAAGAATAAAAAAATTTCATAAAAACCAAAATTTTTTATATATTTATCAAAGATTCATAAGTTAATTAATAATTAAATATATTGTATCTATTAAAACTCAGACTTAAGTTTAAGAAATGCTTAACTGCTGATAGGTACTAAGATACAAAGATAGAGAGGAGAAAATTGGCTGCAATTGAAAATGTTCCTAAAAAGGAAGAGAAAAAGCCTAAAAAATCAGAAACAACTCCTCCAAAAGAAAATAAAACCAAAGTTTATCTTCGAGCTATGCCTCTTCGTAGTTTATCTGATCTTGAATCGATAAAAACTGAAGTCAAGAAAGGAAATATACTAATTTTGCGTATAACACCCTTAGCTAATAAAAACCTAGAGGAAGTAAAACAGGCAGTAAATGATCTTTATGAGTTTACTGAATCAAGAAAAGGAGATATTGCCCGCTTGGGTGAAGAAAGAATAGTCATTTGTCCAGAAAAAATAAAAATATGGAGAGACAAAACTCCGACTTCAAAAAAAACTCATCAATTTTAAAGGATAAAGGTTTCTAAGTTTTGCGGAATAATAGTATGAATATCAGCTTTTCGATCAAGAAATGCGGCTATATTTCGGATTTTGCTTTTTTCTCCATGACAAATAAATATTCTTTCAGGTTTTGGATTAAGATGAGTTAAATAGTTTACCAGTTGCCGTCGATCAGAATGCCCAGAAAATCCACCAATAGATTCCACTTGAAGATTAACTGGAATTACACTCATTTTTCCAGCATTATCCATCATAGCAGCCTCATTAATTCCTTTTTGAATTCTCCTTCCCATGGTACCTTCAATTTGGTAGCTAACAAAAATTATTGTGTTCTTCTCATCGTGAGACCAATTTCTAAAGTATTCTATAGCAGGACCACCTTCAAGCATACCGGATGTAGCTAAAACAACACAAGGATCACCTTCAAGAATTGTTTGACGAATACTTGGATGTTCTACTATTGTAAAGTAGTCAGATTGAAAGGGATTAATCTCATCATGGAGGATACTGTGTCGAACTTCTCTACTCAAATATTCAGGATACGCGGTATGAATTGCTGTTGCTTCTGAAATCATGCCTTCAATAAACACTGGAGCTTCTCTCATTAGACCCCGCTTCATATAACCGTCGATAATCAACATAATTTCTTGCGCTCTTCCAACTGCGGGGACTGGAATTAGCACCTTTCCTCCTCTTTCCAATGTCTCATTAATTACATGAGTTAAACCTTCTTCACATTCAACCCTAGAAGGCATATAATCGTCTGGACCACCATAGGTGCTTTCAGTAATCACGGTTTCCATACGTGGGAAATCTTTAGCTGCTTTTTCTAAAAGCATTGTCGTTCCATACTTGTAGTCACTTGTATAAACAATATTATGCATTCCTTCACCTATGTGAAGGTGAACCATCGAAGCACCCAAGATATGACCAGAATTATGCAAAGTTAACCGAATATCTGGAGCAATATCTGTAACTACACCAAATCTAAGAGGAATTGTATGCAACACACATTCACGAACATCTTTTTGATCGTACCTTGGTGTAACACCTTGTTTGCTAGCAACATCCAAATAGTCCAGTTGAAGCATAGTCATAAGATTTGATGTAGGAGCTGAACAGTACACAGGTCCATCATAACCATACTTGTAAAGAAAAGGAGCCAAACCACAATGATCAAGGTGAGCGTGACTAATTACCACAGCATCTAGCTGATCAATACGAAATTCTGGACTATCAAATCTGGGAAAGGCTTCAAATGGTCTTTGAGAACCCGGATTTATACCACAATCGATTAACACACTACTTTCTCTTGTACTTACCAAAAAAGCAGATCTACCTACTTCCTGAGCACCACCTAGCACAGTCATCCTGATATCACCAACAGGATAAGCTTTAGGACGGAAAATTCTTTCACCAACTGTTCGAAGTATTCTCTCTCGTTCCCTGCTTTCTGAATGAAGATAATGTCTCATGTGAGTAACTATTTTGGACTTTAGTGGAGGACTTCGCAACACCTTAGGGCGCCATTTTGATTGCTTGATAATTTCTTGGAGAATAGTACCATTTCGACCGATAACCAATCCAGGTTTTTTAGTTTCAATAATAATTTCCCCAAGACTTGGATCAAAATTTATATCAGTAATCTCTGCTTCAGAAGGAATTAGTTCCCTTGAAATTCTTTCTGCTTCAGGTTCTTTGAGTCTAACAGAAGGATCAGATCGAATAACTATTCTTTTTCGAATGACACCCACAATTTCAGATACGATATTACTTTGATCAATTAGGATTTCTGGATTCTTTGTGTAAATAGCAAGCGTTGGACCTTCATATTCAATTCTAGTCACTTTGGCTTCTTTTGGAACTTTTTCAAGTATATACCGACTTATTTCTATCTTATCTTTTTCAGAAGCACGCGGCAAAATAATTTTCTTCCTTAGCTTGTCAGAAGCTTGTTCTTCTCATCATTAGTTAATTCTTTATATCCCGATGAATCTATAACGGTAATATTGAAGTTACCACCGCTTGCTACATCCCTTTTCATCGCAGATTTAACAGCCTTAACAATAATTGGCAACATTTCTTTTATGGACATACCTTCCTTATATTTATCCTCTAAAACTCCATAAGCCAAAGGGGAACCAGAACCAGTAGCTACTGATTTTTCTTCAGTCAAACTTCCATAAGGATCCAGATTAAACAAATGAGGACCAGTATTATCCAATCCACCAATTAAAACCTGAGTGGCTAAAGGTATATATCGCGCAGAAAAAAGCAAATTTGCAATAATCCTTGCCGCGGAACCAACAGGCATAGGTCTATTCATATTAATACGATATAGGTGTGCATTCGCAATTAAGATATCAACTACTTTTTGAGCATCAGCTACTGTTCCTGCAATAGTCATTCCTAAATGTTCATCAATCTTGTAGACTTTTTTTCCATATTTATGTGCTATATAATAACCCATTGTAACCCTAGTGTCTGAGGCAAGTATAACCCCGTCTTTACAGATAACACCAATCGTAGTAGTTCCTTTTAAGACTAGATTGTTAGCAATATTATTCTGAGTCATAATTTTTTTTCTCCTTAAAACCTGGAGAGATAGCAAATTCCGTAGTAGGAAATAGCACCAGTTAATCTTTCCGAGATACTAATTAACATTACGGTTCAACTTTTTTGGAAAATAACATAATCTAAACACGTTGAAAGAAAAAGTCAAAAAGGTTTTAAGGGTTACACTCTGATCTATGACTACACACAAAGATAGTGGTCGATTTGTCTTCAGCTTATCACTACATGCAACTTCCCAGAGAGGTAATTGTTGGAAGGGGAACTATAAAACGAATTCCTGAATTATTACAAAGACTCAAAATTACTGGAACAGCACTAATAATAGCTGGGAAAAAGAGCAATCAAATTGCAGGAGAAAAAGTTCGAGATCTTCTTTTACAATCAGGCATGTCAGTTGACACATTTCTTGTAAACAAGGTTACAACAAGAGAAGTTCTAATGGTCGAAAAACAAATTAAAAGTTGGAGACCACGGGTAGTCATAGCTGTTGGTGGAGGAACAAAAATTGATGCAGCCAAACTTAGTTCATCATATCAAAATATCCCATTTATTAGCGTACCCACAACATTATCGCATGATGGAATTGCCAGTCCATTAGCATCAGTGAAAGGAGCAAATAAACCCTTTTCCATAATGGCTCAAGCACCTCTTGCAATAATTGCTGATATTGATATAATAGCACAATCACCATGGCGCTATATTATAAGTGGTTGCGGAGACGTCATAGCTAAGTACACGGCCGTAAAAGACTGGTGGCTAGCACATTCAGAAAAAGAAGAATATTACGGAGAATACGCAGCTAGCTTAGCATTAATGAGTACAAAACTTGTAATAGAAAAATCTTCTTTAATTAAACCTGGTAATCATGAAGGATTACGATTACTTCTTGAAGCTTTAGTTAGCTGCGGAGTTGCCATGAGCATTGCTGGCAGCAGTCGTCCATGTAGTGGTTCTGAGCACTTGTTTAGTCATGCTCTTGATATAATTGATTGTCCTCATGCGATGCACGGTGAGCAATGTGGTGTTGGATCAATCTTAGCTGCATATTTACATAATGCAAACTGGAAACAAATAAAAAATACCCTAAAAAAGATCGGAGCACCAACAACCGCAAAAGAATTAGGAGTAAGAAGCAAAAATATTATTAAAGCATTGGAAATGGCACCAAAAATACGACCTGAAAGGTATACAATCCTTCATAAACTAGACCTTGACTATCAAGGATATGAAAAAGCAGCTAAAACAACCGGTATAATATAATAATTGCCTGCAGAGATTTTCTAAATCATAGTTATTTTTGTTCTAAGCTAAAATCCTTCAAGACCCAAAAAACCAAATAAAAGTTATGAATTTGTATTTTACAGAGCGGAGAGCACCTGTTGCATAAACAAAATATTTTATTAGGAACTTGCGGGTGGAGTTACACCGAATGGGAAGGAGAATTCTATCTGAAAGGGGAAAAAAGAAAACTCAATGCTTATTCTAACATTTTTAAAACGGTAGAAATTGATTCAACATTTTACCGGTATCCTTCAAAGGGAATGGTAATAGGATGGTTGCGCTATTCACCTCCTGATTTTATTTTTTCAGCTAAACTTCCTAAGATAATTACTCACGATAAGAAACTAGGGCTTATAGGTAACGTAAAAAATGATTTGGGAAGTTTTTTAGATTTAATGCGACCTCTTCAATTAAATGGAAAACTTGGATGTCTTCTTATTCAGCTTCCACCGAGCTATTCTTACAATCTTGAAAACTTAGAAGATTTTTTTAATCTTTTAGATCCAATGTTTAAATTCGCAGTGGAATTTCGAAATTTATCTTGGGTAAGAAGTGAAACTTGGGATCTTCTCAAGAAATATAATATCGCTTATACAATAGTTGATGAGCCACTACTACCTCCCGACATTCATTTGACAACAGACTTTGCTTATTTCAGATGGCACGGCAAAGGAAAGAGACCTTGGTTTGACTATAGATACTCCAAAGATGAAATTGATCCATGGATACCAAAAGTTGAAGAAACAGCCAAGATCGTAAAAATAGTTTATGGGTACTTCAACAATCACTATCATGGATACGCACCGGAGAATTGTTTATATTTAATTGAAAAACTGGGGTTATTATCTGAAACCCAAAAAAAGATTAAGAACAAAACTAAAAGAAAACAATCAAAACTAGAAGGATTTTTTACTTAATCAATAAGCCAAAACTACAAAGTTTCTATGGTTTAGCTCTTGCTAAAAACTGTTTTCAATAAATGTATCTTAATTTTCGGTTAATGCACGTTCATAACTTTTCTCGATAAAAGGTAATATGGATTTAAGATTTGATGAATCCGTTATTAACCAAACCCATTTCTTCAGGATTTTTTTTCCAACTTTGAAGGGGTAAGTCTCCCGAATTTTTTTTAGGTCTTTTCGTTCAGACTCATCTAATTTAGTAATAACCACTCCTTTTGTAATTAATCCAACAAACATTTTACCATTAGCAAGATAACAAGGACAACCAAACATTTTCTTGAATGTAATTTTATACCAGCCTAGAATCTCTTTTTCTAAAGCTTGTCTTAATTCTTTAGTTTCCTCTTCTATGTACCATTTCAAGATTGACAACCAACAGATCTTATCAATTTTTTGTTTCTAATAGACCTATAGAAAGAAAAAAGCATTTTGCAATCTGCTATATCTCATTAAACAAACAACCAAAATAGACATAATTTATAGAGGAAACCAAGACGAATATAAAAAGTAGCTTTGCTATTAGTTACACTTTATTCCCTTATTTATTGAAGAATACTTGGTTTAATTTAGCAATGTTCGAGTATTATCAGGTTTTGCTTTTCTTTTTAGTTTTTGATTCTTTTGGTGATGATTTGAAAGTCTCAACGAAATCAATTTGTAAGTCACCTTCTATAAGCCTTTGAATATCCATTGCAATACCTCTTTTTGAAATTTGAATACCTTCAATATAAAAAGTGTCTTCAGGCATGTTGATTGTCAAGACTTTTTGTTTTAGAGCGATTACGAATTTTGTCTGATCTGCTAATGGGATTCTTCTATGAATCAGGGATTGGATTTTTGCTTTTTTAGTTTTAATTTTTTTATCAACAACAGCTTCATAGATAAGTGTCTTCCCAGCCAAAGGAGGATTAAAATCTAAAAGAACTCTACCTGCTCCGATTGCTCGAACAGTCGCCATTTTACCATTATAATCTATACGCATACCTATAACAGGAGTCTTTCCTTTTGAGGTCAAATGTTTTAGTGGAACACGCTTTACTTTATCTGGATCTCTTGGACCAAACGCTTTTTCAGGTGGAATTTCAACTGTTTGAGCTTTTCTTAATTTCATAGTTAATAAAGTTTCATCCAGCGGTTTTAGCACCCAACCTTCACCAACAACTATGAGTTTAGGTCCGTATAATTCACCTTCTTTGTAGAGCTGTTCTTTTTTAGCTATTTCTTCAAAAGTTGTATCAAAAATTTCGTTAGTCTCTTTAACCTTAGCGGTATAATTTAGTGAAATAAAATCTCCTTTCAAAATTGGCATCCTAATTCATCCTAATTCTAACGATTCAAAGTTAAGTTTAACACAACAATAAAAAGATTGTCTTCGATTAAACACATATTATTTTAATACATTTCTCTTGGTTTATTTCAATAAAATTAATGAATAACTAACTTTTTGTAAGATATTAAATAGCCTTGAATTCTGATCTCAGTTTCATCTGTCTTCTTTTTCGGTTATAACTTAATGCAAAAACGTGGGCGGCATCCCGAATTTGTCTTAAGAGGCGCATCATTTTCTTGTTTGGATTAAAACTTAGCGGTGAAGAAGAATCTGGAAGATATATCTCTTCTTTTCCCTTAGCTAGACCTATAATAGAAATATCTAACGATAATAAATCTAAAGCGTTTTTTGCAGCTTTTATCTGACCCAGACCACCATCAATCACTATCAAATCAGGCATAATAGCTCCAACTTGTTTTAATCGAGTATATCTTCTAGAAACAACTTCATTTACAGCTGCAAAATCATCTTGTCCAATAAAAGTTTTGATTCTAAATTTTCGATAATTACTCTTATCGGGTTTACCATCTTTATAACGAACCATCCCAGATACAACATGTTCTTGACCTAGATTTGATATATCAAAGCATTCAATTATTCTAGGAAGTAAAGGAAGATTAAGAGCAGTTTGCAAATCCAGCAATAAATTATTATTTTCTAAAGAAGGATCAAGATTTTTCTCTGCTAATTCTACTAAATTTCGTTTTTCAGATCGACGAGGAACAAATAATTTAACTGGAGCCAGCCTTTTTAATGAAAGAAAAGCTTCCAAGGCTTTTTTTTCAGCCCTATCACTCCAGCAGGACTGATTTAGAAGAATTTCGTATGGTATCTTGTTTGTGCTATAGAAAGCTTTCAGAAAGTCTTGTTCGATATTTAATTGAAAATCTAAAGAAAAATCTTTTTTTCCTAAAAGAATCCCCTTTCGAACGCTCATCTGAACTACTAGTAGTTTCTCGTCGACTCTTTTGAAAGCCATAACATCCTGATCAAAAAATCTTTCTTTATCAACAATTTGATTCTGAGAAAGAAGACTAATTGAAGATATTTGATTTCGCAGGTCAATTGCACATTCAAAATTCTTTTGTTCCGATGCAAATTGCATTTGTATTCTAAGTTCTTTTATTGTTTTTTCGTAATTTCCTTTAAGAAAAGAACGGGCCCTTCCAACCTGAATTCCATATTGTTTTTCATTGATTTGTCCTATACAAGGTGCTGTACATAAGTTAATATGAAAATTTAAGCAAGCTCTTTTAGGAAGTTTTTTGCATACCCTAAGTTTAAAGACTTTTACAACAAGTCTTTGAAGATCCTGACGGGTAAATCCATCAGTGTATGGTCCAAAAGATTCTAGCTTTTTAGAAATTCGACGGGAAGTTAATAGCCGAGGAAATTTTTCTTTTGTTAGAGAAATATACGCAAATGTTTTAGCGTCTTTTAAATCAATATTGTATTTTGGTTTGTTCTCTTTTACTAATCTATTTTCTAAAAGAAGAGCTTCCGTCTCGTTATTAACAATAATCCAATCTACACTCTTTATTTTGGATAAAAGATGCTGAGTTTTTAATGGTTTTTTTGAAGATGTAAAATAGCTTCTAACTCGGGATCTTAATTGTTTAGCTTTTCCAATATATAGCAAGTCACCTTCAGCATCTCTAAAAAGATATACTCCTGGATCTATGGGAACATTTTTACTTTTAAAATCTGAAGGATCAGATAGTTGAATCATTATTGAATTTTCGCTACCTTAATTTTCATTTCATGAGTCTTGAGAAATTTTCTTAGAAATTCTCCAGTATACGATTTGTATTCCTCTGAAACTTGTTCAGGGGTTCCAACAGCCATAATTTGGCCCCCAAAATCGCCGCCTTCTGGACCTAGATCAATAAGATAATCGCAGTTTTTGATAACATCGAGATTATGTTCAATAATATATACAGTGTTTCCTTTCTCCACAAGATTATTTAGTACTGTAATTAACCGTTTTGTATCATCAAAATGTAGACCAGTTGTGGGTTCATCCAATAAATAGATTACATGACCGGACTTATGTTTACTGAGTTCCCGAGTAATCTTGATTCTTTGACTTTCGCCTCCTGAAAGTGTTGTTGAGCTTTGACCTAATTTTATGTATCCAAGTCCAACATCCATTAGTGTTTTGAGTTTTCTATGGATCCGAGGGATATTCTCAAATAGGCTAGTTGCTTCCTCTACTGTCATATTAAGAATTTCAGCGATGTTTTTTCCTTTATAAAAAACGCTTAATGTCTCTTTATTATAGCGTTTTCCGTTGCATTCTTCACATTGGACATAAACATCTGGGAGAAAATTCATTTCAATGCGCAATACTCCATCACCCCGACAGGTTTCACATCGTCCACCCGTTACATTAAAGCTGAACCTGCCAGGTTTATAGCCACGAGTTTTTGCTTCCCTTGTTGAAGCAAATAATCTTCTTATTTCATCAAAAACTTTAGTGTATGTTGCAGGATTACTCCTAGGTGTTCTTCCAATTGGACTTTGATCGATTACAATTACATTTTTTATAAGTTCAGGGATTTCTATTAAAAGATGTTTACCCATTTTGTCAACTCTTAACCCAAAATCGTTTTTCAATGCAGGTATAAGAGTTTGATTCATAAGTGTGCTTTTTCCTGAACCAGAAACACCTGTAATACCACACAGAACACCTGTGGGGAGGTGTGCATCAATTTCTTTTAGATTATTCTCTTTGGCTCCTCTAATGGTTATAAAATCTTGGGGAGATCTTCTTTTTTGAGGAACTTTAATGTTTAGTTTTCCAGATAGATATTTGCCAGTAATGCTGTTCTTGTTATCCATTATTTGTCGAAGATTTCCTTCTGCGACAATTTGGCCTCCATGAACTCCAGCTCCAGGACCCATATCAACAATGTAGTCAGCGTTACGAATAGTCTCCTCATCATGTTCTACGACGATAACTGTATTTCCAATATCACGCAATCTATGAAGAGTGTTAATTAATTTGAAATTGTCTCTTTGGTGAAGACCAATACTTGGCTCATCTAAAATGTACAATACACCCATAAGGTTACTCCCAATTTGTGTGGCTAATCGAATTCTTTGAGCTTCTCCTCCTGAAAGAGTTCTAGCTGCTCTGGATAAGGTAAGATATCCAATACCTACATTTTTTAAGAAACCTAATCTTTCATTGATTTCTTTGAGAACAGATTTTGCAATAGTTAATTCTTTTTGATTTAATTGAGGTTCAAGTTTATCAAAGAAGTTGACAGCTTGTTCAATTGAAAGATCTGTAATATCGATAATGCTTTTTCCGATTATTTTAACTGCTAAGGCAACTGGTTGAAGTTTTTTTCCTTTGCATACTGAACACTGAGAAGATCTCATGAATTTTTCAATGCTGTTTTTTCTCCATTCACTTTCTGTTTGACGATAAAGCCTCATTGTCTGGGGAATCACACCTTCCCAGCCTTTTTTCATCCACATATTTGCACCATTTGACCAGCTACCTTCAATTGGCTCTCTATCTCCGTATAATAGAACATTGTATTGTTTTTCTGTGAACTCTTCAATTGGTTTAAAGACATCAAATCCATGCTTTTTTCCAACTAAAGCAAGCTGCTGAACTCTCCAACTAAGATCCATCTTACCATATACTGCAAGAGCACCATTCATTATTGATTTTCTTTTATCTGGTAAAACTAAATCCTCAGAAATCTCAAAGACTTCTCCAAGACCATGACAAGCAGAACAAGCGCCAAAAGGTGAATTAAAAGAAAACATTCGAGGTTCAAGACTTTCAAATACAATTTCTGGATGATTTGGACAAGCACCAAAGGTACTAAAAACATTCTCTCCTTCAAATCGTTCCAATTCTGACTTTTTCTTAAAGGCATCCTCTTCTCCTTTTATAACAATCAATGTACCTTTACCAATTTGCAAAGCTAACTCCACAGCTTCAGCAATTCTTGATCGTTCTTCTTCTTCAACTCTTACAGTATCAATAACTGCTTCTATCCAATGTTTTTCATAACGTTCCAACTTTACTTCATCAGTTATTGAATCTGAATCATAGATTTTTTGATCAACCCTAATTCTTGTGAAACCTTGCTTTTTTAGATCATTCAAAACTTGCTCATGAGTTCCTTTTATTCCTCGAATTGTGGGAGCTAAAATAGTGATTAATTGGTCTTTCTCAGACATTAATAAATTAGAAATATTTTCCGGACTCTGTGGACGAATTAAACTTCCACATCTTGGACAATAATGAGTACCTATCCTAGCATATAACAACCTTAAGTAGTCATAGATTTCAGTAACAGTTCCTACCGTAGAACGAGGATTTTTGCTTGTGCTTTTTTGTTCTATAGATATCGCTGGAGAAAGACCTTCAATTGAGTCTACATCTGGTTTATCCATTAATCCCAAGAACTGGCGAGCATAAGCAGATAAACTCTCAACATATCTCCTCTGACCCTCGGCATAGATTGTATCAAATGCAAGAGTTGACTTACCAGATCCTGATATTCCAGTGATTACGATAAATTTGTTTCTGGGTAGAACTACATCGATATTCTTAAGATTATGCTCTCGCGCTCCTTTAACCGAAATCGAATCAAACATAAGTTCTACCAGATTATTTTTCTACATCTATAAATGCATCAATAAAATCGATACATTTCAACTTTTTTGAATACTTTTTGTCTTTTTTCCTTGACTAGAATGCTTTTTTGTTTTATAATAAAATGCTTTTTTATACTCCTCAATTGTGTCTCTTAATTCGATTGCTTCTTCGAAATCTAACCGTTCTGCAGCTGCTCTCATCTTAGCATCTAATTCGATTATTTTATATTGAATATCAGTTTTTGCCAAATGTTTTGTACCTTTTATTTTTCCTTTTTTCGTAGAAATTTTCTTCACAATAGTTTTTGGAGTAAGCTGATGTTTCTGATTGTATCTGATTTGAAACTTGCGTCTGTAAGCAGTTATCTCCATTGCTCTGTTAATTGATCTAGTTTTCACATCTGCATAAAGAATGACTCTACCGTTGGCATTTCTTGATGCTCTACCAATTGTTTGAATAAGACTTCTTTCATCTCGTAAGAATCCTTCTTTATCAGCATCAAGAATGAAGATCGTAGCTACTTCTGGTAGATCCAAACCTTCACGCAGCAAATTTATCCCAACAAGAATATCAAATTCTCCAATTCTTAACTGTCTAATTAGCTCAATCCTATCTAAACTATCTATTTCAGAATGCATGTATCTAACTCGAAAACTCTCTTTAACTAAATAATCAGTTAGATCCTCAGCCATCCTCTTTGTAAGAGTGGTAATTAGAACCCGGAACCCTTGTTTTATTGTATTTCTAGCTTCATTCATCAGATGCTTCATCTGGTCCTCAATAGGATGAATTTTCACTACTGGATCAAGAAGACCTGTTGGTCTAGTAATTAATTCAACTGGTTTTACACTTTTTACAAGTTCATAATCCCCAGGAGTCGCAGAAACAAAAAGGGTTGTTCTCATTTTCTTCTCAAATTCTTCGAATTTAAGAGGTCTATTATCAAAAGCACTTGGAAGTCTAAAACCAAAATCAACGAGGCTTTTTTTTCTTGAGTAATCTCCATTATACATGGCGCGAGCTTGTGGGATTGTGCGATGGCTTTCATCGATTATTAAAAGAAAATTTTTAGGAAAATAATCAATTAAAACATATGGGGGCTCACCTGGTTTTCGTCCATCAAAATGTCTACTGTAATTCTCAATTCCTTTACAATATCCCATTTCTTTAATCATTTCAATATCATAATTAGTTCTTTGTTTTAGCCTCTGAGATTCAAGAAGAGGAAGTTCAGGTAAACGATTTGCTAGTTCTAATTGGATTTGATTTAGAGCTTCTTTTTGTTTCTCCTCTGGAATTACATATTGCCTTGCGGGATAAAGAACGATTTGATCAATTGAAGTTTTCAAATCGCCTGTTACTGGATCAATTTCCTTTATTTTTTTAACTCGATTTGATTCAAGTTGAATACGCAGAATATTTTTTTCGTAAGCTGGTACAATATCTATAACATCGCCTCTTACTCGAAATTTTCCTGGTTCAAGGACCATTTTATTTCGTTCATATTGCATATCCACCAAATTATGAAGAAGATCTCGTCTACTCAACTGTTTTCCCACTGTCAAGTCGATTGACATGTTCTTAAAATCGTCAGGGCTTCCCAAGTTGTAAATACAGCTTATGCTAGCCACAACGATCGTGTCATTTCTGCTCAATAAGCTAGAAACTGTATGCATCCGCATCTTTTCTATTTGCTCATTAATACTAGAATCCTTTTCGATGTAGGTGTCTGTTGTTGAAATATAAGATTCAGGCTGATAATAATCATAAAAAGAAATAAAATATTCAACACGATTATTAGGGAAAAAATCTTTTAATTCGGAGTAAAGTTGAGCAGCTAAGGTTTTATTGTGGGCAAGTATAAGAGTGGGTTTTTGAAGCTTATTGATTATATTTGCCATAACAAATGTTTTTCCACTACCAGTTATTCCAAGAAGTGTTTGCTTTTTCTTCTTGTCAAAATTATTCAAAAGTGTATCAATTGCCTTCTTTTGTCCCGGTGAAACCTGAAAAGTAGTAGTTAACTCGAATTTCACGATGTTGCCTCATTAATTAGAGAGAAAAAAGTAAAATATCTAAGCTTATAAGGATTTTTAAGATTTAATATTTTATTTTAATTACTATTGTTTGAGATAAATATTTTCTTCTTCTCGAAAATCGTTTATTAAGGATTGAAGTATTTATTCGTATTTGCTATCTTAGGCAATATTTTTTTGATTAGATAGTCTGTTTGATTTGAGTTTAAATCTAAATCGATTATTATTAAATAATGAAATCTACGTACTCTCTTGGTTT
>JAOZGY010000084.1 GCA_026015145.1 Candidatus Bathyarchaeota archaeon | reverse complement strand
CTTCTAGAATTCTTAAACTAAAATTGTACACTACTAAATTTTGTAATAAAGCTTTCTCGAATGAAAATAACTGGAAAATTTGCATTTTAGGAATTCTGGAAATAAAATATTGGGAAATTTTAAAAGTAAGTTGTCTGTGCAAAACGTATGTCTTCCCCCTCAGGTACTTTTACTAACCAATATGGACCTTGGGCTTTAATTGCTGGTGCATCAGAAGGAATTGGAGAATCTTTTGCTGAAGAATTAGCGAGTAAAGGATTAAATCTGGTTCTTGTTGCACGAAGAGAAAAATTGTTAGAAAATATTGCTAAGAGATTGAAACAGAAATTTAAAATTGAAGTAATGGTTTTTCCTCTAGATTTAAATTCAGAAGATATGCTTGAACAAGTTAAACTAAAGACTGATCAGTTAGATATTGGTTTATTAGTCTATAATGCAGCTTTAAGTCCAATTGGTCTTTTCACAAATCATTCCTTGGATATACATCTGAAAGTATTAAATCTGAATTGCAAGGGTTCTCTATCCTTAACTCATTATTTTAGTCAGAAAATGAAAGATAAAGGTAGAGGAGGGATTATTCTAATGACTTCTATGGCCGGTATGCATGGATCCCCAATTCATACTCACTATGGAGCAACTAGAGCTTACGTTTTGCATCTAGCTGAATCGCTATGGTATGAAATGAAAGACCACAATGTACATGTTATGGCCTGTGCAGCAGGTGTCACAAATACTCCGAATCTTCTTAGTTCAGAACCAACCAAGGGACTTCTAATACCTAAAGCTATGGAACCCAGGAAGGTTGCCAAAGCAGCAATAAAAGGATTAGTGAAGAATAAACCCCGGATTATTCCAGGTTTTTCTAATAATCTAATAATCTGGTTTGTTCATAGCTTTTTACCCTCAAAAACAAGAACAAGAATTATGGGATCAATTGCTAAGAAAATGTATGGGGAAGATAAAATACATATCAATAAATAAACAAAAAAATCTAAAAAGTGAAACATCATGAATAATGGAACTCCTTTACGAGAAAGAGATAAAGCAAGAAAGATTATTGATATAACACTGATTGTGTTTTACATTTTCAACTTCTTCTTTATATCCTACATGTTTGATATTGAACAGGTCGTCGTTCTTGACCATAGTACATATGGAACAGCAGCTTTTACTTATCCTATTTGGCCACCAAAATTCATTGTAGATCTTAATCATTGGGTTGGAGCGAATTTTGATCCTGCTCTACTAGAACGACCAACTTGGTGGAGAGCTACAATCTGGATTGACATAGTTTTATTTGGTCCGTTTTATGCAGTGGCAGCTTATGCTTTTATTCGAGGAAAGAATTGGATTAGAATTCCAAGTATAATCTGGTCATCAATTATGTTGACAAATGTAACCATTATCTTGTTTGTAGAATTTACTGACTATGTGAATCCTCAATGGTACGTAGTTATACTAGCAAATCTTCTGTGGATTCTCATGCCGATATTAACTATTACGAGAATGGTACTATATCCTGAAACGTTTAAAGGAGAAAGATTGAAACGGAAAAAAGATGAAGCCTAATCTCTCTAATTATTTCTTTATTTTCTTTTTCAATTCATTATTTGAACTAGTTAATCTTCGTTTTGATGAATCATAATTCTGTTCTTTTTTTTATTACAACACTATCTTCACAAATTGTTTCTAAATCATCACTAAAAGCTACAACACTGATAGAAAAAGCTACTGGGTTCTTCATTGGTTGCTTCATGTTTCTCTTTCTTTTGGAATGTTTTGCATCTATTTCTCTCATGAAGTTCTTCAGTTTTTCTTGGAATTCAGCATAATTTTCTTCTTCCTTTAAACGGAAAACCAGTGTTTTGATAATTTGTTTTTTCTCTCTTTTTTGACTTGATGGGTCATCACAAACTGAAATCATCAATTGCGAAGTTAACCGATTAAGCACTAAAGGTAAGAATTCTAGCTGGGATAACCAGTCTTCAAGTATTCTAAGCTTTCCTTGTGTTTTTGCATATTTCTTAATTTCCTTCGAAACAGTAACTTTGCTGAACTCTTCTAAAGTTTCAGAGATATAATATTCAATACTAAAACGTTTATCCGCTATCTGGTCATTGATTTCTTTAGTAACAATTCCTGCTTCTGTTAATAGAGCTAAACTTCTAAATACTGTTGCTTTACTAAGATTGATCCTCTGTCTTAATTCTACTGGGGTTGTTTTACCATAAAGCGTAAAATAGGAGTAGATAAGAAGACATGATTCAGTGTTAATAATTTTGGTTACCAAAGGTATTCTAGAAATTTGTTTCTCTAAATCTGAAGCTATCATATAGGCACACTCCTGTTAGATTATTGCACAGGTTTGATTGATATAATCAATAATTATTTCGCGTTCTCTGAATATGTTGTAACCTAGAATGCCATTCTCGATTTCCTTAGCTCTTGGACCAATAGTGCTCTCATCAATTATAACAGCATTAACATTCTCATAGATATTCGTTGAAACTTTCATTTGATCTATTATCGCCATACTGGTTTCTTGAGCTCCATATACTCCCACAACTTTGACTGCAATATCTCTTAGCGGTAAATTCATTTTTTCATGTAACTTCTTACTGATTGTTGTACCTCCTGCACCTGTGTCTAAAACAAATGGAAATGGTCCATCATCATTTATCATAACTGGAATCCCAACAAGATGAGTATTACTAATATACTCAAATTTCTGCAGCTGTTCTTGATTTTTGTGTGTGAAACCTGTATTACTCTTTTCTAATTGGAGTATTTTAGTGCGATAATTGACAGATAAAAGATAATTCTTCAAAGTGGAATAACCAATCACCCCTCTAGTGGGTTGAATTACTTTTTCACCTGAATCAGTTGTTCTAATCATTTTTTGTATGGCTGGCTGAGCAACACGTTTAACTTCATTGCCGTTATCTTCAGAGGATTGAATCATTTTCTTCTTTCTTACTTTTGTAGAAAAAGCAAGATCCATTGCCCAAACATCATCTGTAATTAATTCTTCTGAACCTACACTTAAACTAGCTTCGGTTCGTTTTAGATTCCTTTTTTCCTTTAAAGATTCATATTTTTCTCCTACAATCTCTTCTGTTTCCAATCCTAGTTCCTCTACTAAAGCTGATGATATTGTTGTTTTCTGAGCACCAGTGTCCAAAGTGAAATTATATGGACCTTTGCCATTTATATACACAGGGATGAATATGTGGTTAATTCCTGGTTTTAAATCAAATTTAATTTTCATATTTCTCACCTTAATTCTGAATTTTCAAGATTAATCTCATTTTGAGATTTGTTTAAATTATGTATGTGTCTCACGAATGAGACACATATAAGGTTTTTGTTAAGTAAAAAC
>JAOZGY010000042.1 GCA_026015145.1 Candidatus Bathyarchaeota archaeon | reverse complement strand
AAATCAAAAACCATGGCTTAGAGAATTTCCACATATTAGCACTATATAAAAAATTTTTAATTTTCATTTTTACAAATCATAGCAAACCTGGATTAACATTCTATGATCTAAGAAAGCTTATTATTAAAAAAGAGCTTTCAAATTGTTAAGAATAGTAAAGTTTTAATTGAACAAGTAGCTGGTTAGCGCTCTATATGAAAAAAACTAAAGCAATATCAATGTTTTCTGGTGGATTAGATAGCATTTTAGCTACTAGATTAATCTTAAATCAAGGTATTGATGTCGTAGCTTTGCATTTTTCAAATCCTTTTTGTTTTTGCATTGATGGATTGAAGGGCGTAAAGGAGGTTGCAAAACAATTGGGCGTTCCTTTAAAAAAAGTTGATGTGGCAAGTGCATATTTGAAAATGCTTCGCAGTCCCAAGCATGGTTATGGAAAGAATCTAAATCCATGCATCGATTGCCGAATTTATATTTTAAGAAGAGCAAAAAAAATCGCTAAAGATCTTACTGCAGATTTTATCTTCACTGGAGAGGTTCTAAATGAGAGACCCATGTCTCAACATAAACAAGCTCTGAAAATAATTGAGAAAGAAACAGACTTAATTAATAAAATATTAAGGCCCCTCTCAGCAAAACTGCTTCCCCAAACAGACATAGAAAAGCAGGGTTTTGTGGATAGATCAAAGCTCTTATCAATTAATGGAAGATCAAGAAAGCCACAAATCGAGCTTGCAAAAAAGTTTGGGATAGAGTATTATCCTTCTCCTGCTGGAGGTTGTTTGTTAACTTGCAAAGAGTACGCTAAGAAATTACATGATCTTTTTAATCATAAGAAAAAAATTTCAATTAACGATGTTTCTTTGCTAAAGATTGGGAGGCACTTTCGCCTTGGAAGAAATAAAATTGTTGTAGGGAGAAATGAACAAGAAAATACACAATTGGTTACAATTAAAGCTAAAAGGGATCATTATTTTGAAGTTCCAGATATTGGTAGTCCAACAACAATTCTAAAAGGGCTAAAAAACAAGAAAGCAATTGAAACAGCAGCTAAACTCACAGCATTCTATTCAGACGCAGAAAATTACAAAATTGAAGTGAAGTTTGGTAAAGAGAAAATTGATAGAACAATTCTAGTTACTATTCCTGATGCAAATGAAGTGAATGATCTTAGGATATAAGATATTTAGGGTAAAGTCCCGTTGAGGGAAAATGCTTTAATGCGTAATACGATTAAAGTATAATACGAGGAGTTTGTATGCCTACAGCATTTGTTTTAATAAATACCGAGATAGGTTCTGAAGCTGATGTGTTAAAAGAATTAAAAAAAGTCGAAGGAGTTAATGAAGCATCCGCAGTCTATGGTGTATATGATATAGTGGCAAGAGTAACTGCAGATACAATGGATAAACTAAAAGAGATAGTAACATGGCGAGTTCGAAGACTTGACAAGGTTAGATCTACATTAACAATGATTGTAGTTGAAGAAAGATAACTTAATCTTTTTTTCTTTTTAAAAGAATAATTCAATACAAGATGCATTATTAGATTTATAGTTTGAAATCACATCTTGGATTACTGGGGAAAAGTATCTTTTGAAAAATCAGATAATGCACATTGGAATTGATGATACTGATTCAACAAGGAGAGGTTGTACCACTTATATTGCTGCTTTGCTTGTTGAGAAGCTTAAAAATTTAGATGTAAAATTTATTGATTACCCAAATTTAATTAGATTAAACCCGAATGTGCCTTGGAAAACACGAGGTAATGGTGCGTTATGTATTCGATTTGAGTATGATCAAAAACTAGAACATAAAATTAAAGAAATTACTAGAAGGGCAGTAGAAAAAAATTCTGATTTAGAGTGTGAAAACACTAATCCTGGAATAGTATTTTTTGATAAAAAAGATATTCCCCAAGAGATCAGAGATTTTGCTAAAAAGGTCATAATAGGGGTTGAAAGATTAAAGACTGCAAGGAAGCTTTTAACGAAATACGGAATTGATAGCATAGGTTTTAACAATAGTAGAGGCTTAATTGGGGCTTTGGGAGCAATTGGAGAAAAACTTGAATGCGATCATACTTACGAATTAATTTCATATCGTGAAATAAAAAATCTTGGCAAAAAAAGAGACGTGGATAAGAAATCAATTTTTAAGATGGATAAATTCACAAAGCCTTTTACCTTTAATAATGTTGATTTAGAAAAGAAAAGAGTTATTATTACTCCTCGAGGACCAGATCCGATTCTGTTTGGAATTAGAGGTGAGTCAGCTCAGATCGTAAAAAAAGCATTTTTACTTGTCAAATCTTATGAAAAAACTGAGAGATGGATAATTTTTCGTTCAAATCAAGGTACTGACGCTCACCTTAAAAAAGCAAAGAAATTAAGTCAAATAAAACCCTACCAGTCAGTTGTTATTAAGGGAACTGTCTCAAAAAATCCTCGCATTATACCCTTGCGTCATGTGATTTTTTCCATCAAAGATAAAAGTGGTGAAGTGGATTGTGCAGCTTATGAACCTACTGGATTGCTACGAAAAATTGCAAGAATGCTAATTGTGAATGACAAAGTTGAAGTCTTTGGAGCAGTACGACAGATAAACGCAACTAAACAAGTTACAATCAATCTTGAAAAAATCAATATTTTATTGCTTTCTCCAAGAATTAGACTCCAAAATCCTTTTTGTGCAAAATGTGGAAAAAGGCTCAAATCTTTAGGTAAACAAAAAGGTTTTCGCTGCGATAAGTGTCATGAAAAGTATCCTAACAAACAAAAAGATAAGATAGTAATTAAAAGAGAATTAAAAAAAGGACTCTATATTACATCAACAAGATCACAAAGACACTTAACCAAGCCACTTAGAAGATATGGATTAGAAAAAGTCTGCCAAGAAAAAATCAACTTAATTGATAAATGGCATGGTCCGTAGAACAAGTTTTTTTAATTCTATAAAAATAAATGAACAATCTTTTAGGAAATTGATTAATCCTTTTGCCGTTATAGTATTGAGCGAAATAATTTAAATTCAGGAAGTAGCTAAACTCCATTAAAGCTTAAAGGTGAAGAGGATACAAAAGTAATGTCTGGTATGTTGAATAGTTTCCCAGCAGAAGAGTACAAGCTTCCCTTTTTTATAGAAGAGGGATTTAGCAGAAGACGCTGTCCTAGTTGTGGTGAATATTTTTGGGCTCAGGGTTCTGAACAAGAAACGTGTGGAGAATCAACATCTGATGGATGTGCATGTTATAGTTTTCTTAATAATCCACCTACATTAAAGAGGTATAGTCTTTCTGAGATGAGAGAGGCTTTTCTATCGTTTTTTGAAAAACAAAATCATACTCGTATTAAACCTTATCCTGTGGTCGCAAGGTGGAGAGAGGATATCTATTTAACTCATGCAAGTATAATTGATTTTCAGCCATATGTAACTGATGGAATTGTGCCTCCTCCAGCAAATCCTCTTGTGATCGCGCAGCCTTGTATTCGTCTTGTTGATATTTCTAATACTGGCCCAACATTTGGGCGGCATTTAACAATTTTTGAGATGGGCGGTCATCATGCGTTTAATTATCCTGACAAAGAAGTGTATTGGAAAGACAATACTGTGAGGTATCATCATAAATTCATGACAGAAATCTTGGGCGTTAAATCTGAAGAAGTGGTTTACAAGGAAAGTGTTTGGGTTGGAGGAGGAAATGCTGGTCCCGATGTTGAATGCATTATTCGAGGACTGGAAGTTGCAACTTTAGTTTTCATGCAATATAAAGTAGTAAATAGCAAGTTTTTCAAATTACCAATTCGAACTGTTGATACTGGATATGGTTTGGACAGGTTAGCTTGGCTTTCTCAAGGTGTACCTAGTTGTTTTCATGCAATTTATGGTAATTTGCTTGATAAGATCTTCTCAATGGCGAATTTGGATAAGATTGATGATAAATTATTGTTATCTGTTGCTCGGCATTCTGGGTTGGTAACTATTGATAAAAATGCTAATAGATTAATTGCAAGAAAGAAAGTTGCAGAACGAGTAGGTTTACCCTTGAATAAATTGGAGAAAATTTTGACTCCAATTGAAAACACATTTGCCATTGCAGATCACACAAAATGTCTAAGCTTTCTGTTATCTGAAGGTATTGTGCCGTCTAATATTAAAGAAGGTTATTTGGCTAGAATGCTTTTTAGAAGAACCTATCGGTTGCTTCAGAGTTTGAAGATGGAGCCTGAAATGTTCTATAAAATTATATCAATGCAAGTAGATTTTTGGTCTAAAGATTATGCACATATCAAAAAAAGAGAAGATGAAATTATAGAGATGATTAAAGTTGAGGAAGAAAAATTCAAAGACACAATCAAACGAGGCAGAGGAAAGATAGAGCGAATTGTCGATGAAATTAAGGATAATAAAAGGAGTTTTCCAAATAACAAACTATCTGAGTTATATGATTCCCATGGAATTACTCCAGAGATGGTAAAAAAGATAGCTAATGAAAAGGGAGTTAAAGTTGAAATTCCCACAGATTTCTACGCATCAATTGCAAATAGACATCTACAAACAGAAAAACTAGGTAAAGAAGAAAAAATCTTAGCAAAGGAGAAGATAAAAATCGATGAATTGCCTTCAACTGATCTACTTTATTATGATGATGCATACATTAGAGAGTTTGAAGCAAAAATTCTTAATGTGATTAATGGAAATTATTTGGTTCTAAATAGGACAGCTTTTTATCCTGAAGGTGGTGGTCAGCCTGCAGACTCTGGATTTTTGTTGGTCAATAAAAAGAAAATTGATATCATTGATGTACAAAAGAAAGGTAATGTAGTTTTACATGAGATTAAAGGTTCAATTGAAGTTGAAAAAGGAACTGTTGTTCATGGTGTTTTGGATTGGGATAAAAGATATGCGTTAATGAGGGCTCATACGGCAACTCACTTGATTAATGGAGCTGCAAGGCGTGTTTTGGGTGATCATGTGTGGCAACATGGTGCGCAAAAAGGTGTTAGTGTTACAAGAATTGACATTACGCATTATAGACGATTAAGCCCCGATGAAATTCATAAAATTGAAACATTTGCTAATCAGGTTATTTTAGCAGAAATTGAAGTTGAGACAGCGTCCATGAGTAGAAATAAAGCTGAGTCTCTTTATGGTTTTAGACTCTATCAAGGTGGTGCTGTTCCTGGGAAAGATATTCGAGTTGTTAGAACAGGAGATTGGGATGTGGAAGCGTGTGGTGGAACCCATCTAAAAAATACTCGAGAGATGGGGTTTATTAAGATAGTCTATACTGAGCGAATCCAAGATGGAGTAGAGCGTTTAGGTTATTCAACAGGACTTCAAGCATTAGCAAACATCCAAAAAAATGAGGGATTGTTATGGAAGGTTTCAGAGATTTTAGAGTCTCCTGTGGACAAATTAGATAAAACTGCAGTAAAACTCGTTAAAGAATTAAAGAGAGCTAATTCTCAAAATCGTAAATTAATCAAAGAATTAGCAACTAAAGAAAGTGCAACTCTTAAGCAAGGAAAGTTAGTTCAGTTAGCCAAAAAGATTAAAGGCATAAGGATTATTGAGCGTGATTTTGAAAAGAAGATCAACCTAGAACTAATGGTTCAAACAGCTAATGAGATAATAAAACAAAATGAAGCTACAGTTGCACTCTTTTTTGGGGCAAACAAGAAAACAGCTAACATCCTTGTTATGGCAGGTAAGGTTGCTGTGAAAAAAGGGATTAATGCTTGTTTTGTAGTTAATAAGGTATCGCCAATAATTGGTGGAGGCGGTGGAGGAAGAGCAAATTTTGCTCAGGGTGGAGGAACCAAACCAGAAAAAATCCGAGAAGCAATCCAAAAGGCAAAAGAAATAATTGAGAAACAAATACAAGAATAAAATAATTTAATAAAAGGAAGAATTGTGTAGTTTTACATTAATTCTGGTATGTTTGTTTCTGTCAATTCAATGTCTAAGCTTAGGTTTACATCGTCTTCACCAGTAAATTCTATGTTCATTTTTAGTGGCCATCCGATTTGCTTGTCTATGTACACAAATATCGTGGGTCCATCAGTCGAGTATTCGTAGATTATGCATTCTCTGATTCCAAATTTTTCAAAGGTTTCAGTTGTTTCATATTTGTTAGTTAATGTAGATTCGTCAATTTCGTAGTGGTTTTCTTCAAGATCAATCCAAACGGTTGTGTTGGTTTCTTCAGACTCTCCAAAATCTGAGTTTAAGCTAAGGTAGGTTAGTAGTTCAGCGTGAGTTGTGTTAAAGTCAATGACTTCTTGGCGCATTTCTACGTTAAAGTTCATCGATAAAAGAGATGTTGTTCCTTTATATTTTGCGTAGGCACCAATAAACAGCCACGAGTTTTTGTCTTCGTTTGAAGGGTTATCGTTTTCTTCTGGTGGAGTTAATTCAGGATTTTGAGGGGTCAAAATTAGTGTGCTAGCAACTAAAGCAACTACAACAATTGCTATTGTGGATAGGCCGATTGCAACGATTTTCATGTTTGCTTTTGTTTTTGATTTTAAGAAAGGTGTTATTCGAGTTTTATGTTTCAAAGCGTTTACCCTGTTTTGGTCTATGAAAGTAGATAAATAATAGGTTGTGACGTAGGAATATGAATTAGAAAAATAAATCTTCAATAAACTAGTATTTTTAAAAAAAAGTTCACTAAGAAGAGGAAAATTGTGGATGTTCTTTTATTCTTTTTTATCAAAAAATCGAACAGCAATAGCTACTATGTCTATAAATTTTTAATACTGCATATCACTCCGGTTCAGTCTGCATATCTAAAACACCTGGTAAGCCTGCAATACCCATAACAAGAACTAAAACACTTACTATTATCAATGTCCATTTTGTTAGTTGCAAAAACTCACCTACCCAATCCGTTAAGAATAGGTTTTTTTGGAATTTTATATAAAATTTTTTTGGGAACATATGTTCCTTTTTTTGGGGGGGGTAACATTGTATTTGTTATTTTTTTCTTGGTTTGTTGATTTAATATCTAAACTTTAATGAGGCAGTTTATCGTTTTGGTAGTGAAGTTGATGGGAATGTCTTTTGAGAAGGGGTATGTTCGTGGTTTAAGAGATGTTGCTGCTTGTGAGACAAAAATTAGTTTTGTTGATCCTTATGGTGCGTTATATTATTCGGGTTATGATATTGATCGTCTTATTGGAAGAGTTTGTTTTGAAGAAGTAGTATTTTTGCTCATTAATGGAAAGCTTCCTAACAGGAAAGAATTGGAGAATATTAAGGCAGAGCTTAATTCTGAGATGAAGATTCCAAGCAGGATAATTAAGAAATGTGCAAATAAAAAGGGTCACCCAATGGAGAATTTGCGAACTGCAATATCTAGTCTTAGCGAATATGATACTGCTTTTGAAGATTCTTATGAGTCTGGAAATAAGAAACTAGCGCTACGTTTAATTGCACAAGTTCCTACAATTGTGGCTGGCCTTTACAGAGTGAGAAAGAATAAAGGGATAATTCGTCCTAAGAAAGATTATGGATTTGCTGAAAATTTTTTGTTTATGTTTAGAGGAAAACTAGCTGATAAGGAGGAAATAGAGGCTCTTGATCGTTTTATGATTTTGCATGCAGATCATGGCCTTAATGCATCAACTTTTGCTGCTAGGGTAACTGCTAGTACATTGTCTGATGTTTATTCTGCTGTTGTTTCAGCGATTGGAACTCTGAGAGGTAGACTTCATGGAGGAGCAGGTGAAAGAGTGATGAATATGCTACTTGACGTTGATAATCCTGAAGAGGTTGAAGCTTATATTCAGGGAATGCTCTTTGATGGAAAGAAGATAATGGGGTTTGGTCATAGAATTTATAAAAAAGAGGATCCAAGATCAAGACATTTGAGGAAAATTAGTAAATCTTTGTGTTTGCGAATAGATCGAACAGATTTATATAAAAAGGCTAGAGCTATTCAGTCGGTTGTTCATAAGGAGCGTAAGATTTTTCCTAATGTGGATTTCTATGCTTCGTTGGTTTTGAATGCTTTGGGGATTCCAAAAGTGTTCTTTACGCCGTTTTTTGCTTCTAGTAGAATTGTTGGTTGGACAGCTCATATTTTAGAGCAGTATGCTGATGCTGTTTTGATTCGTCCTACTTCAAATTATAGAGGGGCTTATGGAACTAAATTTGTTCCTATTGATAAGCGATGAAAAAAAATTCGTAATTCCTTAAATCAGAAGATCTGATTCTTATTTTTTGTTAAATTGTATTTTTATTTTTCATAAGAGAAGTTGATATTATTGAATTAAAATACAGATATTTTATTATTAATAGGTGAATTTAATAAAAAAAATAAGAAGAAGTGGATATTTTTAGTATTGTTCTGTGTTTTCTGTATTTTCTTCTGTTTCCGTAACTGCGGTTGGGTTTTCGATTTGGTCTTTTTGCTCGTTTAGATTTTCAATTGTGAGGTTTTCTTGTTCTTCTGTTATGGTTTCTTGTGGAGCATCTTCATTTGTTTGGGTTGTTGATTCTATGAATAGTGGTTCGTTCTCGATTATTTCTGGACTATCATCGAATTTTACTGGTTCTTCAACAAATTGTGGCCATTCGTCAGATTCATTCTCAGTGGTGGTCTTGTTTTCTTGGTTTGGTGTGTCTGTTTGTGTTTCTTCTTGCATAGTTTCAGGAGCATTGTCATCAACCTGAACAGACTCATCAACCTGCAACTCACCCTCTACAGCCTCAGGAACAACATCATCAACCTGAACAGACTCATCAGTTATCTGTGGTGGTTCTTGGTCAATATTGGTTATTGTTTCTATCTCTGGGGCTTCAGGTATTGGCGCATCGATTATTAAGCTGGGTTCTGGTGTGCATGGTTCAGGGGTAGATTCAATATCTTCTGTTGTTTCTGGTAGGTTTTCTGGGTTTTCAAGAGTTGAGATTGCTTCTTCTGAAAGTTCATTTTCATTTAGAATAATATCAATTGCGGGTTCAGCCGATTGGGGTTCAAGGGGGGGCGTTAGTTGATAAATTGCATCCTTGATTTTTGTTAGTTCACGTTTAGCGGTTTCAAGTCCGGAACTTAGAAGATGTATTTCACTTTGGTATGTTTCTTCTTCAATCTCGCCAACTGCATGTTGTATTTCATAGTTGGTAAATAGCGACTCCAATATTTTGACTTGATCATCTAGTTCTTGAGTTGTGTTTTGCATTTTATTTAAGAGAGCGATTTGTTGTTTTTCAATTTCTGTGATTACGGAGTTTATATCATTGTTGAAACTGTCGTGGGTAGTCTGTGAAATTCGTCCCGTTTCGAATAAATTGTCCAAAGCTTGCTTCTTTTTCTTAGCCATCTCAAATTCTTCGTTTAATCTATTAAATGAGTATTTCCATGAAATCAAATTTAACACCTTGACTTTTTCTAAGCCTTAAAGGGAAAATAACGTTTGTTAACATGTACATATATCCCTAAATAGTAAAAACAAAGGGATTTGAAGAATAAATGAAGAGCAAGCGTTTAAAATTTTCAATGATTTTAGTAAGGTTATATAACTAAAAAGTGTAATTTTTTCAATGTATTAACAAGATAGCCTAAAGTTTTTTAGAAAAAATGGAGATTTTTCTTAAAAATTATCAGATCAATTAAAGTAAAGCGAAAAAGTTAGGACTGGTAGATTTATTTTTGATTCCACTCTGATAAAAACGGTATATGTGACTAAACAAAAATTCAAAATTTTGTAGGAAGAACTTACATAAAAAAATTAGAAACATGTTTTTTATTCGATAATCAATCGAAAAACTAAAAAAGCCCTTTCTTGTTTTTCCCTTGAACGAAAACAAACACTCAAAGGGCCCGTAGCTCAGCAAGGCAGAGCATCGGACTTTTAATCCGAGGGTCACGGGTTCAATTCCCGCCGGGCCCGCTATTAGCCTTAACCTCTTTTTCAAAATCAAGTGATTTTGCTTAAATCACTGTTGATTATATGATCAAAATTAGTAAATTGTAAAGAACATAAGAGAAAACAGCAGCCAAAGGAGCAGATAAAACCCAAGCCCAAATAATATTTCTCATTGTCCCCCATTTAACAGATTTGACTCCACGAGTCATTCCAGCACCCAATAAAGTGCCACTAGCAACGTGTGTGGAACTCATTGGAATTCCCATGTATGCTGCTGAACCCAGAATCAATGAACTAGATAGATCCGCTGCAGCGCCTTGATATGGTCGAATACGAGTGATCTTTGTTGCCATTGTTTTCACTATTCTCCACCCTCCAAACACAACACCAGAGGTTATTGTAATATAAGAAAGGATAATGACCCAAAAGGGTACCACAAATTCTGATATGTACCCATAGTAAAGCAGAATCATGGATATTATTCCCATAACTTTTTGCGCATCATTTGTAGCATCAGTGACTGAAAACAAAAAAGTTGCAAATACTTGGAGACGTCTGAATCGCCGATTCATCTTACTTGCTGCCCGATTTCTAAGTGCCCTTATAATCAAACCAGTAATAGAAAAAGCTACAATAATCGCGATAAATGGCGAAGTAATCAAAGGTATGATCACTTTATTCATAATACCGCCTATTTCAACTATTTCAAATCCTCCTGCTGCAACTCCTGCTCCTATTAATCCCCCAATTAACACATGGGTTTCAGAAATAGGTAAGGAGTAGATCCAAGAGAATATTAGATCGAAAATTAAGGCACCAAGCAGAGTTGCAATAATAACCTCTCCTGAAGCGGCTCCCTCAGTAATTATCCCAGTTCCAATCGTCTTAGCTACAGCAGAACCAAAAAGTGTCATACCTATTAAAGAACCTATTGTGGAGAGAATGATAGCTTGGTTTGTTTTTACGGCTCTTGTTGCAATTATTGTTGCTGTAGCATAAGCTGCATCGGTAAAACCAGTCCAAAATCCAAAGATAATAGCTAAAAATAAAGCGAATAGTACTATTAGTTCTATCATAGAATCAAGCATTCTTCAAAACTATATCTTGAATAACTAGGCAAACATCTTCACACTTATCGGTAATTTCTTCAAGAAAATCATAAATTTCTTTCATTATGATTATTTTGACTGGATCTTTTTCTTTATAGAGTTTAACCATAGTGTTGTCGTGAAGGTCGTCGGCTAAATTCTCTAAGCTGTGAACTTTTTTGAATCTTTTTTCCATTTCCTCTTGCTTGAGTTTGCGTACTTGTTTAAGAGCCTCATTTACTTCGGTGACTTGTTTTTCAATTAAGCTAGCGAATTCTTTAATCACGCCATCGGGTTCTTTTATTTCAAACATGAATATTCTGTTTGCAACTGAATCAATGTAATCCAACACATCGTCGTACAAAGAGGTGAGATTTGCAAGGTCTTCTTGATCTATTGGTGTTATGAAAGATTTGTGCAATTTGTGAATCATCTTGTGTACAATTTCGTCACCTTCATGTTCTAAGAGTTTCATTCTCTTGATGTTTGTAGAAAAGTTTTCTGGCTCGGCTAGCATTTTCTTAAATAATTTAGCTGCTTTTAGCACTAATTCTGATTGTTCTTCTAAAAGATTAAAGAAAAGTTTGTCTTGAGGTATAATCCATTCTTTAAAGCCCATAAGTTACCTTTAGCAATCCATATAATATTTAATTCTTTGGATAGAAATAACAGATTTTTTTGATCATTTATTTTTGTGATTCAAGATAATTGAGACTGTGATTTATGTTTAATTTTAGGCAGTTCATCCGCAGTTTTTTGATTCCATCGATAAAATGAAACTTTTTGTGATTTTTCACCATAGTCGAAATCCATAAATGTGCATTTTTGGTCTATTTCTTGAGGAGATGATTAATTTTGATGAAAATTGATGATTTAGTTAGAACAGCGAACTGGAAAATAGAGAAACATGTACCGGTGATTGATTGCATGGAGGCTGTTGCAGCAGATGAGGTTTTTGAGGTTAAAGTTGCTATCGGTAAAGAAGTTGCTCATCCTAACACTACAGAGCATCATATTAACTGGATTTCATTATATTTCCAGCCCGAAGGGGACAAATTTCCCTATCAGGTGGGTCATTACGAATTTACAGCTCATGGAGCTTCAGTTCAAGGACCTAATACTGGTGCAGTATATGCTCATCACGCCATGTCAACGTGGATTAAAATAAATAAACCTGGAACTTTGTTCGCAATATCTATATGTAATATTCATGGATTATGGCAGTCTTCTAAAGAAATTAAGTTGAAATAGAAATATTTTCAGATCCTAAACCCTTTTTGTTTTAAGAACTGTTGTAGTTTTTTAGGTTTCTTGTTATCTTTTAATTCCTACTAATAGTTCGCGTCCAGTCATCAAACCATTTGCTAAGAATTTGGATTTAAAGCCAGCATTTCTCATGGTTTTTAGTGTGTCTTTTATTCCAAAAAGTCCAAGTTTGTGATTATCTACAAAATATTTGGCTTCTTTTCCTTTTTCAGCAACCACTATATGCATGGTTAATTGGGTTGTGGTAGGTTTAGTTTTGGATATGTTGATTCTGGTTATTTTTGCGTCATTTCCATCATATATTGTTATGTTTGGTTTTCCTGAAACATAGAATGATTTTGCGTGTGATGGTTCTATTAGAACTATCCCTTCTTTTGTTAGGTGGTTATAGAAGTTTTTAATGGTTTTATTCAAGTTTCCAAGAGTGTTCGAATAACCTATCGAACTTAACAGACAGGTAATAACGTCAAATTTCTTTTTTAGTTTTAATTTTTTCATGTCTACTTGTTTGAAGGTGATACCTTTTGCGTTTTTGCGGGCAATTTTTAGCATATCTTTACTTATATCCACACCTGTACATTGGAAATCGTCTTTTAGGTGTTTAAGATGAAGTCCTGTACCGCATGCTACATCAAGAATGCTGGTGGGTTCCTTGGGCGAGTATTTTATTATCAAGTTTTGGATTCTTATAGCTTCATCTAAATAGTCTCTGTAGGAGTATAATCGGTCATAGTACTTTGCGAGTTTTCCATGCAAAAGTTGTTGGGTCATACCCAATTTTATATATGTTATAACCTAAAAGTCCTATGTAAAAAATTGATTTTTTTGATCAAAGAGAACTTTGTTAAGCGGATTTATAGTGTCTTTTATGTTAACTTAGAGGATCCTACCTTAAAATAAAGGAGAAGAGAACGAATTGAAGTGAGATTTGGTAGGATTCTCTAAGGCTACAATTACAAGTTTTATTGGATAATTAATAAAAAATATATGAATTTGAAATTCACTTTTATTGCAAAGCACTATTTTCTTAAGAAAGGTTTAGGTTTTGACTTCTATGGTTTTTTTAAGTAGTGGATTTATTTGCAGTATTTTACCCAAACAAAACTAAAAACAACAAGGCCAATCAGTATGAAAACCAAAGAGAAAACACCTAATCCAAATAAACTTGTCCAATTAATCAAACATTTTTCTCCTTTCTTTTAAAACAAAAGGCTGCTAAGGTTTTAAAGCAGTATTTCGCCTTTAAAATATATCCAAGAAGAATAAGGTACGCATTCCAGAATAGTGTCTAAATAAATTATTCAACTATTCAAAATAAAAACTGTGATCTTTTCAATCAGAAAATAAGAACATAATTCTGATTGGATTTGTGAGAAGTGGGGCCGGCCGGAGTTGAACCGACGACCTATACCCGGAAACAGCGCTTGGCTGCTCCTACGGGTTTCTCTAAGACCGCTCCAGAATTTCGTCATCCCGATTTTGGTCAGCAAACCCGTTGCTTCTTTCTGGAGCCCGTCGTCATGCCTGGCTAGACTACGGCCCCTTTCCTTTACAGATTGGATTAATTTAACGGTCTAAAATAAAAATATATGCCTAATTTGTGATAACAAAAGATAAAGAAGTAAGCATATTTTTTGATCTGGTTTTTTGTGTTCTTTTTAAAACTGGGAAGCGAAAGATTAATCAAGGAAAGCTGTAGTGTATTGCTGGGTTTGCCGGTCATAGGGCACGGGTCCCACCTGATCCCATTCCGAACTCAGAAGTTAAACCGCGTTCCGTTCCCCGCTGTAGTGTGGTCTTCGGCCACGTGAACCTGGGAAAGCTGGCAGCCCACCTATTAACTTAATTATTCGGCGAATTCAGGTTAACATTTATAACCAAGTGATAATAGTTTTTTTGTGAAGTGATTAAAAAGTGGCCTTTGTAGCAGGAACAGATATTGTATCTCAGCTTCTCTACGCAGCAAGCATGCTATTTTTTGTAGTTATAATGCTGTATGGACAAAAAATTCAGATGTATGTAATGATTAGAGAAGTAGAGAATTCTCTTAGAAAATTGAAGCTTATTAAAGAGGAGGGTAGAAAAACCACAATTGAAACAATTAAAGAGATAGGCAAGCCAGAAACAGATCCTTCTCCAAGGGTTGACAGGTATTTGGAGTATTTTACAATTTCACCCCAGAGCATGGATCCCGCAGGTATCGTTAACAAACTTGATCACATTCTTGATGTTAGAGACTCTCGTTTTAAAGACGAGGTGAAGCTTATGGCTCCAGCAAGTGACGAGGTTCAAGTAAACAATCTAGAAAACACATTAGAGGCCGCAATGGCTCTAAATTTCATTTACAGAGTTGTACGCCATTTTTATATTCAAGGCAAAAAGACACTGAGTCCTTATGTTATAATGCAGTTGCAGATGATCTTGCCGTTAGTTATGAAGGAAGCCGAGGCTTATTCTAGCGCACTAAAGGCTTTTGCTTATGGACAACCCATTGGTGATGGTGTTGGAGCATTAGTTGCTGCAAAACTCATTTATGGATCAAAAACACGCAAAGTTCCAAAAGATTGTGTAGTTGCAACTATACCTTTTGAAGGTCGTACAGCCTTAGTTGTGAAGGCTAGGGGACCAGGTGGTAATGTAGGTAAACCCGGTGATGCAGTAAAAGAGCTTATCGAAGAAAATAAAGGGAAAATTGCTTCCGTGATAATGGTTGATGCAGGTTTGAAACTTGAAGGAGAGAAAGTTGGTGAGGTAGCGGAAGGAATAGGAGCGGCAATTGGTGGTCCTGGAGTAGATCAGTATAAAATCGAAGATTCATTGGTAAAATACAAGATTCCAGTAAATGCTGTAATAGTAAGAGAAGATATTGCAGATGCAGTTTCTCCTATGAGAAAGGAAATTGCAGATTCAGTTGATAGTGTTATAGAGCGAGTCAAGAGTGTGGTTCTTGAAAGGACAAAGGAAGACGATAAAATAATTATTGTCGGAGTTGGAAACACAATCGGAATAGGACAATAGGAGGAATAAACAATTAACAAAAATTCATCAAATGCCGCAACCAGGATTTCAACTTTCCTATTAATGATCGTCTTAACTGTTTTGGCTTTATCTATCATAGCACTCATTTTTGGGGCACAAGCTTACTTAATGCAAAACGACACCGTAGCGTTGTATTTGCTTGCAATAGGATTTATTTCCATGGGATTGGCAGTTTATGTGTTGGTTCAATCACGAAAAAGAATGGCAAAAATGAAGATCGAAACTCCAAAAATCATGACTACTGTAGAATGCAGAAAATGTGACACTAAAAATGTAAGGGAATTTGAGCGCGGAGACTTCGTGTTTAAGGAACTTGATAAATGCGATAAATGTGATGAAAACAAAATCATAACAGCTATCTACAAAATTGTGAAAGAAAAAGAAAAGCCTTTTACGATCTAAGTTAGGACTTCACAACCATCCTTTTTTACTATTACAGTATGCTCAGCTTGAGAAACAGTTTTTCCGCTAGCTTCAACAAGAATAGGGTATCCTGAAATTGCCTTTGATTTTAATAGAAGATTAAAAGCTTGGTTATGTTGGTTAGAGGGTATGACATTTTTAAGCCAGCGTTCAGCAAAGGGCAGAGTCTTGAAGTTTTCATCGATATATTTTAGTAGTTTTTGGGCATAGAGACTTTTCATTTTTTTGTTTTTTACCAGACGATAGATAGTTTTTTGGGGGTAATTTTCAACTCGACCTTCAGCATTAGGTAGAGTCGCAAAGGGTTCAATGGCATATACTTGTCCTTCTTTGACTTTTTTAAAGGAGAATTGTTGAACATTAGGTATGGAGGTTCCAGCGTGAATCAAGTATCTTCCTACAGAATGCCCGGTTAAGTTTGATATTGGTCTAAATCCTCTGTTTCGAATTGTTTTTTCTATTATTGTTCCTATTTTTGAGGTTGACATGTCTGCGTGGATAGTATTTATTGCTGCTTGTAATCCGTCTTGAGCAGCATTAACCATGATCATATGCTCTGGATTAAAACATACTGAAAAGGCTGTGTCTGTTACATATCCGTCTACATGAACTCCCATGTCTATTTTGACTAATGATCTTTCGGGGATCTTAGTTTTGTCCTTGGGTGGTGATGTGTAGTGTGCGGTAATTTCGTTTATGGAAACGTTGCATGGAAAAGCTGGTTTTCCGCCTTTTTTTCTGATAAGAGATTCTGCTTTCTCACAGATTTCTATGATTGGGATATTTTCTTGAATAAAAGGTTTTAATTCTTCTCTGCTTTCTCTGAGAATCTTACCTGAAATTCGAAATTTTTCTATGGCTTCATAATCATACAACATAAATCTACACTTAGCTTGGTTTTTATCGCTTAATGTGGTATTGTTCAATCACGTCTTTTGCTTTCTCTCTTCTTTTTTGGTGTTCTGTAAGAAACATGTTTAGTCTAGAAATAAGCTCTTTTTTGCACTCACCGCAAAGTATTGCTCCTGATTTGCATTTGTATTCTCTTTCAAAGAGTTTTTTGTCATCTTCTTCAAAGAGGTAAAAAAAGTACTGATAAATCGAACAAACTGAAGGGTTAGCACCTGTTTTTCGTTGTTCTGTAGCTGTTGGTTTTCCACCGGTGAAGGCATTCCAGATTTTGCGTTTAACAATATCTGGGGTATCCATTGTGAAAATTGAAGTTTCAGGTTTAGAAGCGCTCATTTTTCCTCCAGTTCCAAGTCCTGGAAGAAAGCGGCAATGAATTTGGGCTGGTTTGTGATATCCTAGTTTTTGAGCTATGTCTCTTGTAACCCGCCAATAAGGATCTTGATCTATTGCAGCAGGAATAAGAGCGGGAACATTATCGCCAGTTAGTTTCTTGTGAATAAAGCAAGGTACAGCTTGAATTGCTGGCCAAAATATCCAGCCTATATTTGTGTTATCCTTAAAACCAAAGCTTGCTTTTGCTGTGGAGTATGTTATGCGTTTAGCTACCTCTAAGGTAA
>JAOZGY010000082.1 GCA_026015145.1 Candidatus Bathyarchaeota archaeon | reverse complement strand
AGGAGCTATCGACCTGAACTTGTACTATTACTTCATCTTCTGCTTTAGGGTATTTTGGATTAAAATCGACATTAATTCCTGAACCAGTTAAGAGATAACTGGTCCAATCACCTTCATCAAAATCTGGAGGTGTCCACCCTAAAGGATTTGCTTCACCAGTAGCTTCAACCCAAATCCAACCGTACTCTCTACTATCATCAGGAATATCCCAATAGTAGTTAGCATTATCATATTCCGGAAGCCAAATCAATAAAGCTACGTGTGCAGGAGGTGAAACTATAGCAACATCAAAACCTGCTGAAAGGTAGATAGTTGAACATAAAAAAGACATGTCCTCACAATCTCCTATCGCAACAACATTTTGGTTCTCATCGAACATATGGGCCATCTCGTCTGCATTCCAAGCCCATTCTTCTTGAGGCGTATTATTTCTAACTACGTTATCAATGTCATATCCATAATCAGTCCATCTTTGAACATAATCTAAAATTGCTTCGGCTCTCTCAACCTTTTGATTATAATTGCTTTTAAACCAATTGCCTATGTTATATGCTAATTCCTTATCCGCACCAAGAGATTCATAAGCAATATTAGGAAGATAACCATCAGCACCCCAATACACGTTTCTATTAAAACCCCAACTATCATACCATTCGCCATCCTGCAAAGTAAAAACTGGAGGATACTCACCACCACTTGGAAGTCCATAAACTAAATTTAAAGAAGCAAAAAAAACAAGAAAAAATGATATAATAATAAGTTTTCCTGGATTGTACATCAATCTGCCTCTTCTAACCCAGAGGTATCATTAAGCTTCCAAAGATCAATAATCCTAAAAATACTTCATATCCAAATAGAAAAATCCCAACTGCAACCGGGGATTTATTTATATCATCCAAATCCACTCCAAAAGGAGTTAATTTTGCAAAAACTGTGTAAAATAACCAACCAAAAAATAAGCTTACAACAAAACTAAGTGCGACAATAAGCAGTCGTTGCATATTAAAATAGGAGCCGAAAAGTACTGATTGACCTAGGAAAAAGGGGTTAACCATTGATCCATACACTACAAGCCCAGCAAAAACTAAAAAACCACTAACAAAAAGACTTGTTGCAAGGGGATTTCCTTTGATTGTTTTGAATTCTGAAATTTTAGTAGTAATATGGGTTAAACTCTTTATTCCGATAATTCCGATCAATAAACAAATCGTACTTGAAACAAAAGCACGAACAAACCAAAGCAACAGAGCGGTAAAAAATTCAGATGATACAGCCATTTAATTCACCTAATCAATTTAATCTATAAAAAATAGATATAAACAATTTGTCATGTCATTAAAGAATTTTTATAAAAATCTTGAATGAGTTCTCTACAGATAATATTAGTCTAAATTCAAAGTCTGATTCCAGTAATAAATAGTTTCATATTTATTCTTTATTGGAAAGGTAGGATCATCATAGACAATATCTAATTCTAAACCATATTTATCTACTAGATCTTGAGTGATGTTCCATATTTGTGGAGATAACTCATCAGGACCCCAGTAACCCCATATTCTGTCCTCTGGATGACGCATTCCCCATCCATAATCTTTAGGTAAAACCAAAGCAGTATTTGCTCTTATTAGTCCATAATCATTTGGATTTTGTTGGAAATAATTCCAAAACTCCTCTAAAGCAGTAAAATGTTCATTTGTTAATATACCATATTTATTATCTTCTGGATAGGTTGGATAGTTGAATATTATGACGTATTTTGCACCAGTTTGGTAGGATATTTTCATGTCTATTAACATTTCTTCTCCAGTTTTATAGAGACCTGCCTGATTATTTGCCTCATCTCGACCATTCCATACAATAATTGAACCCCAATCTTTATTTTGTGCATTAGCTGCTCCTCTGCAAAGCCCAATATGTTTCGCAGTACTATGATTCCATCCTAATTGCACATAAACAGTCTCGTAGCCTGCCAAATAATCAAACCAGTAAAGTGCATAATCAGAGGTTATTGCTCTAATTGAACGATTTAATAACTCGCCAATCCTCAAATCGCGGGTAATATAATCGATATGTCTTTTTGTTGCCTCGGAATAGTCTCGAAGAGCAGTAACATTTGAGTTTCCTTCAACATAAAGCTCAAATGATGAGTAAATTTCCGGAAAAATATTTTTTAAATAATGAAAAGTTGTGGTCCAATCATAGTCAACTTGAATACCCCCAGGTTCGTCATAGAGGTACAATCCTAAGAATCGATCGCCCCATCGTTCTTTTGCTTCATCTAGCCAAGGAACTTGCCATGGATGATCAAAATCAAACCAACCTAAAAATACAACAAAATCAAGATCTGAACTAACGGCATAATCACAAATTTCGTTTATTGCAGTTTTATTCTTACTAATGGGTCCAGATTGAAGTACAAACAGGTTGGTATAAGTTTTTATTCTATCGATTAGTAACTTGGCTTCTTGAGTTGTATTCCCGCAAAAAGCTATTCCTACATAAAACTCTTCATTCTCAATTGATAAGCCATAAATAAAATAGTATACAAATGATGAAAATATCAAAACAGCAATTGCAGCAACCAAAATCAACACTGAACTTTTCTTCATTAATATAATGCTCCATAAAATACGACATTAATCAAAACTTTATTTACAGGTGAAATCATATCTAATTTCCTATTTTTATAACCATAATTCAAATAAAAAGATTGAAGGAAAAACCTTGTTTTCTATCAATACTAAATAAATAAAGTAACATCAGAATCAGCCGCTATAGAAAGGAATGTTGCAGCTCCGACCATTTTGTCAACTTCGGGGATTAAAGTTTCTTTTTTAGTCCCAAACATTTGCATTGTTGGTGTACACGCATAAATATGGAATAAATTAGATTGTTTTAGTCTTTTAAGCATCTGGTACGGTGTAGGATAGTTCATTTTTTCAAGGTTTTTCTTCATTTCTTCTTCTAGATTTTTGTAATCTCTTGGAAGTGTTGCCTTATCCATTGCACCTTTTATTAAGCTGTGTAAACCCCAGAAGGTAAAGTAAAGATGGGCTTCCCAATCCATAGAGACGGCTGTTGAAGCCAGAATGAAAGCGCAATAAAGCTTGTCGATTGTTCCACTTTGCACAACAAGAGCCAATTTTTTATTTTCTACCATCTTTTCACCTCCTTGCAAAATGAATATATTTCAATTCTCAATTGAGATTAAGTTTATCATAGCTTCTATTATATAACAGTGTTATATAAGGTTTTAGTTGAATTAATAAGAAACGGTAGATCATATAACAAAAAAACTGAGAACAAGGATTACTCGGCTTTTTTCTGTTCATATTCTTTAGCGCAAGTCATACAGCAGAAAACATGTTCTTTTCCATCAATAACTTTAGTGTACATTGCAAACTCACATTTCTCGGACGAAATTTCAGAACTACAAGAGTTACACTTTATAAATTTGGATTTCATTTTGTTATCACTTTTTTTTATTTTGTTTTTCTTTATAATCATTTATTGCTGCATGTAAAGCATCTGCAGCCAAGTTTGAACAATGCATTTTAACTTTAGGTAATCCACCCAGAGA
>JAOZGY010000036.1 GCA_026015145.1 Candidatus Bathyarchaeota archaeon | reverse complement strand
CGCTCATCTTTGTACCTCTTCCAGTTGGTACTAAAAAGAAAAGGTGAAAATTCTCTACGCCTAAGTTTTCTGCAAGGGTCATAATTTCGTCTATTTCTTCATAATTTTGTTGAGTTACAGTCGTATTCACTTGTACCAGTACATTATTTTCCCGCAGAACCTGAATAGCATTTACTGCTTTTTTCCAAGAACCTGCAACTGCTCGAAATTGATCGTGAAGGTTAGGCTTACAAGAGTCTAAACTTATCGAAACTGTGGATATCCCTGCTTTTTTAAGATTGTACGCGACATTACTATCAATTAGACTGCCATTGCTACCTAATCCCATTTTCAATTCTTTTAAGACACCATATTTGATGAGTTCGAAAACATCACTTCGTAAAAGGGGTTCTCCTCCACTAAGAATTAAGAGAGGTCGACTCACTTCTGATATCTGATTTATTAGGTTCTTTGCTTCAAAAGTAGTTAATTCGTTTTTTAATTCTTTAGTAGTTGCATTTATGTAGCAATGGGAACATTTCAGATTGCATTTTCGAGTGATATTCCAAGACAGTACCAGAGGAATAAATTTTTTATTGTGATCAGCTGATGGTGAATATGCTAGTTTTAAGTAAAAATCACATTTTCCATGAGTTGCCATTCTTTTAGGGTGCCATAGAGTAAAGGGAAAGGGAATAACTGTTTCTAGCATTGCTTTGGCGTGGGAGTAACAAAAATATTTACAGAAAAGAGCAGATACTGAATCGGGTATTCCAAGTTTATCAGAAATATATTTGTGGCTGGCAAAAATTGGGCAGTTTAAAAATTCCATTTGGCCATCTAGTGTTTCTATGTTCATTTTGTATTTAATGTAATGATCACTTAGCATGATTGTCCTGAGTTTTTTTCTGTGTAATCCAACTCTTAGAGTTACATCCAAGGCAATATTTACGGTTTCTTCACCGAAGTATTTTTGAGCCTTCTGCATTGCCTTTTGCAGTTGAGAGAGACCGTGTTTTTTTTCAATTTCTGATGATAAAATTAGTCCTTTTATTGTTTCATATTCTTGTCTTAATCTCATCAAAATTACTTGATAAGACCAGTCTTCAAACAATTTTTCAATCTCAAGGACTACTCCTATATCACGTATATTGAATAAGGATTCAACTGTTTTTGTTTTGTCAAACAATGTTGTAAACAGATTTATTTTTTCTGAAGACCCAAGCGAGTCAGTAAAGTTGGAGTTCAATTTACTAAAATCTGAAGATAAGATATCTTTGCTTAATTCAATTACATCGGTAATAAAAACACCATAAAAATTTTGTAACTCAGTATTATGATCGGAGAAAGGAGAATTAAATTCATTAGATAAAAGGTTGGTTTCCATCTCCATTTTTGAAACCATTGCCATATGATATAATAGTGAACCAATCAATCCAGGATCACTATGTTTACCATTAATAGAGCCAGAAATTACTTCAGAGAAAAGAGATTGAGCTCTTTCAAAATTGTTTTCAGTGATAGTAGTCTTGATCTGATTCAATTTATTACGCTTTTCTTTTAGAAGTATTGCCCATTTGTGACAATGCTTCTCATCAAAAATTGTTAACTCAGCCACCAACCACTCAATAAGAGCTTAATATTTAAGTAAAAAAGGTAACGGTCTAAGAATAATAAAAAAAGATTTTCCATATATAAGCAAAAAACAATAATAGAGATTAACTAATAAAAAGCTCATAGCATAAGAAGAAAGTATATTGAAGGTAAAAAAATGATTTATGATTTGATATATGCCCTTATAGGATTTGCAATTATGTTTGGAGTATTAACTGGAATTGGAATTAATGAGCCAAGAGGATTTAGCATTAAAACATGGTGTTATGGTTACTTGGTTATCGCAATTACTTTTGATGTGTTGGTAATATTTTCTTTAGTCGTAGAATTCTCACAACTAACTGGATTTTTATTAGGATTATCAGCTGGTGCGGCTACAGGATTAGCTATTCATGTTGCACATCACATATCAGAAGAAAACCATGAGGAACAAACAGAAAATACAAAACAGAAAAAAGGAATTTTTGGTTTTTAATATGCTATAGAAGCGCTGGGGAAGGGATTCGAACCCCTGCGAGCTAAAAGCTCACTGGCTATCTTGTCTTTTATGGCCCTATTTATGCACAATTGGGATTTCGAGGCCAGCGCGATAACCACTCCGCCACCCCAGCTGTATAAGAGATTTTACAGTAGTATCTAAAAGAGTTTTCATTTAAATTAAGATAAATAAGTTTATCAAACGACTAAATCAGCTAAATCTACACTGTTTTCATAAATTTGTCGCATAAATGAGGTTGTTGCTAAGATCTGTGGAAGAATGTCAAAAGACACATTTTTTAAAGTGTTTTCAATATCAACAAAAAGAGGTTCAATTTTTTCAGATAATTTACGTACCTTATTAGCCAAAACAATATTTTTATCTAAAAAAGCCTGTAAAGCTTGTTTATGAGCACTAAAAATAAGTATCTGTGAAACTTGAATCAATTTCTGTAGCTCTTTAGAAGGGGATAGTCTACTAGGTTCTAGTGTTTTTAAAGCTATTTTTACGGATAGATCACCTATAGCTTCAATAAGACTTGCAGCTAATCTGTAATCTAAACAGTCAATAGGGGATAGACCAAGTTTTTCACTTAAGCTATGATTTTGAATTATTGTACGTAAGATTCTTACTAAGAGAAAATACAATCGATTACTATCATCATCTCGAGCTACGATACTATTCGCTAGTTGTAGATCTCCATGGATAAAAGAATTAACTGCATCACGATTCATCCCAGCAATAATGTCATAGATACGTCGCAAAATTCTCTCAGGAGGAAGACCAGAAGGCTGCAGTAAGCATTGTAATACTATTTTAGAATAAGTCTCTTCAAATATTTCTAATCCAATTAATGAGTGTACAGCCTTTTTTACGTTATTTCTCACATCAATAGTTATGTTATCTTTTGCTTCAATACTTATTATATCAAAACCAAGAAGATAACGCCCAATAATTTCTCGGCTTAAATAAGGACCAGCTCTTAATGTTGTGATTTTAGGCAATTTATTGAGTCCGTTATTCGGATCTATTAGTATTTTTCCGTCATTTGTTTCATTTAGAGTAACTAATTCTCCTTTTTTTATTCCCTTCCGAGTAGCCCAAGCTCGAGGTAAACAAACAAAAAAAGTTCCTGTCTGCGTACGTTGTATCTTTCTTAATTCTCCCATCTTATTCACCAATTAAGTAAGAGAGTATATTTTTAATGCAACGTCTTTATAAAAACATCGTTATTATATACTTAATCAGATTTTTTATAACATATTTAAACAAACTGTTGCAAGTTTAAACAAAAATCGTTATCAATAAGATACGAGTTAGTTTTGAATAATCCCTGGAACATAAATACAACAATTTTCCCTTAACTCAAATGGTAGAAATTAGTGGAATAAATGTTTGGAACTCAATCAGATTCAATTTTAATAGTGACAAAACGAAGTGGTGAAAACACACAAGATAATAAATTAATAGATCTGGATGTGTATAATATCTAGGATTTTAGGATTTCAGGCATCATATGAACGAAAAAGAGAAACTTCAGAGAGCTGTGCACAAAACTATTGAATCAGGATATCAACTTAATAGTGAAGCCTTTGAATTTCTAAGCGAAAATGCTCTTGAAAAAGATCCTATAATTATAATTAACAAAGCATTAGACAAAATTGGTGAATTGGAAAAAAAACCATTATTTATTGATAAACCTTTACTAGAAAAATTATTTGAATACTCAAAAAAAGAAAGCAAAATAACAAAAAATCAAATCTATTCTGAAACATCTGACAAGTTAATAAAAAAACTAGAAACACCATTTTCAAAAAATAATACCGAAGGATTTGCTCCTTTAGCTAAAAAAATGGAGGCAAAAATTAAAATTTTAGAAAATCCTTCGAAAAAGCTTAGTTCTAATGGCACAATTAAAGATTTCCTTCAGTATTTCCAAGACAGATTTAAACGTATTGAATGCTTATTAAGACAAAGAATTGACGTTAAAGCAGCCACTCCAATAAAGGAAGCTCTAAAGGCACCGGTTAAATCAAAAGTTAAGATAATTGGGATGGTAACTGAAAAAAGAGAAGTAAAACAACAAACCTTCTTTACCATTGAAGATTTAGAAGCAAGAGCGGCTGTTTTAGTACCTCGGAAAGCTCCGAGTAGAGTACATCGAAAAGCTAAATTTTTGCTTTCAGATCAAATTGTCTGTGTTGAAGCAAAAAAAACACGAAATCACCTATTTTTAGCCGAAGATATAATTCTTCCTGAAATTGGTTCCAAACCTCAAAGAAGGGCTTCAGAATCCGTTTATGCAGTTCTTACGTCGGACATTCATGTTGGTAGTTCAAAGTTTAAGGAAGAAGCCTTTAACAGATTCGTTTTATGGTTAAATGGTGAATACGGAAATCAAAGAGCTAGAATGATTGCTGGACAAGTTAAATATCTGCTAATTGCTGGTGATTTAATTGATGGAGTAGGTATCTATCCTAAGCAAGAAGAGGAATTAATAATTCAAGATTTTCGGAAACAATATGAATACGCTGCAGAATTGATCAAAAAAATACCTGAATATATCGAAATTGTAATTTTACCAGGTAACCATGATGCTCCTCGAAAAGCTCTTCCACAACCTGCAATAAAGTGGGAATTATTAAAATCTCTTCAAGAATCAAGAAGAATTCATTTAGTAGGAAATCCAAGTTTAGTAAGCCTCCATGGAGTAGAAATATTAATGTTTCATGGAAGAAGTTTAGATGATCTAGTTGCAACAATTCCGGGATTGAGACATGATCAACCAGAAAAAATGATGAAGTTGCTTTTGCAAAGTAGACATTTAGCACCCGCCTATGGTTGCAAAACAATGTTATCACCAGAAAATCGAGATTTTCTTGTAATAGATCGACCACCAGATATTTTCCATGCGGGGCATACGCATGTGATGGGCTATTGTAATCATAAAGGAGTTTTGATTGTTAATTCAGGAGGTTGGCAAGAACAAACAGATTATATGCAAAAACTGGGTTTGGTTCCCACACCCGGAAAAGTGCCTGTGATTAATCTAAAAACATTAGAAATCACTATTCTTTCATTTATTTAATTACAAAATAATTGAGTAAATTGTTGACGTATTAAATATCCTACTTTTTTTTATTCTTTAAAATTGATTTAGGTTTGTAAGTCAATAATTTTCCTAATCTATCATCGACACAAAAAACATCTTTAATAAGAGTTCGAGATATTTCGGGTCGGATTTTTTTAGTACGTCCATAACGACCCATACTTACTACTTTCGCATTTAAAATTCCCATTGAATCAAGTTCATTAATTAGAGTACCCAATCGACGTTGAGTCAGTAGGCAAATACCTAATTCTCCACAAATTTCATTATAAATGTCATATATTTCTCCGGTTGTAGCACTTGACTTTCTTAAAAGATGAACACTTAATAGAACTAATTTTGAGTGCAAAGTTAAGTTTTTGAGAGCATCTACTATTCTATTATGCTCAATATGTTTTTCAGCATCTCTAACATGTACATCAGTAATTATTTTTGCGCCATTACGTTCAGCAACTTCACCTGCTACACGTAATAAATCCAAAGCACGACGAGCATCTCCATGTTCCGCCGCAGCCAAAGCAGAAGCTATACTTATCGCAGCTTCTGAAATACTTCCATCATTGAACGATAACTTTGATCTTTCAAAAAGAATATTTCGTAATTCATTTGCATTATATGGTCTAAAAACAAGTTCTTCTTCACTTAAAGAGCTAAAAACACGAGGATCAAGAAAATCTTTCAACCTAAGATCGTTTGATATTCCAATTATTGAAACTTTACTTTTAGAAAGTGTTTCATTAATTCTGGTTAACTCATAAAGTAAACCATCACCACGGTTTTTAATAAGCGAGTCTATTTCATCTAGGACTATAATAAAAAGTGTCTGTGAAGAATCTAAACCAACTTTAAACCTATCTGATACTTCACCAACAGATAATCCTGTAAATGGAACAACCACACCTATACTTTGGCTGAGAGTTGCAAAAATCCTATATTCAGAATTCGTTATTCTGCAATTTAAATAGCAAAACTTAACTGAAGCACCATATTCTTTTGCCTTTGATTCTAGATGACTCAGAACAAATTTGGTCACAGCAGTTTTACCAGTACCAGTTTTTCCATAAATAAAAATATTCGAACATCTTGCATTTTTTAAAACTGGAGCAACTGTTGCCCCAAGAAGTTTTATTTGATCTTCTCTATGGGGTAAATTATTGGGAATGTAATCATGTCTTAAAACTTCTCGATCTTTAAAGAGTTGTTTATTATTTAGAAATTTTTCAAAAACGTCATCGAGCAAGTTTTGTTTT
>JAOZGY010000080.1 GCA_026015145.1 Candidatus Bathyarchaeota archaeon | reverse complement strand
GTTTTTAGAATTGGGAAATGAAGAGAAAGCAATTTTATCATTTCATAAACCTGACCTTAAAGAAAAAATCTTTTATTTGCTATCTGGTTTGCTTGTGAGTGTACCTTTTACAGTGTTTTTTTTCGATTTTTCGAACTCTCTTTGCAATTTTATGCCTTTATTTTTTGCACAAGTTTGTTCGATTGCAATTGTAGCCCCATTTATTGAAGAATTCGCAAAAGTTTTTCCATTATTTTACCGTCATGGTGAAACTGAAAGATCAATAATGAATTTAGGAATTTTAGTGGGGCTAGGATTTGGAATAACAGAATTTTTACTTTATATTCTGGCATTGGAGGCTCCTTTAGTTTCAAGGCTTCCTAGTGTTATTTTTCATGCGACAAGCACTGGAATAACTTCTTATGGTATAATCAAGAATAAGCCATTTAGATTCTATATTTTTTCTGTTGTTTTGCATATAATAAATAATCTAGTTGCAATATTCTCAATTTCAGTTCCCGGTCTTTTTGTAATAGCAATAATCAACTTAGTTTTAACTTATTATTTTGCTTGGTATTTTTATCGCAAGACCTCTGAGAAAATAATAGTTTAAAAGCAGATTATTAAAGTAGAATTTTTCCATACTTTTTTGTTTCATTTTTAAGGGTTGTCAGTTTTAGTTAAGTCTCGAAGTCTATTTACTCCATCAATTTTATTAATATAATCAACAACACTTTTTGGAACAAGCTTGATCCAGCTATCATCAATAAGCATTTTTTGTCGAATAAGGGTTGAATTATATTTTTTCCTTTCAAAGAACCGAATTTTTTTTACTTTATACTTATTTTCCATAAAAAGTCTTTTTGTTAACGGTTCATTGGAAAACACAGTATTAAAATTAGGAGTATAACCTTCTAGGGCAGAAACCCAAAGCATATGCAAATGTACATCTGGGACAGGAACAATCCATATTCTTGAGTCTTCAATATTTGCTTCTTCTAGGGCTCGACGTATCATAACAATTCTTTCCCCGGCTGTAAATGGATTGAGAATATTATGGCTGTATTGAGCACTACCAATTACAATTACCAGTTCTTCAACTTCTTTTAAGACCTTTTTGATAGCTTTTATGTGCCCTTTATGAAACGGTTGGAATCTTCCAACGTACAATCCCCGATTACACATGTTTTGCACTCTACCTTGAGGTTGACTATAAGTGACTTTTATGATTTGTGATTCCACAATACAAACAAAATTGATTATCAATTTTTCCTTTATGTTTCATATAGAAAGCCAATTAGCAAAATAATTAGCTATTAAAAGAAAAGTACAGTTTAGTTGTTTTTATTTTATGTTATTTTATTAAGTACTAACTCGATTGGAAAAATTTCTAATTTTCTTTTTCCAACTAGAACTTTTAGACGCTTTTTGTATCCTCTTTTTTCACTAAATAATACCTCTTTTTTGATATTGTTGCTTCCACTATACCCACCTTAAGAAAAATCTGAACAAATGACTCTATGACAAGGAATAATTAGAGGATATGGATTTAATCGCATGAGGCGGCCAACTGATCTGGAACTTCCTCCCAAAGTTTTTGCAATGCTTCCATATGCTGCAACATAACCTGATTTAATAAGAGCAACAGCCTCCAATACTTTTATTGCATATGCTGATAACTTTTCGTTGACTAAATTGAATTTCTTTTTATTCTCATTTCCATCATAGACTTTTTTCATTGAGGCAATGACATTTTGGGCGATTTTAGTTGGTTTAGGACAAATTTGGAAAGGTATGTTGACAGGCAAGTTTTTAATCAATTAATTTTTAGTTATTTCTCTCGATAAAGAAAAAGATATGCTAATAATCTGCTGATCGTTGCAAGCTACACCAAAAGATATTCCATTAATTTCTTTTAGGTAAATTTCAATCATTTCCAGCATTTCACTATGATAATTCTTAATATTCTTCTTATATTAGCTAAAATTAATCCTTTTTTGTCAATCCTAATTATAATAGTAACCTTAATAGGTAATCTTGTGTATACAACGGGAACGGTGGAAAATAATGGAAAGATATGGACCACAAGCACAACCAGGAGGTCCCTCTTGGGTTCCTGGAGCTACAACAATAGGTGTTGTATGTACTGATGGTGTTATTTTAGCTTCTGAAAAACGGGTGACTTATGGCCATTTTGTTATGAGCAAGGGCGGTCAGAAAGTTTTCAAGATAACAAACCGAATAGGTGTAGCATGTGCAGGTCTTGTGGGTGATATGCAAATTTTAACAAGAGAAGTTGAGGCTCAAGCTAATTTATTTAGTATGGATGTTGGAAGACCTATATCAGTAAGAGCGGCAGCAAAATTGATGGCAAATATACTAGTCAACCGACGATATGCCCCTTTGATAACCCAGACAATAGTTGGAGGAATTGATGAAGAAGGCCCGTCACTTTATGTATTAGATGTCTTGGGTTCATTATTACCTGACAAGTATGCTGCAGTAGGTTCAGGGACTGAAATTGCAATGGGAGTCCTAGAAGAGAGTTATAAAGAGACTTTTAGTATTGCAGAAGCAAAAGAAGTTGTAACTAAAGCAATAAAATCGGCAATAAGTAGAGATGCAATGAGCGGCGATGGGATAGACTACTTAATAATCTCAAAAGACGGGGTAAAAAAGGAATCAATAAAAATTTAATTTTTTATAAAACTTTTTTCGAAGTTCTAATTAATTAAAATACTTCTAAATTAGAATAATTACAGTGAGGATTATCTAGCTTGTCATTTCAACTATCAGATGATGAAGGTAAATTCCTAGTAACTCTTGCAAGAAAAGCCTCACAACAAAAAATAGCAGCAGGAGAAACAATTCAACCTCCTAAAAACACTCCAAAAAAACTTTTTGAATTTGCTGGTGTTTTTGTCACAATAAATACCTTCAGTAATGGCAAAAAAAATTTGCGAGGATGTATTGGGTATCCTCATCCAACCCATGTTTTAGTTGAAGCACTAATCGATTCTGCAATAAATGCGGCAATACATGATCCCCGATTTTTTCCAATAAGTTTTATTGAACTCAATAATTTGATTTTTGAAGTAAGTGTACTTACACCCCCCAAAATCATAAACGTAAACAATCCATTAGAATATCCTAAACATATCACAATTGGTCAAGATGGCTTGATTGTTGAGAGAGGGCCACTTAAAGGGTTACTCCTTCCTCAAGTTCCTGTTGAATGGGGTTGGAGCCAAGAAGAATTTGTTTCTCAATGTTGCATAAAAGCAGGGTTATCCCCTGATAGTTGGAGGAACAAAGGTATAAAACTCTACAAATTTCAAGCTTTAATTTTTGAAGAGGAAACTCCGCGAGGAAAAATAAAACGCAGACCTTTAGCTTAAACAATTACAATTAATTAGTTTTATACTGATTCAACAATTTTGATAGCTTGGGTTAAGCCATTAGTTTTTCTTGAATGCCTATTTAATTCCCTTATTTTTTTTCTATAAATCTTGTTTTTTGATTCAATTGTTTCAATGGCTTTGGTTAGTTCTTTTTGATTTCTTACTAAAATTGAACATTTCAGTTTTTGTAATTTAGCCGCATTTCCCATTTGTTCAGGTTGCGTTGGAATGCAAATGCTTGGTTTTTCGAATTTTATTGTTTCAAAACAAGTTCCATGTCCACCACTAAAGATTATAATTTTTGCGTTTTTCATAACTTCCATTCGTTTTTCTGATGGTAGCCATGGGTATATTTCAATATCTTTTTTTCTAACAATTTCTTTTCTATCAATCATTCCCAAGCTTACTATACTTCTCAGATTTAAATTTCGAAGCACAGGAACTATTAATTTAGATAGTTTTGCTCTTGTCCCATAAGATCCACTTATTGGAGCAAAGATATGCTCTTGGGATCCATCTACTGGTGAGGTATCAATAAAACTTCCAACAAAATCGACTTTATCTCTTATTCCTATTGATTCCAGGTCTCCAAGGTTAAACTCACAAACTGTATTTGGGGGTGGAATATCTGGAATTATTATTCTTAGACAATGTTTCAGATAGCGTTCAATAATTCTTTCTCCTGGATAAAATATAGCAGAAAAATCATAGCTTGGTCGAATTATATTTGTAATGTAAACTGAAGGGATTTTCCACCTAGAAGCTAAACGGAGGGCATGAATGTCTCCATCTACAATTATTAACTCTGGTTTAGGTTTTTTGATCTGACGTCTAAGATCATAATATCGATGGATCGTTTCCATAGCATTTGAGTTTTTAAATTCAATTTTGTTTTTCTCAATATTAAAAATCGGTAGCGGTAATAAAATATTCATTAATGATGCGTAAACTAAGATTCCCCGAGAATTTTCATACCAGACTACAGGTGTGCAATGGTGAACATTTTTAAACTCTTTTTGGAGGAGTTGGTAAGCTTTACCTCCCGAAAAAAATGAGACTTCGTGTCCATTTTCCTGTAGTTTTTTACCTAGTGGCATTATTCGGGATACATGTCCTAAACCTAGTTCAGAACAGCAAAGCATTATTCTCATATTAATGAGAATTAACAGATATGGATCTATTTTAGTTATCTCTAAAATACGTGGATAAAAAGCAAATATTTTAAGCATAATCGTAAAGATTACAAATTATGTTTGTACCGCGAAAAATTCTAGAGGGGAAGCTTATTCAGTTGCTTGCTGAAGATATCGGACAGGGAGATGTGACTTCTGGTATACTTATTCCTGCACAATTAAATGTGGAAGCTGAAATCATAGCTAAAGAAGCAGGATTGGTTGCTGGAGTTGAGGAAGTAACAATTCTAGCGCAGATCTTGGGTTTGAGGATTGTAAATGTTATTTCAGATGGAAATAAATTTGCAAAAAACCAGGTAATTTTGAAGATTTTTGGAGATGCTCAACATATCCTTTCAGTTGAACGAACAATTCTAAATTTGTTATCTAGAATGAGTGGCATAGCAACAGCAACTAATAGTCTTATTAAAAAACTTATTGAAGCTAAATTAAAGACAAGGATTGCAGCAACACGAAAAACAGTTCCTGGTTTAAATTATTTCGATAAAAAAGCTGTTTTTATAGGTGGCGGAGATACTCATAGAATGAATCTAGCCGATATGATTCTAATTAAAGATAATCATATCAAATTAGCCGGAAATTTGCAAAATGCAATAGCAAAAGTAAAAAATCGTGTTTCATTTAGCAAGAAAATTGAAGTTGAAGTTACCAAGATTAGTGATGTTTTATTGGCAGCAAGTGCCGGTGTTGACATAATAATGCTTGATAATTTTTCTCCGGAAAAGATCAGCAAAGCGATTAATTTGTTAAAAAAAGAAGGGTGGTTTGGAAAACTCTTGTTGGAGGCAAGTGGTGGAATTAATTTTGAGAACCTTTTAGACTATGCTTCCACAAAAGTTGATATTATAAGTTTAGGAGCAATAACTCATAGCGTTAAGTCATTAGATATGGCTTTGAAGATAGTTAATAAAAATAAACTTGGTTAATCAGTGTATTTTGTAGCCAATAATTTATGTTCCAAAAAATATTATTGCAGTTTCTATTATTGCACCAATAAATAGTAAGAATGCACAAATCGAAATAAATATACAAGCAATTCTGAGTTCACTCCATGTTCTTTTTTGTAAGAGTCGTTTGAACAACCAAATGCTTTCACTGATAGCAGTTGAGTAGGCTGCGTATTCTATACATG
>JAOZGY010000033.1 GCA_026015145.1 Candidatus Bathyarchaeota archaeon | reverse complement strand
ACACCACAACTTCATCTTCTTTCTAAAATAGACCTGATTCAGAAAGAAAAGATTGAACAAATAATTGAATGGTCTTCTGATCTTGAAGCTTTAGAGACCTCGATTGATATTAATCTTGAAGGCACTAAACGCTTGTTTAGTAGAAATATGATGCAAGCGATATGTCAATTGGGATTAAAATTCAAATTGATGCCTGTTTCAGCTAAAACAAATGATGGTTTGCTTGATTTTAATGCTTATCTAGAGCGAATACTAGTTGGGGGCAATAAATACACTTATTGATTTTTTTTATCTTCTCTTACTTGATTAGAATCCAGCTTGCAGCGAATGCGCCTCGTTTTGCCTTGATTGCTGAATCAGCACCCGCAACAATTATTACGTCATTATTCTCTGGAGAAAGATTCTCCAGCAATTTTTTAGCTGCCTCTGGAAAATCTCTTTCTATATCCTCGCTTACTGATTTGATAGCTAATTTGTTTTCTTTTTTCACAATAGCTATAGCGCGCTTAGCACCACCCATGATAGCTGCATCTCTTTGCCCAATTCCTGTTTTTATTTTATGACCGCTGTTTTTAACTAAAAACGCAAAATTATATTTTGAATTATTCAATAACGTTCTTTTAACTTCAATTCTGCTTGGGAATATTTGTTCAATATTTTTCCAAAGACGTAATCCGTTTTCTGTCAGATTGCATCCTTGTCTTGATGTTGTAATCATCTTGGCGTCTTTAAGATGATTGATTATTGTTCGAATTGCACCTTCTCCAAGCTCTAATCGTTTCGCTAGTTTACTACGACCAATAGGTTCCTCTGAAATAAGCTCCAAAGTATAAAAAACATGAAACATCGAAAAACTTGTGGAAGGTCCGGGCCCCTTTTCATGCACTATTTCCTCTATAATTTTCTTAACCTTCAAAGACATAATTGGTGCCCTAACAATTCTATTTGGTCTTGCTGATTATATAATTTATTACCTCATTGACTTTGTATCTTTAATAAAGGTGGAAAATTTTTAAATTATTAGAAAGCCTTTTAAGAAAAATCTCAAAATACTTAAACTCTTATTGTATTACGTTAAGTGATTCTTATGCAAAAAAAAGGAAAATACTTGTTTACTTCTGAATCAGTTGGAGAAGGACATCCAGATAAGGTTTCAGATCAGATTTCAGATAGTGTTTTGGATGCTATTCTTGCAAAAGATCCTAAGGCACGAGTTGATTGTGAAACATTAGTTATGCAAGGCAATTTGATACTTACAGGACAAATTACAACTTCTTGTTATGTTTCTATTCCTGCTATCGTAAGAAAAACACTAAAAGAAATTGGATTTGACAATGCAAGAGATGGTTTAGACTGGGAAACCTGTGGAATTATGGTTTCTATTGAAGAACAATCACCTGATATATCAATGGGAGTAACTGAAACTGAAACTCACGAACAAGGCGCAGGAGATCAAGGAATGATGTTTGGCTATGCGACAACTGAGACTAAAGAATTGATGCCTCTTCCAATACTTCTATCACATAAACTTGTCAAGAAACTTGCGGAAGTTAGAAAAAATGGAGTTCTTCCATATTTAAGACCAGACTGTAAGTCTCAAGTTACTGTAGAATACATGGATGGTGTTCCTCAAAGAGTCACAACAGTAGTTATCGCTGCTCAGCACAACGAGGAAATAGATAATGACCAAATGAAAGAAGACATTATCAATAAGGTAATAAAGAAAGTTATCCCCTCAGACAAGTTAGATAATGAAACAAAGTACATTATTAATGGCACCGGACGTTTTGTTATTGGTGGGACCTTAGCAGATTCAGGATTAACAGGAAGAAAAATAATTGTTGACACATATGGAGGCGTCGGGAGTCATGGTGGAGGTTGTTTTTCAGGTAAAGATCCTTCAAAAGTTGACCGATCCGCTTGCTACATGGCGCGCTATATTGCCAAGAATGTTGTAGCAGCTGGCTTAGCAGATCAATGTGAAGTTCAATTATCTTACGCGATTGGAGTGGCACATCCAGTCTCTGTTTTTATTAATACTTTTGGAACAGGAAAACTATCTGATGAAGAAATATTAGAATTAGTGAAGAAAAACTTCGACATGAGACCCAAATCAATTATTGAGCATTTAAAACTTCTCAGGCCAATATACAGAAAAACAGCTGTATTTGGACATTTTGGAAGAGATGACCCTGATTTTACCTGGGAAAAAACTGATAAAGCAGAAGAATTAGCAAAAGCTCTGAAGAACAAAAAATAAACTACCAAATACTAGCCTTTTTCATTTTTTAATCTTCTTTGATAGCCTATGGCTTATTCTCTTCTGATAATCGATTTTTTTGTCCTAAAAAAAGATAGCAAAAATAATAGGTGCAGATGCGGTTTGCTATCAATCCATAGAAGGATTAGTTAAAGCCACAGGTCAAGGTCGGAAAGAATTATGTTTGGCTTGTATAACTGGTGAATATCCAACACCATTAGCTCAAAAAATAGCAGATGATATGAAAAATAAGTTTTTGAATGGTTATGAAGAGAAAGGTAGAATATATGAGACTGAAGAGAATGAAGAATAAATGTTAATAGGAAAAAAACAAATCAAACTTCATCAATTAATCCATTAATATTGTATTGGTGTTAAAAATGGAGAAAGTGGGAATCTTAGTTGTTTCGTATGGATCAAGAGAAGCGGCAATAATAGATGCGCTTAATAGAAGTCTCAATTATAACGTAAAACTTTTTGTTGCAGATAGACAGCTCAATCCATTTAATAAAAAAAGATCTCGCAAACATGTTGTAATTCCAGATTTGAACAACAAGGACATATGTAAATTCGCTGAAACCAATGAAGATGAAATAGATTTTGTTATTGTAGGTCCTGAGAAACCGATAATTGCGGGTCTGCGCGATCTAATTGAACAAAAAACAAAAATTCCTGTTCTTTGTCCCAGACAAAAATATGCGATTGAAGCTAGCAAAATTGAACAAAGATTGTTATTTAAAGAAATAGCTCCAAATGCAAATCCTCGTTTTCAGATCTTTAATCCAAAAGATTACAAGAATAACATAGATGTAAGAAAAGATGTCTACCTTTGGCTTGATCAACTTGAGAACAGAGCAGTTATAAAACCTGATAAACCCTCAGCAGGGAAAGGTGTAGGTGTGTGGGGTGATCATTTTACGGCTCGTGAAGAATTATTCGAACACTTCATGTCAAACTTTCAATATGGATCTGTTATAATAGAAGAAAAAATCGACGGTGAAGAATCGAGTTTTCAAGTTTTTTCTGACGGAGAACATATAATTCCACTACCAAGTGTACGAGATTATAAGCGTGCTTTTAACAAAGATAAGGGTCCCAATACTGGTGGTATGGGATCCTATAAAGATGTTCAAGATTACTTACCTTTTTTAACTGCAAAAGATAGAGACGATGAACTTTCTTTAGCAAATAAGATTTTCCAAAAATGGAAGGAAAAAATTGGAGATAAAACTGCTCTAAGAGGAGTGCCTTTATACTTAGCTTTTATGCACTCAAAGAGTGGAATAAAAATCTTAGAGAATAATAGTCGACCAGGAGACCCAGAAATTATTAACATTTTACCACTATTAAAGGATGATTTTGTTGATGTTTGCTATCAAATGTTGAACAGAACCCTAACAAAAATTAGATTCGGAAAAGCCGCTTCTGTTTTAACTTATAAGGTTCCGCCAAATTATGGCGGCTATATGACAGTTTTTCCTCATTTTGTAGATAAGACAGCTGTTAATACTCCAGTTGACCTATCTAAAGCTAATTCGCTTGTGAATAAATATTCTGATCAACTTCGTGTATATCCAGGATCAATGGAAATTAGGGATTCCAAGATTTTTGCTCTAAGCTCAAGAGCAGTAGCCATTTTAGGTATAAGTGATAGTATTGAAGAAGCTAGAGAAATCTCTCTTGAAGGTGTAGGTGCTATTTCGGGTGGTGCACTTTGGAATAGAACAGATATTGCTTCAAAACAACATATACTAAACAGCAAGCGTACAATGGAACTTTTGAGGAGCAATAAATGAGACGGATATTTATCTCTGACTGTGAAGGACCTATATCAAAAAATGATAATGCTTTTGAAATCACCAAACATTTTGTTCCAAAAGGAGCAAAACTCTTTACTCTGATTAGTAAATATGACGATGTGCTTGCCGATTTCTTAAAAAAACCTGGGTACAACGCTGGAAGCACTTTGAAATTAATTCTCCCTTTTCTAAAAGCATATGATGTAACGGAAAAAGATATTGAACAATTTTCTGCTGAGACTTTGCTTTTATTGGCTGACAGTAAATTTACTTTGAGCTATATTCAAAAAATAGCTCCCGCGTTTATTATTAGTACTAGCTATGAACAATACATAAAGGTGCTTTGTGAAGCGTTAAATTTTCCTTATGAAAACACATACTGTACTAAGTTATCTATTGATAACTTTGCTATTACCGAAAAAGAGAAAAAAGATCTAAAAGAAATAGTGCATGAATTAACAGATTTACCTCCAATAAAAATTCCTCAAAAAGCAAAAAACTTGAATGATTTTTCAGAAGAAACACAAAAAATAATCAGAAGGCTTGATACAATTTTTTGGAAAGATATTTCAAATTCTCATCTATCTCATTTCCTTTCTGATATAATACCAATTGGGGGACATCAAAAAGCAGAAGCAATCAAAGATGTAATAAGAAGGATGAATACCTCGATAGAGAATGTGATATATTTTGGAGATAGTATAACAGATATAGAAGCTCTTAGCCTTGTAAGTGAAAAAGGAGGCTTAGCTGTATCTTTTAATGGAAACCAATACGCAGTAAAAAATTCTGAAGTAGCTGTTATGTCAAATAGCAATTTAATCTCTGCTTTAATTACTGATTTATTCTGTAAATCTGGAAGGGAAAAAACTATGAAAATTTTAAAAAATTGGAGTGCAAAAACTCTCAAGAAAAGTGGATTGAATGAGCATTTATTATCCCTGTTTCTGAATACTTATCGAGAGAACCTCCCTAAAGTTCAAATTTTAACTCCTGAAAATACAGATTTGTTAATTAGAGAAAGTAATGCATTTCGAAAATCTATTAGAGGTGAAGCAGTAGGGAGACTTGGATAAATGAATATAAAAAATAAAATTGCTAACACCTATGCTGAAGCTTTCGCAGGAATATACAGTCGTATTGTTCTAACTGCTGATGATAAAAATATTCTAACTAGAGCTGCTGAGGACTCAACTTCAACTCCTTCTGTGGTCATTGGTAGAGTTGAAGGCGGTATTGAGAAATGGTTAGATGAAACCCAAACACCAGACAACCGCAAAGGAGCAATATTGCAGTTCTGGGGGGCGATACAAAAGAAGAAAACCATCCAGGATTCTTTGGCTAAATTTGAAACTGAATTATCTTATAGAATTCGTCAAGACATCCTTGTTAAGCCTTTTACTGCAGTTTTTAATGCCCTATCAAAACCTGAAGGAAAAATAGACATGATGGTGCATGTTGGGCATTGTGGTGATGGCTACGAGTGGATTGAAAATCGCTATGGCAAAGAGATAATTATTGTTCCGTTAATGGTTCCAGATTTTATGATAGAGCGTTATTTGGGTTATGCAAAAGGAATTATGGGTGCTAACTTTTGGATTATGTGTAAAACAAAAAAAGCAGTTAGTCAAGCTGGTCAAAAAGCTCTAAATGCGATACATAAGATCAAAGGTGTAGTTACTCCATTTGATGTTTGCTCTGCCGGCTCAAAAACAGAAAGCCATTTTCCTTTGATAGGTCCTACCACGAATCATCCTTATTGTTTTTCACTCAAGAAAAAGCTAGGTTCAAAATCCATGCTTCCTGAAAATGTGAAATATATACCAGAGATTGTGATTAACGGTGTTTCAATGGAAGCTGTAAAGGAAGCTATGAAGAAAGGAATTGAAGCTGTTATGCAAGTTGATGGTGTAGCTGGTATTTCTGCGGGAAATTATGGTGGAAAATTAGGTGAATATAAAATAGAATTAGCAGAGTTGTTTCCATGATGCCATTTGATGTTGTAGGTTTTGGAGCTCTTAATGTTGATAGGCTTTATAAAGTAAATAAACTTGCAAATGCTGAAGAAGAAAGCTTTATTGAGACTTACAGAGAAGCTTGCGGAGGGTCTGCAGCTAATGCTATAGTCGGACTTGCAAGACTTGGATGTAAAGTAGGTTTTATTGGCAAGGTTGGCTGTGATCGAGAAAGTAAAATGATTTTGCAAGACTTCTATGTAGAAGGAGTTGACACTAAAGGTATAATTCAAGCCGTTCAAGGTAAAAGTGGTTCAGTTCTGGGATTTGTAGATAAAAATGGGGAAAGAGCATTATATGTTGATTCAGGTGTTAATGACACCATTACTTTTGATGAGCTAAATCAAGAATATATTTCGAAAACAAGTTTTTTACATTTAACATCTTTTGTAGGAGAAAAATCATTTCAGGTTCAGAAAAAATCATTGGAACTTATCTCTGAATCAACAAAAGTGAGTTTTGACCCTGGAATCTTGTATGCCAGCAAAGGTTACAATGCTATGGAACCTATACTTAAGAAAACTTATATTTTAATGCCCAACGCTATCGAACTCAAATTATTAACCGGTAAAACAAACTACCGCGAAGGCGCGGGTTTTTTGGTCAAACGGGGAATTGAAATAGTGGCTGTAAAACTAGGTTCTGCTGGAAGTTATGTTACTAATGGAGTGGAAAGGCACTTTGTTGAGCCTTTTAATGTAGAAGTTACAGATACAACAGGTGCTGGAGACGCATTTTGTGCTGGCTTTATATCAGGCTTGTTAAACGAAGAAAGCCTTTTTGATTGTGCTAGAATTGGCAATTTTGTTGCTTCAAGAAAAGTTATGAAATTAGGTGCTCGGGAGGGCCTTCCTTATCTTAAAGATTTAGATTTTCTAGATTAAATTATTAATTATGCTTTCAAAGATAAGTTTACCATCACCATATCTGTAACTATTGTTATTCTTAGTCCAATCTGGTTTTTGCCACCAATAAAAAGCTCGTTCGGGATGCGGCATCAATCCAAATATGTTTACTTCACTATTACAGATACCTGCAATGTCTTTGAGTGACCAAATCGCAATTTGTTCCACCTACACGCAGAATACAGCCTCTTATTTCTTCGTGCTTTATTTTTTTTACAGCCCGCCACTCAAAGTCTCTTTCCAACTTCTTTGTAGATCCTGAATTAATGTGTCGATAATTATTGCTCCATTTAATCCTTTGATTAAGAAATTTGGTTTTTCCGTAATTTTCCCAATTTCCGCATAGCTTTTTCCCTTCATTAAATATTCAAATGCATCTTTGGACTTTTTGTTTGCTTCGACTAGAAATCTGCTATTTGATTCAGAAAATAATATGACATCATTTCTGCTAAGATTTTCGTTAGGAACTTTAGCCAAGTCTATTGTAATACCATAACCTCCAGTGAAAGCCATTTCAGCTGCAGATACTGCGAGTCCTCCCTCTGAAATATCATGGCATGCCGAAATGAGATTTGAGTCAATCGCTTTAGTTATTGCATTAAAATTGTTACTAGCTTGTGTAGTTCTGACTTTTGGCACATTTTTTCCTATATACCCTTTAAGGGAATAGTATTCTGAACCACCAAGTTCGTCGAAAGTATTGCCAACGATATAAAGTGAGTTTTCTGGTTTTTTAATATCCATTGAAACAGTTTTTCTTATATCGGGAATAATACCTAGTGCCGAAATGAGAAGTGTTGGAGTTACTGGTCCTAAAGGTGATTCATTATAGAGGCTGTCTTTTCCTGAAATAAATGGTGTTCCAAGGGCTGATGCAATATCATAGCATGCTTCACAAGCTTTAACAAGAGATCCTAAACGCTCTTCTTTTTCTGGGTTACCCCATGTGAAATTATCTAATAATGCTATTCTTCGACCCCCAACTGCAATGTTGTTCCTTACAGCTTCATCAATTGCTGATGCCGCCATCCAATAGGGATCGATCTTACCATATTTTGGATTCATACCACATGAAATTACTATTCCTTTCCATGATCTATTAAGAGGTTTTATTACTGCGGCGTCATTTGGACCACTGTATTTTCCCTGTAGTGGTTTTAAGGTTGTATTTCCTTTAACTTCGTGATCATACGTTCGGATTACTCTCTCTTTACTAGCAACGTTGGGTGTTGACAAGATTTGGAGTAATATTTTGGTTAAATTTTCTGGTTCAGCAAAAACGGGTTCATAGACTTTTGGTTTCTTATAAATAGCTTTTTTTTGACTCTCAGGTGGCATAAAAGTAAAGGACATATCTAGATCAGCCGCCTTTTCAGTTTGGTAGTATAATCGTAAATGACGATCTGAGGTAAGTTTTCCTATTGCGGTGGCATTCACTTCCTCTTTTAAAAATATCTCTAAAGTTTTCTCTAGATTTTCAGGTGGAACAATTAGTAACATTCTTTCTTGGGATTCAGAAATGTAGATTTCCCACGGAGCTAAGTCTTGGTTTTTTAGAGATACTTTTTGCAGCTCTATAATTGCGCCGCAATTAAATCTCTCAGCTGTTTCACCTACAGCTGAAGATAAACCTCCCCCTCCCAAGTCAGTTATTGCTGAGGCGAGTTCACGATCTCGAACTTCAATTATGGCTCTTTTTACTTTTTCCTCTTGGATGGGATCAGCTATCTGAACTGCGGGTCTGGAAACGGATTCTGATTCTTCAGTTAGCTCTGATGACGCAAAAGTTACTCCATGAATACCATCTCGACCTGTTTTTCCTCCCACTAACAATATTATATCATTTGGTTTAGCATTTTTTCGAAATTTATTGAGAGGCACTAAACCAAGACAACCACAATATACGATAACGTTTCCTGTATAACTTTCATCAAAATATATTGCTCCATTTACTGTTGGTATTCCCATGTTGTTACCATAGGCACTTATTCCAGCTGTAACACCCATATAGACATATTTTGGATGTTTAACACCAAATGGAAGCTTTTTGTAATCATAATCCAAAGGTCCAAACCCTAACACATCAGTACAAGCAATTGGATCTGCCCATACGCCTAATACGTCTCTAATTACGCCACCCACGCCAGTAGCTGCTCCTCCAAAAGGTTCTACCGCTGATGGATGGTTATGCGTCTCAACTTTGGCTGCTATTCCATAGTCTTTATCGAAGTGGACTATCCCTGCATTATCCTCAAAAACTGAAAAACACCAATCAGGATCCAATTCCTTCGTTACTCTTGCTATGAAAGTTTTTAGAAGGCTTTTGATTTCTTTGTTATTTATTATAATTGTTCCTTTGAAGGTTTTATGGCAGCAATGTTCAGACCAAGTCTGAGCTATTGTTTCCATTTCTAAGTGTGTTGGATTTCTTCCCTGTTTTTTGAAATATTTTTGGACTTTTTTCATTTCTTTGAGAGATAATCCAAGACCAATTTCAAAACTAATCTCTGATAACTCTTTATCAGAAGCTTTTGCTAAATCAATTTCATACAATTTGCTTTTTTCTTTTCTTTGAATGTAGAGATTTGATCTCATTTTTGCTCCTCAATAACTATCGAATAATTGTCTTTGGTTGGATTAGCTAAAAGCCTCTTACACATTTCAACTCCCTTAAGTTTAGCATCTTGGAAATTTTTTGCTTCTAAAAGAATTGTATAAACTTTACTAACATCCACGGAATCAACATCATAACCAAGTTCTTTTAGTAGGTTTTCGGTTGTTTCCCCTTCCGGATTACTATGGCCTGGTTTTAAGCTAACTTCGATTTTCAAGCAGTATTTCATGGGCTTAATGTTAGCCATAATGGATTTAAACGCTTTCATCACAAAATGTGAAAAATATTATTTCAAAATTATTTTCTTGTTTTTATAAGATACAGTTATTTTGTCGCTATCTGTGATTTTTCCAATTTGTGTAGGTTTATTATCGCTCTTTTCTAGAATGTTTAACGCTTTTTCCTGATCTTTTTTATCGGTTATTATTGCAAACCCCCAACCCATATTGAAGGTTTTGAACATTTCCTCATCAGTTAATATATACCCAAGATCTTTTGCAGTATCTTGAATTAATGAGAATATAGGTTGGGGCTTGAATTTTATAAACTCAAAACCTATGCCAGGTGAAAATCGTGCAAGATTGCCAAATTTTAGGTATCCGTTTCCAGTAATGTGTACTGCTGCCTTAATTTTTACCTCTTTATTTAATTCAAGTATTGTTTTTACATAGATCTTTGTCGGTTCTAAGACTTCCTGAACAATCGGCTTGTTAAGATTATTTGGAATAGTATTTTTATCAAATTTTCCTCCCCATTGTTTGAAGAGGATTTTTCTAGCTAGGCTTATTCCATTGCTGTGAAGTCCACTACTAGAAAGTCCTATTATTGGATCACCAGGCTTAATGCTTTTTCCAGTTATGATATTATTCTTTTTGACATGACCGACCACTGAAATTATCATATCAAATCCCTGTTTTGGTGTCAATCCCCTTATTATTTCTGCAACATCTCCAATTTCACCGCTTGTTACTGGACACTCTGCTTCTTTTGCTCCTTTAGTGATTCCTTCAAGCCAACCTTTCACAAGACTTGGGTCACTAGCTAAAGCGTGAATATTATCTGCCATTGCAATGGGAGTAGCGCCTGATCGTATTACATCGTTAACAGCCATTGCCACTGCATCAATTCCAATTGTGTCATATTTGTTAGCTAATTGAGCTACCAAAACTTTAGTTCCAACACCCTCTATTACAAGATCCAGGTATGTGTCTTTTTTAAAAGGGAAGATGTTGCCGTAGGGCAAATGCTTAACTGAGCCTTGATGGCTGTATTTGTAAGTTTCACGCAGTTTTTTTAACGCTTTTTTAGATTCTGCACGTTGCTCTCGATTTACACCCACATCTGAGTATGTAATTTTTTTTGCCAAGTCGTTCCTTTTCCCTTTTTATATTTTCTTTTCGGGTTATTAGAAATAACGATTCTGTTAACCACAGATAACCTTTTGGTTTGAACTCCTAATTTTTGTTTATTAGTTACTAATGAAAACCTAAAAATGACTTTAGTACAAATATAGTTTGGCGATGTATAAGGAGAATTGCTTATGGATTTAGAACTGATAGTAGTTATTGGCAATACTGTGCTTGTTCTTGGTACTTTTATTGCAACCCTTTATAGAATAAGAATTGAGCGTGACCAAATAAGAACGGTAAAACTTGATGTGAAAGCTAAAGAATGTTTAGCGGAACTTCGAAAATACATAAAAACAGAACGACACTCCTTAATTGAAATGGATAAAGAAGAATTGAAAAGCTTTGTTGACTATTTGGAAAAGCTGGGAGAGAAATAAACCAATAACTAATATTCAAGGTTTAATTCTTATTCTTGTCTGCTAATTGGTAGAAAAAAGTATTTTTTGTTCCACATTTTTGACAATAACGTTCTATTAATGTTAACCAGGTTCCACATTCAGAACATTTTTCCTGAATTTTATGTTTACAACCAGGACAATAATAGCTTTCAGAATCTAAGGGTGTACAATAGAGAAGTTTGCCAATTTCAAAACCACATTTTGGACATGACTGTTTTGGATTAGACATATAGTATTATCTTTCTTTTTTGCTCTCAAAAATCTTGTGCAAAAAAATATTTTATTTTGCAAATGAGATTATTAGAATCATAAAAGACGCTGCAAAAAAATTATGAAGCGATCCATTTTGCTTATTTATTAATTGCATGAGGACGTCCAATTATTTGAGATATGCTATGAATGTTTCGAAACAATGTTTATGATAGTATTGTGTTATCTTTCCAGAAGGATCTTTAAACGTGACTTCTTTGCTATGGGTTATTTTCTTATTGCAGGCTTTGCATCTATTTTCATTTAATTTTTCTTTTTGTAATCTTTTTAGTTTTTCACATTTTACTCTTAATTCAGTGACTTTGAGCTTTAGAGAGTTTAATCTGATTAATGTGGTCTCAATTTGCTCTTTTGGATATGTCCTATTATTGTAAGTCTGCATTCTTAACCTCATCTTGTAGTAATCTTGAAGTTTGAAGACTGTATTTCCAATCAAAAGAATAATGGCTGAATAGATAATACTTTATTTCGCAACTTGAAATATTACAGAATTGAGTTTATTTGACCTTTTATGTATTTATGATGTATATCGTACCTTTCTTGCTCAAAGGGCTATGTTCTAAGAAAATTTTATGTTGAGAAATTCATAAATTTATTATTACCATAGCAATTACGAAGACTTTCAGTAGATTAGAACAATGATTTGAGCGGTCGTAGTCTAGTTTGGTTAGGACTCCAGCCTCCCACGCTGACAACCCGGGTTCGAATCCCGGCGACCGCACCAACGTTTTCCCAAAACCATTTTGATTCGGGATTTGTTTTGAATAATGAAGTTATTTTAAACGTCGATTTATCTGCAGAAGTCACCAGTATTCAGGTTGCACTTCTTCATTTTGTGTTCGTTTCATAATGAGAATTAAAATAACACCTGCAATTCCTACTATAGTAACCATCAACAATAAATTAACTACAATTGAAGGAATAACAGTTGCATTTTTTGTTGCGCTTACCGCTCCAGCAAATTGATTATTTCCAGACCAACTAGCGAGAACAGAGATAATTCCACTAAATTCACTTTCCCATAAATACTGAAAGTATCCATTTGATACAGTAGTAACAGTACCTAATACAATCCAGGGTGAATTGTTTACACTTGCATAAAGTGTTACATTCTGATTTTCAATTGCGGGTGAAAGTTGTCCTATCACATTAAGATTTGTGTTTTGAAGAGAAATTGCAGGTGTTATATCCAAGGATAAAACACTGGAATCCAGTGATGTGAAACTAGCTGAAGCTTGTCCAGGAGCTACCTGCTCTGTTCCTTCTAATGAAATCACTTCGACACTAACATCCTTTAGATCCGGAGGGCATTCCCCTACTCTCCATCCTTCCATCCAGTTTTCGCCAGTACATTCAGCCACATAATACTGTTTATTATCATAAGTCACGTAACGAACTTCATCACGAGCATCTTGAGGCGCTCTAGAAAGATGTATTCCAACATTCATGTGTGTCTGTTCCTCGTAGTATAGAAGTACAACATCTAAACCTCCAGCTTTTGCAACAGATGCAACAACAATTGAAAAAAGGTCGCAGTCCCCCTTCCCATCAACTATTGTTTCAACAGAGTATTTTATGGGAACTGTTTCTTCATAATCCATCTGGTGAACTATCGATAACAAACTATTAACAAAATCCTCATTATTATTGTAAACTTCCCAAAGCTTGTCAGCAACAGATTCGAAAACATAAGGTGTAACAAAACCTGAAAACTCACTTATCGTAGTAAGTCTATGGCTTTTATTAGAATAATACTCATAAAGACCTTCTGGGAAAACAATTTTCAGATCATAAGTCACATTATTATCGTTTCCAAGAAGCATAAATTCAACTTCAAAATCCTGGGCATAACAGATTTCAAACAAGGAAAAAACAATTAAGACGAAAATAGTTGCAAACAATATCCTTGTTTTTCTCATTATATATCAAGGAATCTGGTCACAGCAGGATTTATTGTCTTTATGCACCACTAATACTGAGTAAAAATAATTGTTTTTAATAATCAAAAATTCGTTTTCTAATAGTAAGTGAGAAAAAACTATTTATCAAAATCTTTCCATGCTGTCAGCTTTCTAATCGATTAGCTCTTTAAGAGTTAAAAAGCTACTTTTTCTTGCTAAGCCACCACTTCAAATATTCTCTTCTGTGTTTTTGTTTTTTCTCTTCAGCTGTTTCCATGTTAGGTCTATTTTTTTCTCTTAATTCCCAGAGTTCTTGTTGGGTTACTGACAAACCACAGCTTTTGCATATATGGTGTTTGGTAGCTATTGCGTATCTCATTTCTCCTCCACATTCAGGGCAATATCGCATTCAATATTCACTCAATAGTTCTCTGTAAATAATTTCTTAAATTGACAGATATTAGTCTTCGCTTAGTTTTTCGAATCTTCGCTTGGTTTACTATGTTATTTTCGCTTCCTGAAAAACATCAAATCGTTTTGTTTACAGTGGTATTCAAAACCTGATTCTAGTAATCCTTGGATTTCATCCGGTTCTTTAGTAGCTTTAACGTGAAAGTTTTTAGATTCATTTCTAAATAGGACTTTCGCTATTTGAATATGAAGCAAGGTTACATCCAATGTCTTATGGCCAAGGAACTCCTTTACCAATACTATGTCATGTGTTTCGTGGTATAGCGTTGTTGCTTTCCAATGTCTGAAGGTGTGCAATCCAATTTTTAGGATCCTTGGATTCCCAAGTTTATAGGCTACTCTTTTTCTTGCAGAGTAGTAGGCTGCGCTTCTGGATGTTTTTGAAGGTGAACTGAAAACAAACTTGTTTTTCTTTGGTAGTCTACCTAGCATTGCCGCTAAAGTTCTGCTCATGTTAAAGATTCTGGGATTTCCGTTCTTTTCTGTTTCATTTAGAATGATGATTCCTCTCTGAAAATCAATGTCATCCCATTTTAGTCTGGAGCATTCACCTGATCTCATTGCCGTCTCTTTTAGTGTTTGAAGGAATACGCTTGTTTTTCTTCAGGTTCCGGCTATTAATGCGTCGAGCTCCTTTTCTGTTGGAATAAAAGGTAGTTTTCTGCTTACACGAAACATTGGTGGATTCCAAGTTTTACCATGCATCTTAAGGAATAGTGTGTATGCGGCTGCTATGTTGTGTTTGTGTGATTCACCGCATTTCCATTTGGCTAATGCTTCTTTAACGCTTTCTGGATCTGAAAGGTTTGCTTTCCTTACCAGATTCTTAATGTATCGTGAATACGTTTTTATTGTGTCTTTGCTGTAGTTCTGTTTTTGCATTTCCCAGATGAACCATACGATCTTTCCTTTGATATTCTGGCTTTCTCCCACAACAGTCTTTGAAGACTCCTTTGACTGTCGAATGCCAAACGACTTCTTTGAATGGTATAAACCCTTACGTGATACCTATGAAGACCTTGCACTTCAATTGCTTAATGAGAAATAGGAATTAACTAGTAAGTCTTCTAAGGCCTTATTACTACAAAACTATCCGGAACTAAACCTGCCTACGCTAAGACGATAATGATTAGGCCATAGGGATTCAAAGTCAATTATTTTTTAAAAAATGTTCAATGCAAAAAACACATTGAACGGACCTTTACTATATACATATATATTCAACTTAATTAACCGCAGAAAAGGTCCCTTTATCGAAAATCGAATGTTATTTTTAAAACTATACTTTTAACAAAAGCTAATGTTTGAAAACGAATAATAGGATATTGAAGGGGTTTCAACCATGAATGAAAAATCGAAAAAATGAACCCCTTGTAAAATAAATTCCTATAAGAATCTAATTCCCTTAGGACCTTTATTCTATCTTGGTTAGAAAATACCTCTAGGAATTTGTAACGGAAAAAAACGGAAAAAATCGTAGAATATGTTTCTTTGCATATAGAACTTGAGATAACACCCGCAAAACCCCACTTTTTTCAACAGATAGACACTAACATTCTATGGCATAGTCGAAATATTTGTCGTATGGATTCTCCAGCACCATCATCTGTTTTACAGTTAGATTTTCAAAATATCTTCTAAATGGTCTCATCGAATTATTATGAGCACAAATCGCAACATTAATTTTCTTCCTTTCCAACAGAATAAGCAAATCTTTCACAAAAGACAAAACCCTTTTTTCAACCATTTTTATTGATTCACCTCCAAGAGGAGGAACTTTATAAGATCGGTGCCAAAGTTCAAACTGTGCTTTACCGTATTTCTTGATTACAGTTTTGTGAAATCTCTTTTCAAAATCTCCGTAAGACCTTTCGATCATTCTATCATCAACAATAACTTGTTTGCATTCAGGGTGATATCTTAGAACTATTTTTAGACTATCCGATGAACGAGAAAGACTCGTCTTAAAGGCCATTTGAAACCTCTTACTCCTTAGCTTCTCAGCAATTAGAATGGTTTGTTCTATTCCCTTAGGGGTTAATCTCGAATTTACCATGCCGGCGAATCTTTTACTTCTATTGAAATAGGTTTCACCATGTCTGAAAATGTAAATATGAAGTTTCACAGCATACTCACGTTTATTAATTATTAAATTGTTGAAGCAAACTTTTGGATAACACTTGAAAGGGGATGATCAAAATAACTGGTTTCATTAACACTATTGCAAGTAACACAGACTTAGAATACACTCCCAATTAGAATCAATCTGTATCCAAATAACACAATCTGCTAAATTAAACCTGTGCTAAAATCATACAATAGAAAATAGCACATGATTTGCGATTTTTTTGGAACGAATTTTCCATAATATACCTTAAATTAAAGATAGAAGAATATCAGAAGCGGAGAAAAAAAATTTTAACAAAATTGTAGCTATCACAATACTGCTTTAGTTTTTTCTAGCATATTTTGTGCAACTACAGCAACAATCAGTCCTGGATCAGCACCCAATTCCGGTGACGGCGTTCCAGACAGCAGCGGGTTTGAATTAACCACATTCCCAGTTGAAACAATAATTATTCTTGTGATTCTTCTTATTGGTTTATTATTGTTATTCTTACTTTTTAAAAAACGAAAAAAGAAAGTATAAGAATTACTAAAAAGTCTATAATTCAATTCAGGTTTTAACTCCAAAGTCACAGTTCCTTTTTTCGCTTTATTTTTCAAAATAGACCGAAATTAGGCTTTAAATAGAAAAACAACCACATAATGGACCGGTGGGGATTTGAACCCCAGCCACAGTGGAGATGTCACTCGCAAACCCAAAAATAAGTTGTGTTTATTAAAGTTTTAATATACCCATCAAAATACAGTATTAATAACTTATATGCATTTTGAAAGAATAAGGGTTTGCTGAGGCTCCTCATAGAATCGAGAGAGTTGTTGATATGAGAAGTTTTCGTTCTGGAAGAGAACTAAGGTATGCTTTTATTCATTGGGCTGGTAGAAGATGGATTGACTAAATAATTTCTTTCAATCCAATTTCACTTAAAGCTAATCAGAAGTTGGTTTGGTTCGGCTAGAATTTAACTCTTACCTAAAAAATGAGTTTATTTCAGAAGGACAAGAGGATCATTAATCACAAACACTATAAGCAAATTTACAAAACAGTCATTGGGGGAAATGATTGAGACTCGATTATTATATTCTAAATTGGTGGAAAAAATATCTAGATAATCGAAAGAAAAGCAGAAAACAAGAAGAAATAGAGTCTAATGAACAAACAATAATGATTGTGGACCCATAAAAAAGTGTTCAAAATTGAAGATTGAATCGACTGATGCTGTTGAAGATTTCCTGATAATGAATATTGCTTCAGCTGCTCTAGGTACAGCCCTGGAGTTGGGCCTATTTTGGCTACTTACCAAGGAACCATCGGGTGTTGAATCTGTATCTCAGGCATATAATATCCCCTTTAGACGTTGCCGCAGTTGGCTTGAACTTCTGACAGGATTAGTTCTTCTGGAAAAACAAGGTGAAATTTATGTTCCGTCAGACATCACAGACGCTGCCATCATAAACGTATACAGCCCTGAGATCTGGGCTTTTTTGGCACAGGAGGCACGCGAACAATATATCGCAGTAAATAACTTAACCGGAACTATTTCCCTTCATGACTCAGTTTGGGGGGTTAAAGGACAGGAGCCACTTAACTATGTGGCTAAGATGGAGGAAAACCCTGACAAGGCACGTAATTTCACTAAGATGCTCTATGAGCTTCATAGCCCATTGGCAGAAAAGCTGGTTAAGACCCTTAATTTAGATGGTGTGAGGCGACTGATGGATCTGGATGGTGGTTCAGGGGTTGTTTCTCTGGCTTTATTGAGATTCCATCCAAATCTTAAAGCAGTTGTAGTTGATGTCGCAAATGTTTGCCGTGTAGGAATGGAGATTGCAGCTGAATCCAGTGTGGCCAAGCGTATCACATTTCACCCGGCTGATTTTCTCAAAGATCCTTTACCGTCTGGATTTGACATGGTACTAGAATGCGACGTTGGAATCTATACCTTGGAACTCTTCCGCAAGTTACATGCAAGTTTGAATGAAGAAGGGCGTTTAGTAATTGTTAAGGGATTGACACAGCCTGATCTTCAACCAACTTTACAGTGGCTTAGCCAAGTCTTCATATCGTCGTTTGCAACCTCTAAATTTACATATCAGACTAATGAGGAAATCCGGAAACTCCTAGAACAAGTAGGATTTCATCGCATCTCAACGGAGATCCTAGAAAGCAATGTAATGATTATTCACGCCTACAAATAAAGTAAGCATATAATTTCGAATTTTTTATTTTACCCATATTGTCCCAATTTTGGGTTTGGGTTAAATTTTAACCCCCAAAAAAGGGGGATTTCTGTGGATATTTGATTTTTATGTTTTCTGTTACTCAGTTTCGTTTAGTTACTTCCAGCTGAACACCCCTAATACTACTCCAGCAAATAACGCAGCTAAAGCACTAAGAAACGCTATCATATCTTGGATAAATCTAGAGATCGAGGGCCCAAAACTATCTGATATAACCCCCCAAAGAAGAAGGATGAAGCCCAAAGCATCAAGAAGTAAATAAGTAATCTTTCATTTTTTCCAAGCACCAATTTTTTTTGGTCAAAAATACTGTTTGTTTCTCTTAGTTGCTGTGTAAATCTCTTAATGGTTTCAGGTTCTAACCCAAATTGTTCACAAAAACTTTTGTATGCCTCATAAGCATCTGATCTTATAGTGAATGTTTTGTTTGATCCAGTTATACAAACTTCATTTAAAAAAGCCTGGATAGTGTCACTATGCCTCAAGAATTTTGCATTTATAATTTTTTGTGATGCTGATTCAGTAAATCCATTATTTACTAAAAGCTTCTGCAATCCCTGAAGTTGCCAGTTGAGAATACCTGACATTTCCTTCTGGTTACTTAACCATTTTTGCTCCAGATTTACAATCTGATCCTCACTAATTTATTCTTTTGGAAATTCTCGTGTTTTTATTCTTTCTGTCGCACGTTTTCGGGGACCTTATGAATTATTTTAAGGATGTAGTCTTAAATAATTACAGTAACATATTCTTGAGTTAAGTCGTGGTTCTTTGTCCCAGAAGCCCTCTATAGGTGTTTTCATTTGTCATTGCGGAGGAAACATTAGCGACACAGTAGACGTAACGCGAGTCAAAGAAACGATTGGCACCTTGGATCAAGTGAAAGTCGCCGAAACTTCCGAATTTCTTTGCAGCAACCCCGGACAAGAAATGATAAAGAAGGCTGTTAAGGAAAAGGTCTTAGAACGAGTGGTTGTGGCTTCTTGTTCTCCTAGAATGCACAAAAATACCTTTAGACAAGTCATGAAGAGCGTTGGATTGAATCCCTACCTCTTGGAAATGGTAAACATTAGAGAGCAGTGTAGCTGGGTTCACGACGACAAAGAAAAAGCGACGAACAAGACCATCGCTCTTGTACGTGCTGCTGTACAGCGGGCTCGATATTTAGAGCCACTAACTCCAGAGAAATTGAAGGTAACTGAAAGTGT
>JAOZGY010000031.1 GCA_026015145.1 Candidatus Bathyarchaeota archaeon | reverse complement strand
AAATGATTCCGGCTAGCGACTTTTTCAATTGAGCTCTTTCTAGAATTTTTTTTATTACTTCGGTTTTTTTGCTATATTTGAACGTCACAATTGAGCTTTTTTCTTCTCCACATGTTTCCTCGATTCTGGCAACATAATTCTCCAAGATTGACATTAAAACTGTTCAATCTCCTTTAATACTTCTACGAAACGGTCAATTTCTTCGAAAGTATTATAAATATAAAAACTTATCCGAGCAGATGATCTTAAATCGAATACTTGATGTAATGGCTGTGCGCAATGATAACCACTTCGAATCATAATCCCAAAATTATCTGCAAAAAGTGCAACATCATGAGAAGATAATCCCTGAATATTAAAAGCTATTATACCACTCTTCAAGGATGTATCCTGTGGACCATTTATGGTGATTTTTTTACATTCTTTAAGGCAATCAAATGTGTATTCTGTAAGTTTCTTTTCGTGGGTCCGAACATTATCCATACCTATTCGATCAAGGTACTTCACTGCTTCCATAAACCCAATACTGCCACTAATATTTGGTGTACCTGCTTCAAATTTCCATGGTGGTAAATTCCAAATGATCTTTGAGTGTTGAGTTTTTCTATCAAAGTTCACTTCTTTTATCATTTCGCCTCCACCCTGGAAAGGTCCCATGTTTTCAAAATGTTCCTTTTTGCAGTATAGTGCTCCAATTCCAGTTGGACCTAACATTTTATGTCCAGAAAATGCTAGAAAATCAATGTCTAACTCTTTTACATCAACTTTCATATGTGGAACCGATTGTGCTCCGTCAACTAGAACTAAGGAATTATTTTCGTGGGCGATTTTACCAATTTTTTTTATGTCATTAATTATTCCATTTACATTAGAAACTTGACTGATACTCACGATTTTTGTTTTGTTAGACACTTTATTCGTGAAATCCTCATAGTTCAGCGTTCCATCGTCATTAATTCTTGCATATTTTATAGCAAAACCATTTATTTTTGATATTATCTTCCAGGGAACAATGTTACTATGGTGTTCCATTTCTGAGATAAGGATCTCATCGTCTTGTGTTAGGTTCCTCAAACCCCACGAATACGCTATCAGATTGATTGCTTCTGTTGTTCCTCGAGTAAAAATAACTTCAGCGGTGTTTTTTGAATTTATGAATTTAGCAATTTGTTCTCTTGCGTTTTCATATAATTCGGTAGCTTCTTGAGAAAGAGTATAAACTGCTCTGTGCACATTTGCGTTGTGTTTTTCGTAAAAATTTTTTATTGATTCAATTACTTGTTTAGGTTTTTGAGTAGTAGCAGCATTATCAAAGTAGATTAATGGATTGTGGTTTATTTTTCGATGAAATATTGGGAAATCTGCGCGAATTTTTGATGTATTCAAACTCATTTTCTTCAGACACATTCACTTTTTTGAGAGTTTTTCCGCGAGTTCTTCCTCTTCCAGTGCTTGTTTTTCTTCAAAAGTTAATTTTTGAGGAATCCAACTTGGAATTAAACCTTTTTGTTGATAGTATTTTCTTATTGCACGTTTTACTGCTCCGACAGCGAGGATTCCGCAATGAAATTTAACACTTGGTAATCCTCCCACTTCTTCAGCGACTTTTTTCCAAGTAAGTTCCTTCCAAGTGTCCTTTAGGATTAAACCCTTAATCATCTCGGTTACAATGCTTGCTGTGGCTATATTTGCGGCGCATCCGTAACTTTCAAAGGTAATTTTTTCTATTATTTCTTGATCATTTATCTTCATGTAGAAAGTTATCATGTCCCCGCAAGCTGGATTACCTGCAACTGCTGTTACAGTAGGTTTTTCCATTCTTCCTTGGTTCTTTGGATTTCTAAATAGATCAATGACTTTTTGGGAGTAAGGCAACGGGATTCGAGACATCTTTAATCAACTCCTGTAGATCCAACAATTCCTCGAATTCTGTTTACTGCAATAGGTAGCTCTTCTAAAACATAAGTGATATCTTCTTTAGTATGAAGTCTTGTTGTTTTCATCAATATGCTTCCATGTGCTTCGCTGAATTTTCGACCTATTGCCACTAGGACATGACTAGGTTGCAGAAGTCTTCTACTGCATGCACTTCCACTGGAAACATAAACTCCTCTAAGACTTAGTTCAATCGTTAAAGCTTCTCCCTCACATCTTAAAATGCTTATGTTTAGATTATCTGGTGCCCTCTTGTCGTTTTTAGAACCATTAAGTTTCACTTCTGATAAGTTTTCAAATATTCCTTTCATGAGTCTATCTCTTAATCTCTTTATATGATCTATGTTGCTTTCAAAATCTTTGAAAGTTAATTCTGATGCTTTTGTGAATCCGACAATTAATGGGGTGTTCTCTATTCCAGGCCAAAGTTTTTGTGTTCCTATTTGACCCTCAATAATCCTCTCAATTTTAAGTTCTTCTTTTGTGTATAATGCTCCTATTCCTCGTGGTCCTAAAATCTTATAGCTATTAATTGTAGCCATATCCACATTTAAGTCTCGTACATCCAACCGAACTCTCCCATAAGCGTCGGATGCTTCTGTATGGAAAAGAGTATCTGGGTTTTTGTCTTTAACTATCTTAACTGCTTCTTTGACAGGTTGAATGGTTCCTATTTCATTGTTTACTGCTGCAATGCTAACAAGAACTGTTTCCTTATCTACTGCTTCCTTCAGTTTTTCTAAATTGATAAATCCTTCATTATCAACTGGAATTTTGATTGTAGAAAAACCGAATTTTTTTAGCATATCTGATACATGTAGTACATCGATTGGTTCGATTTCTGAGATAACAATTTTTTTTCCGCTATCTTTTTTCGAGAAAACTGATCCCATCAAAGCTAGGTTGTTAGCTTCAGTTGCACCTGGAGTAAATGTTATTTCTTCTAGAATTTTTGCCCCTATGAATTTGGCAATTTTCTGAGCTGAATCCATAATAGTCTCAAATGCTTCCCATCCGGGTTTGTGTGTTAAAGTTGGATTGCCATAAGCCTGTTTATTATAGTAAGGAAGCATTTTTTCAATAATTTCAGTTGGAACTATTGTGGAATTTTCGTTATCTAAGTAAACTTCGTGCTTGATGCCTTCGTGTGCTTTAATTAATTCCTTAACATTTTCAACCATGTAGCTTCCTACCTTTTCTAGGATTGAATCAAATTTCCACGTTTAGTATCCCAGATCCACATAGAAAAACATACCCGTTTTAGGCTCAGAAGCGGTTAACGAATTATAATATAAATTAGCGTTTGTTCTTATTTTCCAATTATTAAATTCGTTGTTGATGTATAATTGAAAATAATTAACTTGCCACTTCCTGAATCTGTAAAAGAAGTTGTGATAGATTCTGGAATCACTGAATTATATCCCCCTCAAAAAGAGGCTGTGAAAGCAGGAGTTCTCGAGGGCACAAATTTAGTTTTAGCAAGTCCTACTGCATCGGGGAAAACATTAATTGCGGAGCTTTGTGCGCTTAAGCAAATTCTAGAAAAGAAGGGAAAAGTATTGTACCTTTCTCCTCTTCGTGCATTAGCATCTGAGAAATTTGAAGAATTTAATAAATATTCATCTATTGTAAAAATTAATGGAAACCCAGTAAGTGTTGGAATAAGTACTGGTGATTTTGATAGTGTAGCTTCGTGGCTAGGCAAATTCGACATAATAGTAACGACTAACGAGAAAGCAGATTCATTATTGAGACATCGCTTGGATTGGGCAAATGATATTTCATTTGTTATCGCAGATGAAGTTCACCTTTTAAACGATGGAAGCCGTGGTCCTACTCTTGAAGTAGTTTTAGCTAGGCTTTTGCATATTAATCCTCAACTCCAAGTTTTAGCGTTAAGTGCAACAATTAATAACGTTAAGGAGATCGCTAATTGGCTTAAAGCCGAATATGTAACTACTGATTGGAGACCCGTCTCTTTGAGGGAAGCTGTTTTTTTGGATCAAGAAATTTTATACAAAGATGGATCTACTAAAGAGATACAGAAAAAAACACGTAATTCAACAATAAATCTTGCTCTAGCTTCTATTAAAGCTGGAGGTCAAGCACTAATTTTTGCATCTACGCGTAAAAGCTCTGTGAGTCTAGCAAAGAAAATTGGTGACCATTTAGTTGAATTATTATCAAAACCGCTTAAAAGATCGTTGATCCAAGAAGCAGATAAAATCCTTGGTGCGGGAGAAAGAACCAGAATTAGTGATTCTCTAGCTAAACTCATAAAGAATGGTACTGCTTTTCATCATGCTGGTTTAGTGAGTGTTCAACGACGATTTATCGAAGCTTTATTTCGCCAGGGAAAAATAAAAGTTTTAGTCGCTACTCCAACATTAGCTTTTGGAGTTAATCTTCCTGCGCGAACAGTGATAATTCACGATTATAGACGTTGGACGCCAGGTTATGGGAATTATCCAATTACAATTTTAGATTATAAACAGATGGCAGGTCGAGCAGGACGCCCTAAATACGATAAAGTAGGTGAATCTGTACTTGTTTCTAAAACCTCTGATGAAGCGGATTTTTTAATGGAGAATTATCTTCTTTCTAGTCCTGAAAAAATATGGTCAAAACTTGCAGTTGAGAAGATAATTCGTAGCCACGTTTTATCAACTATTGCATCGGGTTATGCTCATACAGAAAACGGTGTTTACGACTTTTTCAATAGAACTTTCTATGCACATCAATACAATATAAGAGCAATCAAGAGAATTATAGCAAAAATTCTTCAATATCTTTATGATCAGGAAATGTTGGAACTTTATGGAGACAATATCGTTGCAACTAGGTTTGGAAGAAGAGTCAGTGAACTCTATATAGATCCTCTTTCCGGAGTTTTAATCCGCGATTCATTAAAACAAAAACCATTACGTTTAACGAGTTTAAGTTTATTACACCTGATAACACAAACTCCCGATATGGGTCCGATAATGAGACCATTTTCACGTGAATTAGATAAAATAGCAATTCTCGCAGAGGACCATAAAGAAGAATTATTCAAAGAGGTTCCTAATCCTTGGGATGATCATATAGCTTTCCAAGAATTCTTAGGTGAATTTAAAACTGCAATGATTCTAAAAAATTGGATAGAAGAAGAAAGTGAGGACACTTTAATCGACCGATTTGGAATCCAGCCAGGAGATCTTTATAGAGTAATCGAAAATGCAAAATGGTTATTGCACTCGACCTCTGAATTATCAAAGCTGTCTGGAAACAAAAGGGTCTTATCGATGGCTCTGGAGCTTAATGAAAGAGTTTCTAAAGGAATAAAAAAAGAGCTCTTATCTCTTGTAAGGTTAGAGGGTGTAGGACGTGTTCGAGGACGTATTTTGTATGATAAAGGTTTTCGTACTTTTAATGATATCAAACTTGCATCTTTTGAAGAGTTGAAAAATTTACCCTTAATAGGTACTATTTTAGCAAAAAAACTTAAGGAACAAGTAGGCAGCTCTCTAACCAAACAGGAATTGGAAAAACTAAGTGAAGGTAAAGAATGGAAACAAGAATCTCTTTCAGAATTCCAGCCTAAATAGTTAAGAATTTTTCGACTTGCTTTAAAGCTGTACCCAGATAATTTTTTGGATTTAATGTTTTGTTGATTTCGTTTTCATTTAATTTTTTTGAAATGAACTTATTTTCCATCAAAATTTGTTTGAACTGTCTTTTTTCAATCTCGCTTTTTATTGTTAGCTTTCTTAGTAATTCATGAGCTTCTTGTCTGTTTACTCCTTTCCTTGTTAATTGCATCATAATAGCCTCTGACATTATACGACCTTGAGTAAGACTCACGTTGTCTAACATCCGCTTTTTATCAACTCGCAAGTTACTTACAACTTCGATCATCAAATGGAGAAGGTAATCGGTTAGAATACACGTTTCAGGAAAAATAAATCGCTCAGTCGAAGATTGAGTTAAATCTCTTTCATGCCATGTCACAATATTTTCGATTGATGGAATAGTTAAACTCCTCACAATTCGAGATAAGCCGCAAATTCTTTCACAAGTTTCTGGATTTCGTTTATGAGGCATAGTCGAGCTACCGACCTGTTTTTTTTCTTCAAATGCTTCAAAAATCTCCCCAATTTCAGGTCTTTGTAATTCGCGGATTTCTGTTGCAAAATTCTCTAAGGATGCAGAAATAATTCCTAATATGCAAATTAGTTCAGCATAGCGATCTCTTTGTACTATTTGGGTTGAAATCTTGGCAGGATGAATTCCTAATCTTTTCATAACAAGCTCTTGTATACGCTGTGCATTTTCACCTAAACCAGCTTGGGTCCCTACGGCACCGCTTACTTTGCCCACTATAACTCGTTTATGACAATCGTTTAATCGTTCAAGATGTCTATTAATCTCATATCCCCAGACTGCAAATTTGAATCCCAAGGTGATAGGCAACGCATGTTGACCATGTGTTCTACCCATCATTACAGTTTTTTTATACTTCAACGCATTTTTTTGCAATATTTTCTTAAGATTAATAAGTTTGTTTTCAATCAAATTTATCGCTTCCTTTAATTGAAGGGCATTAGCAGTATCTACAATATCATAACTTGTAGCTCCCAAGTGAACAAATGCACCACTTGATCCACAAACTTCGGCTAAACTTCGAACCAAAGATACGATATCATGTTTTATTTCTTTCTCTATCTCTTTTACTCGAGTTACCTTTACAAAATCAGTTGACGCCATCTCTGCAATTTTTTTTGCATCTGCCAAAGGCATGTCTCCAACCTCAGCATGAGCTAATGCTAAAGATGCTTCTACATCAAGCAATCTTTGTAAACGCGATTCTTCTTCAAACACCATCCGCATCTCAGATGTTCCATAACGACCTGTATCTATAGGCAAAATAGGCAAACTATTATTTCCCTCGATGAAAAGTTATGTTGATTAAACATTAATGTTTTACTTATTCAAAAATGGAATAAACTACAACAAGGAGGTAAACTGAGGACGAAAGCAACAATAGCTATGATAAACAAACTAGGAAATAATACAGTTGACTCATTAATTTCAGCACTTACCTCCATAGAGAGTATTATTTCCCCAACAATTCAAATATTGACACCTTCAAAAGCGATATTGGAAAACGATTTACTCTCTGTAAATAAATCTAAAATAAATTCTCCAATTGCTATAGGTCATGTTTTTTCTAAGAGTGTATCACAAACATCTCAAAAATTTCACTCTATTAATAACGCCTTTCTATTCTATGATGGCCAAATACCTTTTTCAATACAGCAAAAAAAAATAATGAAGAAAGAATCCTCGGATAAGTTAAAAAAGTATCATACAACATTAGCTCGAGATTTAATACTTAATGGTGAAGGAGCTTTTTTATTCGGGATAGCTGAGAAAAACCAATTAATTCTTGGGAGAGATCCTCTTGGAATACAACCTTTTTACTATGGTGAAAACGAAACGAGTATTGTATTTGCCTCTAATCGCAGAATTCTGTGGAAATTAAAGATAGGCAATCCTGTTTTTTTTCCACCTGGACAAATCAGCATTGCTAGCCAATCTGGTCAAAAATTCAAACATATAAAGAATTTTACTTGTTCTAGTACAGTGGCACTTAGTTTGGAAGATGCTGCAAAAATTTTGTTTCACATTTTAGATAACTCTATAGTCTCTCACGTAAAGGGGCTAACTAAATGTGCGATAGCCTTTTCTGGAGGCCTAGATAGCAGTTTAATCGCTTTCTTAACCAAAAAATATGTAAAAAACTTACAACTAATTCACGTAAGTTTAGAAAACAAGCCCGAGATTGAAGAAGCAAAAAAAGCAGCCAAGATTTTAGATTTACCAATAAAAATTTATCAGTATTCAGAATCTGATATTAAAAAAATTGCATCAAAAGTTCTATGGCTCATTGAGGAATCTGATCCTATTAAAGTTAGTATAGGTATACCATTTTATTGGATAGCTGAAAAAACTAAACAAGATGATTTTGATGTTCTGTTAGCAGGCCAAGGAGCTGATGAACTTTTTGGGGGATATAAACGCTACTTAGATGCTTATTTATCAAAAGATGGTGAAACAGTAAGAAACCAGTTATTTGCTGATATTTCATATATGCATGAAAGTAATTTTGCACGAGATATGAAAATATTTAATTTCCATGGAGTGGATCTACGTTGCCCTTTTGCATCATATAAGCTAGTAGAGTTTGCCTTAAAATTACCGGTTAATCTAAAAATGGAAAGAAATCCCTATTCATTAAGGAAACTCGTTTTACGGCAAGTTGGTCGTGATCTAGGATTACCATTATCCATTGTAGAGAAACCAAAAAGAGCTCTACAATACTCTACCGGAGTAATCAACGCTCTGAAAAAAATCGCCAAGAAAGAAGAAAAAACATTATCAGAATATATCGATTCTATTTTTCAAAATCAAAGAACATAAGAAAAATACTGTGGAGTATTTTAGCACAATTCCGATAATTGCCTTGGAATTAAATATCGAGGATAAAACACTCACTCAATTACCTGAATTGCGCCTTCAGGACATTGTGCTTCACACGCTCTACATACTAAACATTCATCCACATTCTCAGGAACGGCTTTTGCATCGACTATTTCGTAAAGACCTACAGGGCAAGTGTTTGCACATGTTTCGCATCCAGTGCATTTATCGGTATCAATCATTATTTTGACCATGTTTTTTTACCTCTCGTAAGTTTGTTTCAAACTATCTATGTAGAATAAAAGTGTTTAGGTCCATACTATATTTTCTTAATGTATATTTTTTGCCTTTATTGACTTTTAGTTTCTTAAATTGCATTGAATTAGATGTAGCTTTGATCATGTTATTTGAATCATTAAGACTTTTTGTATAGAATTAAGAACTCGAATTTCTTTTACTTTTTTCTAAATAGTAATTTTCTTTCTTTTTGGAGCCAAAGCTCCTTATTCCCTTTTCTTTTATTTGCATTCTAATATTTTTTCCATAATCAGGTGAAATTTCTCCTCTTTTTCCAAATAACTAATTATTGAATCTGCTTCCTTGAAGGTATTATATCGTCGAATAAAATCAATTACTGAAGGATTGTAACCTCGAAAATCCTCTTTATTATCCTTTTTGTTTGGAATTAAATCAGGTTTAACGCACTTGATTTTTTTGTGCTGCTATCCTTCTCCATTTCTTTAACAATTTTAGGGTATTTTTTCTTGAACTCTTCTTTGTCGATTTCCATCGTTCCACCTTTTTATCTTTTCTTAAAATAAATTATTATAATTATTATGTGTTTTTTCAATAATCTCTATTTGAAAAAAAGATGAATTATTAACATTATTTATATTGGAATGAATTTTTCAGTTGGGGTCTCTTTTAGTATTTTTTCTAGATCTTTTACTTTTAAGCCAGTGATCTTATCTCCAAAAATCTCACATTTTTTCATTTTAGATTGTTGATCAAGATTTCGAATTGTTATCTCGATTATTTGCTTGTTTAGGTTTTTTAAATATATGTGATATGATTTTTTAGGTTTACCTTTTTTAGTGACAGTTACTCTCTTTGTTTTTAAAATCTGAAAACCTTGTTTTTTAAGAATAGTTAAAATTTCCATGGGTCTATCGTGGTAGACTAATATGTCAATATCACTTGAATGATGAATAGTCCCCCTCCAAACACTACCGATCAATAATGGATTAAAAACACGAAGAGTTTTCATGATTTCTAAAGCTATTATTCTCATTTTTACAAGATTTTTCTTTCTTCCTACTCCTTCTCTTTCCTCAGAGATCATATCCAGCTCTATAGCTATTTCACGGTTTGATGGAAGAATTCTAGATCTAAAAGTTTTAGCAGCCTTTACTTTTGCTTGTTTATATTCTTTTTCAATTCCAAGGTAAAGAAGCGTTGCAGCTTCCTTAGCGATTTTTTGTTTTAGGTCAGGATCAAAACTCAATTTTTCACCAATAAATGCTGATTTATTTTTTTATTGTTTTTTCGTACAGTTCCATGGTCTTTTCAGCGATTTTTGACCATGTAAACTCTTTAAGGACTCGTTTCCTACCATTTTTTCCTAACCATTTTCTTCTTTCTGGATCTTCTAATACGTTAATTACTCCCCAGGCGATGTCAGAAGGCATATTTGGGTCCACGTGATATCCGCACTGTTCATCGCCACAGCAAACAACTATCTCACGCATTCCACTAACACCTGCTGCTCCTACAACTAGAGGTTTTTCCATACTCATTGCTTCTAGTGCTACTATCCCAAATGGTTCGTAATGACTTGGAAAAACTGCTAAATCACAGGCTGCATAATGATTTATTCTTTCCTCTTCAGGAATAAAATTGAAACAGAATTTTACGTATTTATTTAATCTCATGGTTCTTGTTAAGTTCATTAGGTATTCTTGTAATTCACCGACTCCAACAATTACCAGTTTGGCTTGTGGAATTTTTGTGATAATGTGAGGCATAGCCATGATGAGTTTATCAACTCCTTTTACACCTACTAATCTTCCTAAAAAGAGGATCATCAAATCATCATCATTAATTCCATATAGCTCTCTTACTTTCCTAACTTGATCCGGGGAAATATTTTCTGGATTATATTTTTCTGGATCAACTCCATTATATCTAACATGGATCTTCTCACGTGGAAATCCTAATTGAATCAATTCGTCTTTCATGGCGTACGATACAGTGACGATAATATCTGCCATTTTTCCACCACGCATTTCAATGTTACTCACTACACCTGAACCATTACCCAAGGTTCTTCCTTTCTCAGTTGAGTGAACATGAAACGCCAAAGGTAGTTTGGTTTCTTTTTTTACTGAGATACCTCCCATGATTGAGAGCCAATCATGTGCAACCACCATGTCGTATTGAATTTTCTCTTTTCTAATGAGGTCATTGATGAGTTTTGATGCAGTTAAATAATTGTATACAAGCAGTTTGCCAAATAGGTTAATCCCCCTTCCCCACTTTCTAATATCTTCAGCAATTACATCTGGCAAAGAATCAGAAACATCAATATGTAACGGACGATGTATTTCAATGCCACGCCAAATCTCTCTTGTAGGTAAAGTTCCTTCATCATCATTCATCGTGAAAACTGTAACATCATCATCCATTAAAACAAACTTTCGAGTTATCTCAGCCGCATAGGTTCCTAATCCGCCCACAATTTTAGGGGGATACTCATAAACAAGTACAGCTACCTTCAATTTAGAACACCATTTCCAGATTAGCAATATTAATATTCTGTACTAAAGCTTTGCTTATTCCAATTCAATAAACAAATGAGAAACTTTGATTAGTTTGTCTACATATATATCGGTTTGGCGGAATATTTGATGAGTTTATCACCTGTTAAATTTGAAATATTAGAAGATTTATTGCTACATGAAAGATCAGTTAAACCGATCCAAGTCTCAAAAGAAGTGGGAAAAGAATTCCCTTCAGTTATGATGCACATAATTGGACTTACCCGAATGGGATATGCAATTTCACCTGAAAAAGGATATTATACAATTACACATGAAGGTAAGAAACGTCTAGGTTTGCCAGAAGTCACTAAAGAATTAGCGAGAACATTACTTGTTGGAAAACTACATGACAAAGCCTTCCATTTTTATCTTGGCTTAAATAAACCCTTAAACGCAAAAGCCTATAATCTCCAAACTTTTAATGCTCAACTTAAGAGAATACAAGTTGACTCAATTGATTTTCACATGAAAAGAGGAGATTTTGAAGCCTGGTTTAAGGGCATTGGTGATGTAGAACTAGCCAAAAAAACTGCACTCATACAAAATAAACATCTTAATGGAGAAACATTAAGAAGAAGACTTCAGATAATGACAGTTAATAGATGCATAGCTCTTGCAAAAATTGCTGGATATACTGTAGTTACTAAATAATTTTACCTTTATTACTATGGCTTAAAATGAAAATTAACTCTTTTTATAATCTGTTTTTTTTATAATAGAAATGAAGTAATAAACCTAATCATATTCAATTGAAGGCATGTGGAGAAGATAAGCAAAACCAAAATAATATCTGCAAAAATTCCTGAAGAGGTTTACAATGAAATGGTTTTGCGCGTTCCAGAAGGGGATAGAAGCAATTTTATCAGAGAAGCAATAATTGATAAACTTCAAAAAACCCCTAAACCAGATAAACTACTTGAATTGCAAACGAAAATAGACAAATTAGAAAGCAATTTTCACGAAATCAGAAAACAACTTGCTGATTTAGAACTATTAACTTATCATAATGGAAAACTAAACCCTCACACTTTTTGTATTGATGAAATCGATCACAAGATTGTGGATTATCTTTTGCATTATAAGGGTGCTACTACACCTGAACTTGCAGAATATATCAAAACAAATAGATGGTTAGTATTAAACAGACTAAGAAAATTGCAGAGAAAATCAAAAAAACAAATTGGTGAAGATTTGATATATTATTATGCTGGAGAAAAGTCTGGAAAGAAAAAGGCTTGGTGGATTAATCAAAAGATAATAGACATTTAAGATCGGTTAATTTTAATTCTTGTCTGTTTCTATTTTTAATTATTAGGGTCCGTAGCCCAGTACGGATTAGGGCGCCGAACCTTGTATATTATCAACTTGGTGCGTAAGCCTCCGGTCATTACTGTGGAAGAAAGCCGGAAAACAGGGGTTCAAATCCCCTCGGACCCGCCATATAGATTATCCGAATACCTTAAATATTAAATTGGCGCAATTATGTTGTGTCAGCATTTGATGGCTTACAATGGAGGGATGAGCTTGAATTTAACTATGGGTTATCTAACATCAAATCAAAGGCGGATTTGGAGCCTAAAGAGCAAAGGCTTCACTGAAGCCAGCATTGGACGAAAACTCGATATAAAACGTCAAACCGTCCACAAAGCCCTTAATGTGGCAAACCAAAAAATTCTTCAAGCCT
>JAOZGY010000115.1 GCA_026015145.1 Candidatus Bathyarchaeota archaeon | reverse complement strand
TAACCTATTCGATTGATAATATCGATAAAGTAATAGATATGAAAAGAACTAATTCCATTTACAAAGCTACCATTCCTCAACAACCTGAAAACACTAGAGTTTTCTGCACTGTTTCTGTGCTAGGAGAACCAGATTTATTCGAAGAATATGAATTCGAATACCTAGTAGGTGAAACAGTCGATTTTTCATTTTTTTCCTTAGAAATCATTGGAGCAATTATTATAGTTATTATATTGATTGCTTTCTTTTTATCAAAAGCATAAAATAAGACAAAAATTTTCTATTTAAAACCTTTAATTAATCTTGGTTTTTCTACTATATTTTCTTATAGATAGCTTTTTAAAAATACCTTCAATGATAATTATTTGTGATTTTATATGGATATCCCCGAGTATATTTCTGTTGAAGAAGTCAGAAATGTTTGCAATAAACTGGGCATAAGAGATTGGACCCAACTTGAAAAAGCAACAGTTTTGCCTAATGAAGCAAAAAAAATTCTTTCTGAAATTGATAATGGAGGTCTAAAGATCGATATTGAGAATTTCAGAATTGGTCTTGAAGTTGAACTTGAACATGGTATTCGATTTCCAAACGCAAATGTAACAAATAATCACCCATTGATTACAGGAATGATAGTATTAGCTCACTTCGAAGAATCTCTAGATTATTATCAAAGATTAGAAGTAGCTGAACTTGAAGGCGATCTTCTAAAGGCTATAGTTAATAAAAATCCTGCGAAAGTCAATCTATATTATGGTAGACTTGTTAAGGCAAAACTAACTTTGAGCAAATCTGAAGCTAATACACTTAATATGTGATCTATAGAGATCCTGCTAATAAGATTTAATTATTCATTAATCAAATCATATTTTGAGGTTATTACTTGAGGGAACCTTTTATCGAATTTGTTGAAAACAAATTAAATTTAGAATTTGTGCTCATAACTTGTGGGCTTCCAGGTACTTGGAAAACTGAAACCGCCGCAGAAATATCTAAGATTAAAGGATATCCAATTTTTCGAAGTGATTTGGTTAGATTAGAAGTTCTTAAGAATGAGGATATATTTGATCCTAAAATTGCTTCAGACATGAGCAAGCGAATTACTGTTTATAATGAATTATTTCGACAAGCAGAAGAATTTATTATTAATAATAAAAAAAGTGTAATCTTAGATGCTACTTTTGTGACTCAGAAATTAAGAGAACGAGCTGCTCAAATTGCTGTTAATAATAATATGTTTTTTGTAATTCTTCAAACTAGCTGTTCAGAGAAAGCTTCTATTAACAGAATCTTAAGACGAACTAAAGAAAAATATGAATCAAACGCATTAACTGCAGAGGCTTATCAACATAATAAAAAGAAGTTCGAGCCAGTCAGCATAAATCATTTGAAAAAAATGTTTCCTGATATAAAGCTGATTCATTTTACCGTTGATACGGAATATGATCCACCTGAGAACTGGTATGTAATTGATCTGGAACAAATATAACATGAGTAAAAACTGATAATGATAATAGATCTACATATTCACTCAAAAAATTCTGATGGTTCTTTATCAACTAAAGAAATTTTTGAAATCGCTAAGCTTAAGAATATCTGTTTGATGTCAATTACTGATCATGACTCAATTCTTTGTCAGGAAAAAGCTTCAAATTTAGCAAAAGAGAGTGGAATTCGCTATTTTTCTGGTGTGGAATTGAATATTTCATTCATAGATACTCGATATACCAAACAGAAACCTATCTACTTGGACTTTTTAGGATACAATTTTGATTTTGAAAATAGTCAATTTCAAAACAAACTAGAAGAAATGGCGCAATATCGTCAGAAAAGAGCCATGAAAATATTAAAAAAACTAAATGCTGAATTTAGAAAAACCCAAATCAAGGAACTGACAAAAGAAGATTTGATTCAAATCAAGAGTTCAGTAGACGGTGTATTTGGTCGACCTCACATTGCAGATTATTTATTTAAGAAAGGAATTGTTCAAAACAGAAACGAAGCCTTTGATAAATATCTTGTTAAATGCAATGTTGCAAAATATCCGCTTTACCCAAAAGATGCAGCGAGAATAGTGAGAAACGCTGGGGGAAAAGTTATCCTAGCTCACCCTAACGATCCTCATGGGACCTCATTAATAGAAGTCGCAAAATCTTTAGACAAACAAACAGAGATAATTACCGATTCAATTTTACAATTTATAGATGGTATTGAATGTTGGCACTCCAGAAGCGATTTAACTACAACTAATCATTATGTAAAATATTCAAAAGAAAATGGATTGTTAATGACTGGAGGAAGTGATTGTCATCAAAAGCCAATTCTTATGGGAACGGTTAAAGTTCCAGCATATGTAGCAAACCAGTTTTAGCGAAATTCTTTGTTATTTTAAAGATTTAGCATATTTACTAGATAGCTTGAAATATTCTTGAGCTTCTTTTTTTGCTTTCTGTTTTTCTTTATCATCAATATTAATATCATTTAGTCTAAAACTGACGACTTTTCCTCTTACATAAGCTCTATAGCATTTATAGAAGGAAAGCAATTTTTTCAAATCTTTATCTTCTGAATATTTGCTATATCTTTCAATAAGAAAACTAGCAAAGATAGGATTATTTCTAAATTCTAAGTCCATCGCTAAAAAACCGATATCAGCTAGAACATCTGTGTATCTGATTCTATCATTAAACTCTATTGCATCAAAAATGTAAATCTTATCTGCAATAAAGATGTTGCCAGAGTGAATATCACCATGACAATATTTTACTTTTCCATTAGCCATTCGTTTTTTAAACAAACGCATTTTATTTCTTATAAAATCCTCAATTTTCTTTTGGATCAAACAAAATTCTTTAAAAGAAATTGTTTTTCCAATGAACGGTTTAGTCTGTTCAAAATTTTCTTTCCAATTAATTTCTACTATTGGATCAATTTTAGCATCGTAACCTAAGTTACCTGAATCACTTCTATACTCAATTTTTGAATGAAAATCAGCGATTATTCTTGCAATTTTATCAATAATTTTTTTGTTTATTTTATTTTCTTCAAGCAATTTGTTCATTAATTTATACTGGGGTATGCGTTTCATCTTAACTGCATACTCGAGTGTTTTTCCTTTGCCTTTTATTTTGATTATTTTAGATTTGTTAATTGGAACAACCTCAAGATACATGTCATCACATAATTTTCTGTTTATTTCCAGTTCTTTTTCACAAAATTCTCTTCTTTTTTCAAGAGATCCAAAATCTAAGAAACCAAAATCCACAGCTTTTTTTACTTTATAAACAAATTTTTCTGTTAGAAAAATAAAAGATATATGAGTTTGAATTAACTCAATTTTGCCAGGATTGTATTCATAAGTGCTTGGTCTCCAAAGAGCATTAATTATTTCGTTTTGATTGTGCAATTCTAAACTCTGCTTCCATGATGGCTTGTATTCTTCTTGTTTTTGGATACAAAACAATGAGGAATATAGAGCTATCGGTGGGAATTCTCTTTAGGTAAAAAATAAATAAAATCAACTTTGTTTAGATAACATTTAATAAAAGATAAGAAATAAAAATTTTTGAAATTTTTTCTATTCTTTCTTTTTCTGACTAGGTATAATGTTTTTTGCCATTTCAGGCATTTTACTTATTGATTCCTTAAGAATATCCATCATCTCTTCATTTACATCTACATCAAGAACTATTCTTACATGCCCACTTTTTTCTTCTACCAATCAATCACCTCCGCTTTCCATCTTTACGAGTCTTAGAAACTACAATTTTTTTATATTTTTCAATTATTTGTTAATCAATAATTATATTCTCGATAATTATCGACATTTTCATTAATTCTAGGTAATTATAGGGAGACTTATCTATTTTTTTCTTACTATTAATTCTCCTGAACATTAGAATCGATATAGAATATGTTTCCGCAAACGAAAATAATCATCCTTTTTAAATAAAATCAACTAATTGAGAATAGGAATTAATTAATAAAAGGGTCGTTACAAAATTTTTTGAGATTGCAGATATCTTTTAATGATTGATCCTTCTTTTTTTGAGTTTGATTTCTATGTTTTTTAAGCAAGTTCAACAACATGGTGATAATTTCTCTTATATAGTGGCTGATAAAAATTCTGGTGAAGCAGCTATAGTTGATTCAAGTTTTAATACTGGCAAATTAATGCAGATTCTAAAAGAAAACAATCTTGTCTTAAAATATGTTATTAATACTCATGGACATTCTGATCACGTTGCTGGTAATGCTGAACTTCGTTCAATGTCAAATGTGAAAATCTTTGCATACAAATATTCCAGGGCGCGTTTTGATATCGGATTAGATGATGGGGACCGTATACATGTTGGAAAAGTGCCTATAAAAGTAATTTACACACCCGGACATACAAAAGACAGCATATCTCTTTTGATAGGAAAAAAAAAGTTAATAACTGGTGATACTTTGTTTGTTGGCGAATGTGGTAGAACAGATCTTCCTAGTGGAAGCTCCGAGGATCTATTTAACAGTCTTTTTAACAAGATTCTTCAACTATATGATAACATAGAAGTTTATCCTGGTCATGATTATGGAAAAAAACGGTTTTCAACTATTGGTGAAGAAAAAAAATCAAATTATACTTTGCAACCTCGCACTCTGGAAGATTTCATTAAATTCATGAATGAACCTTGAATAAATCTACACTTCAGAATTACTCATTTACTAAGAAAAACAAAACTAAGTTATTCTAAAAATTCAAGGATTAAAAATATAAAAGAAGAATTCATAGATTTTTGTTCTAGAAAGGTGATTGGTTATTTCGAAAAAAATAAAGTCCTTCTCGGAGACTTTGGATCCTAAAGACTGGGAGAAAACACGTATTATAGCCCATCAAATGATCGACGATATGTTTTACTATCTGAAAGAAATTAAATCACGTCCAGTCTGGCAAAAAGTTCCTCATAAAATTAAAAAGTATTTTAACTCCCCTCTTCCTTTGGAAGGAGCCTCGCTAGAAAAAGTTTATTCTGAATTTCGTGACATGATTCTTCCCTACCCTATGGGAAATATTCATCCTCGTTTCTGGGGTTGGGCTTTGGGTACTGGAACTATTACGGGTGCACTAGCAGAATTTTTAGCTACTTCTTTGAACTCCAATATAGGAGGAGGTAATCATGGTGCCGTTTTGGTGGAACAACAAGTTGTCAATTGGATAAAGGAAATGATTGGATTTCCATCGTTATCTAGTGGTCTATTGACTAGTGGTTGTTCAGCTGCTAATTTGATTGGATTGCTAGTTGCTAGAAATGTGAAAACAGATTTTGATGTACGAAAGAAAGGTCTACAATCAATTCCAACCTCCTTAGTTGTTTATGCATCACAAGAGATTCATAGTTCAATTCGAAAAGCTATTGAAATTATGGGTTTGGGAAGCGATCAACTTCATCTAATCCCTGTCAATGATAAATTTCAGATAGATTTAGATTTGTTAAAAAGTGCGATTATCAAGGATCGAAAGAAAGGCTATCAGCCTTTTTGTGTTGTTGGAGCCGCTGGAACAATTAATACAGGGAGTTTTGATGATTTGAATGCTTTGAGTGTAATTTGTAAGAAAGAGAATCTTTGGTTTCATGTTGATGGAGCTTTTGGTGTTTGGGCATCCCTTGTTCCCAACATTAAGGAAAAAACTTTTGGAATGAGCCAAGCTGATTCATTAGCTTTAGATTTGCATAAGTGGATGTACATGCCTTACGAGATTGGTTGTATCTTAATACGACACGAATCCGACCACCGTTTAACCTTTAGTTTAATGCCCGAATATCTTTCTCATGATAAAAGTGATGGTGGTCTGATAGGAGGAAATCTATCATGGTACAGTGATTATGGTTTTCAGCTATCGCGTGGATTTCGAGCTCTTAAAGCCTGGATGTCTATTAAAGAGTATGGTGTTAAAAAGCATAGTCGGCTAATCAAACAGAATATTGATCAAGCAAAATATTTAGCTAATCTTGTAGAAGCTCAAATTAACTTAGAGCTGTCAGTTCCTGTTTTCTTGAATATTGTTTGTTTTCGCTATATACTCTCTGGTTTTTCTCCAGAAAATCTGGATGAATTAAACAAACGAATTGTTATTGAACTCCAAGAAAACGGGATTGCTGTTTTATCTTGGACAAAAATAGCCAATCGATATGTAATGCGAGCAGGGATTTTTAATCATCGAAGCAATGAAAGAGACTTTGATCTTCTAATAGCTAAAATAGTAGAGATCGGCAGAAAACTTTCAACGCAACTGAACTCTTAAGTTTCAATATACGAAATATTCCTATTTCAGAATTTCTCTTATATGACATTTTAACCCAAGATTTCTTAGAGCTAGAGGAGGAAGGAGAATCTTCAAAGACTTAATTAAAATTCTAAATCGAAAGAAAAAACTGTTCGAGATAGAAGAAGATATAGTAGAAAAAGTAAAACGTCAAGATAAGCTCACTAGCAAAGAATTTTGGAAAGTTCATGAACTATTACAGAAAGAAGGTCCTAAAGTTAAATATACCAATCCTGATGGTTGGTATAATCCTTCTAACAAATAATTATTACTTTTCTTTAAAATCTTTATTCAACAATCAAAGATTTTTCTAAGCGTTTAGCTCTGAATGCTAAAATAATTCTAGAATTATGTATCGGAAATAGAATATATCGAGTTTATTTAACAAATCATAGCAGAAATAACCGTTTATATTAAGATAGCATACACCTAATTTTAGAACAATAATGTTTAGACTGTTTAGCAACAAAAGCAAATCCATCAAAAACTGGCGATCGCGTGCTTGGAGCATAGATCTACAAAAAACAAGACTTACCATAATCACGACAAAACAGTCAATAAAACATGTTCCACCTTGGATACACAAAAAAAATGATACTTAAAAGTTAATATCATGCTAAGAATAAGATTTTGTTTCTTAAAAACATCGTAGAGTTAGGAGAAGGGCAAATGGAGCTAACTACTCCATACTATTTATGAACCTCTATAGCAATAGGCAAATTCTTATTTCTATTCTTCACAATTGGCATTAAAAGAGGATTGGTTTGTGAACTGAATATTCTTCTAAAATCGGCAGTGCTTCCTTAAGTTCTGCAAAGGCTTTTAGAACTGTTTTGCCTTGTTGAGTTATTGCATAAACGATCCTACTCTTTCCAATGGTCCTTTCTTCAATTAATCCTTGTTTTATAAGGAATTCAAGGTATCCTTTAAGAACACTGCAGTTAAGATTCGACTTGTACATAATGTGTGTTAACTTTAATGGTCCTCGCTGAGAAAGTACAGTAAGCACGTCTATATACATCTCAAGTTTTGAACGTCGCATAAGTAAGCCTCGGTATGTAACTATTGTTCCTCTAAATGGTTTACAACTGGATTACAATGGAACTCAATATTATCTTTGGTATCTAAGTGATTTTCAAAATTTATTTTATTAAAGACTGCAATTCTATTTTGAAACGCTGTAACTAAGTCATCAAGCAATATCTCTTGGTACTCTTTTGAAAGATTCCTGATTTCTTCTCGAAAAGCAACAGCAAGTTTGCATGTTATATCTTTTTTTTCTTCAGATGAGATTATTTTATTCAAGTTTACATCTCCTGATTTTCCTGAAGTAGGTTAATAGTATTTAACTAACTTATTATCGATCAATATGAATTCTAAATTCACATTTAGAAGAAGATTATCGATTGTTATTTTTTGGTGGCTTATATAACAATACGATAAAAAGAGTTAACAACCTTAACTCCTCTAATGTTTTTCAGAACAAGTATGATATTAAAAAGAGGTTTGGATATAAATGATATACAAAAAAAACAATCTTAGAGTTCTTCCTGATGACACTGACGCTTTTGGTCGATTGAATTGGATTGCTTATGTTCGTTATTGTGAAGAAGGTGAAGCAGGACTAATGGAAATCTTGGGCTATAGTATTATGCATTTTTATAGAACACTTAAAATCTCTTTTCCTAGAAGAGCTGCAAGTTTTGAGTATTTTTCACCAGTTTCAGCTGATAGTTTTATTGATGTTGAAACTTCTGTAATTAGAGTTGGCAAAACCTCCCTCACTCTTTTCCACTCATTTTATAAAAAGAATTGTAGAGAAGGAGCTAGAACTCTAGCTGCAAAAGCAAAAGTTACTTTTGTAGCTTTTGATGAACGTGGCTATCAAAAAGTTGACTTACCTTATCAATTATCAGAAGGATTAAAGAGATTCCAATCTAATCAATAACCAATTAAAACAAATAAACAAGACTAAAAATGATTTATTATTCTTATTTTCTTAAATATATTAGAAGTATCGAAGCAAAGATTTGAACTCATCAATATGTATCAGTTGTGATAACCTTCATTCCATTCATTTTTTTAGCTTTCAAAATTATCCACTAATTGCACTATTAACAAATTTAATATTTGAGTTTTTCTGGCTTGATATGATAGTTTAGCTGCTAATACCATAACCAATTTATTCTTTACGTAGCTTATTATTAAGCTAGATTTCTTGCTACTTTAGAATATTATATTATTCGTATGATTAGAAATTGATAAATGAAGCTAAACCAATTTAAACAGCCTAATACTAGAAGCAGTAGATATTCTCTGAAAAGAGAAACATAAACCATGACTTACTCACAGGATAGATTAATATGAAATTACGGTTGCACATCTCAAAAAATGAAGATTTGAAAGATTACTCTCGGGGGCAATATTTTCGATTTGCAGTAATTGATTTAGACAGATCCAAAACTTATCCAGCGAATTTTGTTTGTATGCTTCCAAAGAAACCAACAATTAATGATACGCCGCACAATATTTTTTCGAAAATATATGGAAAAGAGAGCATAAAAGTTGCTAAACAACTAATAAAGAAAGCTCTAAATTCTGAAAATGATCTAGAAATAAAAAATGCTCTCACAGAAAGATTAAACATACTTGAACCCAAAAAACCTTTGCCAGTTAAATGTGTTCGATGTGGGAATTCCTTTACACCTTTAAGAATGAGATATAGAAAACAGAAAGTATGTTCTGAATGTAAACAAAAAATGTATTCAAATCAATAACATTAATTATAACCAGCATATACTTTCTAATTAATTGAATTTATCTATAATTATATCTTCCAACCCAATCTGTCTAAACTCTTTTTGTTATTAAGAACAAGTTATCTTTTTATTGAATCAATTGCATTATCAAAATATGCCTGATAGAGAGCATAGAATCCTTTATGCAGTTTTACTAAATGCATCTTTGACAATCCTAGAATTGTTAGGGGGATTCTGGACCAATAGTTTAGCGATCTTATCTGATGCTTTGCATGATTTTGGGGACAGCATAGCTCTTGGAAGTTCATGGGTGCTTGAACGTAAAGCAAGAAAAATACCTGATAAAGTTAGAACATATGGTTATCAACGGTTATCTTTATTTTCAGCGTTATTTTCAGCGTTGGTTTTAGTAGCTGGATCACTGATAATCTTCTTTCAGGCCTTACCTCGGTTCTTTAATCCGCAACTTGTTGATGCTTCAGGTATGTTTGGTTTAGCAATTATCGGCATAATTCTAAATGGATCTGGCGTTATTTTGCTTAAGAAGGGACAAAGTCTCAATGAAAAAGTCCTTTCTTGGCATCTTCTAGAAGACGTTCTAGGTTGGACAGCGATTTTGATTGGATCTATTGTAATCTATTTTTGGGATATATACATAATTGATCCAATAATGACCTTAGGATTAACGATATTCATTCTTTATAATGTAATAAAAAATCTTAGAGAAACAGTAAATATACTACTTCAAGGAGTTCCAAGACACATTTCTATAGGTAAATTGAAAAAAGACATTACTAATATTGAAGGCGTCCTAGGTATACATGATGTTCATGTTTGGTCATTAGAGGGAGAAACTGATGTTTTTACTGGTCATGTTATTGTTAAAAACTACATTCTTGAAAATCCTGATCAAGTTAAAAATAATATAAAAAAAACGCTATTGAAACATCACATTGAACATTCTACAATAGAACTTGAAAGAAAAGGATTTTGTTCGGGATTAGAATGCGAGGACTGGAATAATAAAGAGAAAAAAGGATCAAAAATAAAATCCAGTTATCATTAACCGTAAGCTTAAAGAACAAAGATTTATTTTTAAAAAGAGAAGGGCCGGTAGTCTAGCTCGGTTAGGACATCTGCTTGACGTGCAGAAGATCGCTGGTTCAAATCCGGTCCGGCCCACCATGGCTTCCTTCGTAAATCAACTTTACCAGGAATTTTCAATTTAATTGAAGAAAGATAATAAAAAAATAAGTGATTTTCTTTAATTTATTTATCAATAATATAGTTAATTTTCATTAAGATATCTTATCTTTTGTCTTCTATAAACTCTGAAAAAGCAGTACCGCAATTAGCACACACTGGCTTGTGTTCACTTCGGCTAAATATAACAGGTGAAAAATTTGTGTCTCTACAATTTGGACACATATACCTAACCTTGACCAAAAAATCATCTCATATAATTTTTATTATATAATGTTATACATTCGATT
>JAOZGY010000112.1 GCA_026015145.1 Candidatus Bathyarchaeota archaeon | reverse complement strand
TATGTTTACTTCTCTTATAAATTCATGTACAGTTTTCAGCTCACGAAAGATGTAATGCACTTCTTGAATGATTATTAAGTTCAATAAATCTTTTAGTTGTTGTATCAAGAATTACTTTTCTTAGTTTTTCTCCCTGAATTTTCTGTTTTTTAATTTTCCTCAATTCTTTGCATAACGTCATGTCTTTCAATGAATATTCTACCCAACCACAAAAATCGTCTCGTTGATTATGAAATTCAATTGATTTAATATCAACTCTTTGAATAGCTCTAGTGAATCCTTTTAGACTCCACGACATTATGCCTGTGAATTTTTCTTTTCCTGCACCACAATAAAACAAGAACAGTTCATTTGCAGTCAAGATAGCTGCTCTTGCTCTGTTTTCAAAATCAAATATTGCCGATTGCGCTGCTACAAAAGCATCCATTGGAGAACCGAAAGGGCTAAAGTATGAGTGAACCTCTCCTGGCCCACCCCCAGAACTAAACATGTAATAAAGACGATCACTTGTCTGGAAATATCGCCAAAGATTCAGGAATTGCTCATCTTCAGCCTCTTTAATTAAAGCCTCGAGTCTTATCAGATTAGTAAAATAAGCCCATTGCATTGCATTCCCCAGCCATCCGCTAGAATCTCTCTCTAGATCCGCCCAGGAAATTGTTCCACTTGATTCAGGTACATCGATTTCTCCAAAGCTTGCGTTTTTCTCGATAACTTCTGCAGGAGTTGATAATTTTAGATTTTCAAAAGTAAGAATTTCTTCAGGCAGATGTCACAAAAAATTGTGAATTCCAGTTTCAGGCCAATGATGTTCTCCAAATGTTTCATAATCTGGGAAAATGTTTACACATTGTCCTTCTTCTGATGCCAACCACTCTGAATATTTTTTTTGCTGCCCTTATGAAGACCTCTTTATTCCCTTCATTATCAAAGTAGTAATTGAATAACTCTGCTTTATTTAGGCGTTTGAAGAACTGATTTTTCCAAAATAAATTCTGTCTGAATCTAAATGGTTGGCGGACCTCAAAAATTAGCAAAACATACATGTATTCTCATGGAGTCTTCTTTTTATTCTAAATTTCTTTTTTTATAGTCCAAGGAAAAGACTAGATTAGAAAAATAAAGTCTTATTCAAGAAAATAAGGAAAAAATGGAGTATAGTTCAAGCTCTTTTTGCAGCCGCTTCTAATGCAACTACGCATGGTAATTTCTTGCCCATTAGAAACTCTATTAACGCTCCACCTGCAGTACTTATATATGAAATATCGTTTGACAAACCAAATTGTTTTAACGCTGAAATTGTATGACCTCCACCAGCAAGAGAAAAAGCTTTTGAATTAGCAATTGCTTCAAAAATTCTTTTTGTACCAATAGCAAACTCAGTTTTTTCATAAACTCCCATTGGTCCACTTAGAACAATTGATTTTGCCTCTTTAATCAGCTGTTTATAATTGTTAATGGTTTTTTTACCAACATCAAAAATTGAATATTCGGTAGGTAATTGGTTTATTGAGATTTCTTTACGTTTTTCATCTATATTCAAAGCAAGATCTTCTGGAATTGCTATACCCTTTGGATAAGTCTGGATCAACTCTTTTATTCCCGGAATTAAATCAAGTACCTTTTTCTTAGATAGAAAGTCCATATTCTTATCACCTAGGTCATAACCTTTAGCTGCTAGAAACACCTGAGATGTAACTCCACCGGTAAGAACTGTGTCTGCGATATTATTGCTTAGAACATATTTTGATATTTCAAGGGAATCATCTGCTTTTGCTCCCCCCATAACAAAAAGACAAGGTTTTTCCGGTTTTTCAAATGCTTTACTTAGAGATTTTAGCTCTCTTTCCATTATGCGTCCTGCAGCACTTTTTAATATTGCAGTGAAACCTACCATGGAGACATGTGCTCTGTGTGCTGCGGCGAAAGCATCATTCACAAATAAATCTGCTAGAGGTGCTAGATTCTTGACCAAATCTGTTTTTGCATGTTCTTCTGGTGTACCCTTCTTGGTTTCTCCATCAAAACCTCTAACATTATCGAGAACAAGAATTTCGCCCCTTTCTAAATTTTTAATTGCGTTTTTGGCTTTTTCACCATATATATCATCCACAAACTGAACTGGCTTGTCTAAGATGCTTTCTAGGATTTTTGCATGTTGTTCCATTGGAATAAAATCTGGTTCACCTTTTCTTCCCTGATGAGCTAAAACAACCACCTTTGCTCCTTTATCAGACAGATCCTTAATTGTAGATTCTCCGTGTGCTCTAATCCTAACATTACTCGTTACTCTTTTTGTTTTCAAATCAATTTCTGAGTTGAAATCTACTCTAATGAGAACAACCTTATCTCTAACTTCAATATCATCTATTGTTAGATACTTTGGCATATGTTTACGCTCTCTTTATAATTAAAAAAGAAAAATGGGGAAAGGGTTTTTTATAGTTTAAGTCTCGAATTATTGCAAGCCTGCTTTTTTGCCGATCATTTCAATAAAATCGACCATTCTGCAAGAGAATCCCCAT
>JAOZGY010000089.1 GCA_026015145.1 Candidatus Bathyarchaeota archaeon | reverse complement strand
TTGTGAAATCTCATTTAATCGTTTAGATCCAATTGGTTTACTAAGCGCTCTTTTCACTTCTTCCAAAGGATCAGAAACACCAGCAACTTCTTTGGGCTTAATTATGCCTATTAGATTTCTAGCAGGAACCCTAACACAAACATTACTTTCTCCATACGGAAGCCAAACATCAACCATAAAATATCACGTGATTACCATCGAAAAGAAAATAAAATGCATCTATTAAGCATTATCAAATTAAGCCAGATACCTATTTGGTATCTAATATTTTTTCCCTTTTTATGAATAAAATAGTTTATTAGTTAATCTAATTCAATTTTATGAATGAATTATTACCAAAATAACTCTTTTAACTAATGATAATAATACCTTTAGTGGAGACTCAATTATGCCAATAAAAAATACTCCAGAGGAAAACGCAATTCTTTTTGTATGGTTTAATCATTATGCAGGAGTTTTAATTAAAACTCCATCAAAGACCCTTGTAATAGATCCAGTTGATATTAGATCACGAAGTTTCCCTAATTCTGATGCTGTTCTAATAACACATGAACATTATGATCATTTGGACCAACGGCTAGTTAAAGAAATTCAAAAAAATACTAACTGCAAAGTAATTGCTGATCCGGCCTCCACTAAAAGATTACAACACCTTATTCCGATAGAAAAATTAATTGAGATCAATCCAGGATCAGAAATTCATCTTGGAGAAGTGTCAATAAAAGCGGAAAAATGCAATCATTCTGCCTCCAATCCGGTTACCTATATTATAACTAGTGAAGATGGTGTGAAGGTCTTTCATACTGCTGATAGTTTACCCTTTGAAGAGTTGGCATCTATTGGAACAAGAGAAAAATTTGATGTTGTCTTTTGCACTGTGGGAATAGCGGCTGGAACTTCACCTGAATCAGGTTTTGAAATAGCTAAGTTAACAAAACCTCAAGTAGCAGTTCCTTATCATGCTAATTCTGTAGCTTATCAGAAAAAATTTGCGGAAATTCTAAGAAAAGAAATGCCAAGAACGACTTGTTTAATTCCAGAATTAAACAAGATTTATCAAGTTTCAAAGAAAGCATGAATTTTTTAAAAAAAATAAGAATAGTTTGGTTTAAAAATAAACTCCAAAAAAATTGAAAAGAAATAAACTGTCTTCAAATTATATGCAATTTGTTACTTTTTGAAAAAATTTCGACTTTTCTGTTCAAGAACTTTTTTTAATTTAATTGCTATTCTTCATAAAATATTAGTTCTTTTTCTTCTAGTAGATTGTGTAATTTTTCAACTGAATCATAAACATCTTGTTCATGTTTAGCTCCTGTGCAAACAAGCTTTCCACTAGCGAATAGCAAAATAACTACTTTTGGCTCAGCCATTCTATATATTAGTCCGGGGAATTGTTCAGGTTCATACATGGTTTTTTCTAGAGTATATGCTGCTTTTTCCAGATCAATCATTCCACCTAAGCTTGCAGAAGCAACAATGTTTTGTATTTTTAACTCTGGTTTGCCTATGATAATAATTCCTCCTTTTTTTAGCTCTTTAACTACTTTCATAACAGCTCGGCGAGACTCTTTTTCTGATTTTGCGCCAGTACAAACCATTTTTCCAGAGTTGAAAATTAATGTTGCTGTTTTTGGTCTTTTTAATCTAAAAACTAATCCTGGAAACTGCTCTGGGCGATATTCCACACCAGGATATCCTTTCACGACTGCATTTAAATCGACTTTTTGATTCAATGTTGCTGAGGCGACCACGTTTTCTATGCGAATCGTAGCTTTAACTTGCGGCATTAAATTCCCTTCTTATTTATCTGTGATAAACATCCCTTTATAAAAAAGGTTTTCTTTATAAATACATCTATGTCTGTTGAAGGTCCTGCTCTTTCTTTTTTTGACCTCTTTTATTCCTTAAAATCGGAATCATAAACTCAACTACTACTAATATTACTATTAGACCCACAATTATTGGTAAACCTATACCATTTCGCATAAATAACACAAAGTGACCAATCCAAGGAATACGCATTACTACTTTTCCTACAACCAAATCTTCTGAAATTCCGTTGCCACTATTCCATGGATCATATTCAGAGGAAGATGGTATGTCTGGCCATCTTGTATTTGAATTTCCATCACCTTTTGTAAAAAAGAATATTTTTCCTTCCCTTTCTTCTTTATTAACTATTCTATGTACGATAAGCTCATTTTGGTCTGCGGGTTTTTTAAAAACAATTATGTCACTTTCTGGATAATCAGACTTTAAAATTGTTGGATCTGCTCCTTGAACTATTATTAGATCACCGATGTGCAAAGTGTGTGAAAATGGATGTGACCAACCATCACATTGTCCATTGTAAGGAACGCACATACTACCACTTACAACAGCCAATGCAGGATATGCTGTGTTCAATATTGCTTGAGAACCATACCAAAATCCAAAAACTACTATTGCAATAATACCAATAACCGTAGCAGTTTGTATGTATTCATTTTTCCAAATTCTTTTGAGACTAGAGACCAAAGTGTTGTCCTCAGTTGAACTCTGAAATGTTATTGTTCAATAAGGAGACTCTGCTTTAATACTTGTTGTTCTCTAAAAAAAGGGAAGGATGAAGTAGATGACCCAATCTAGGCTAGCGGTCAAGTTGTTGAACGTTTTTCGCAATAATCTGGTTTTCTATATTTTTTGTTTGCTTAATACTTCGCGGAAGCTAGCTCCACAATTTGGACATTTGTAAAGTCCTATCTCTAGTTGCATTCGTTTTCCTTGTTTATCTGGACGGCCAGCCATTTTCCATGTCTTCTTTGGTGTTTGATTACCAGCTCCACATTTTGGACAATTACCCATTATTTTTTTTCCTCCGTAATATTACAATCCATGATTTTCTTATGATCATAGATATATAATTTTCCATGCTTTTCGAATCTAATTATTATTTTTTATCATAATAATTATACATATATATGTTAAAATTATGGATAACTGTTTTTGATAACATAGATTTTCCAGACTAAAAATTTTTTATTACCGTTCTATTAAGAAAATTTAAATTAATTATTATTAAAGTTTACAAAATTTTAAATCTGCACCTTTTTTGAAATTAATTAGGATTGTATAAGCAACAGATTTTTAAGAGAAAAAATATGAAACATACAAATTTTCTATACAAGATTTAATATACTTCTAGCGTACATACCTTTGTTTTATGTTT
>JAOZGY010000065.1 GCA_026015145.1 Candidatus Bathyarchaeota archaeon | reverse complement strand
TGGTTTGGTTTTCTGATTTTAAATATATCAGAAATTTGCACACCAAGAATTTTTGTATTTAACATTTCATGAAAGAAAGTATACTGTGGAAAATTCTTGAAAACTAGATTTAATCCTTCATCATTATAAAACTTGAAGAATAATTGGTTTGATCCAGTTCTTGGTGCACGAGGATCTTTAGAGTTGAAAATTTTTACTGAAGCGTATTCAACATCACAAACATACACACTTTTAGGATGGTCATTGCCAAACACCCTAAAGATTAAACCATCCTTTGTGATTATTGCATCACGATCTCTGAGTCTCATAATGGCCAAATATACTCTTCCTCTGAAGTTGCGCTACCAACTACCACCTGATAATAGATTTCGCCTGTTTTGATTACTTCAACTCTTTCCAGATTTCCAGCTACCCTAATCTCACTACCGTTGTGGGCAATGTTTCTATAACAGCCAATATTTGAAATCACACGCTCTGGAATTTTATCTATTTGAAGTTCAGATTCAGGGTTTAAAGATTTGTAGTTGGTTATTTTATAGGTCGCAGGTCGAAACATGTTTTCAGAATCATCGCTTATTCTGCATTGGAACTTCACAGGTGCAATAGGTGAAAATCTGGCTGATCCATATTTAGTGTTTATTTCACCTGGTTTTCTGGCTGCATTGTACATGAAAATCTTATTCATATAACGACCTTGAAATTTTCTTGCTTTATCTAGTCGATTACTAAAAAGATATCTGAGTTTACCTATATTAACAAGCTCTGTTAATGCAAGCTCTACCTTGCGAAAGTTTTCTGATCCATAAACCACAAAATCAATATCAGACTCAACAGAGTGCATGTTTAAAGCGATTGATCCGTGCATGCCAAAATCATCCAACTCCACTCCCGAAGCTTCAGAAACCATATCAAGAAGATTTAAAGCCATAGTCTGGAGACTATCAGGATTATCAACTTCTCTTAATTTTATCAAACAATCTCTAGGAACAAATACATCTTCAATCAAGTCCAAAGGAGTAGTTAACAATTCTTTGTTTCGAAGAGGACAATAATAAATATAATCAGGAAAATTCTTTCGAAAAACCTCTATGAATGTTTTATAGTTTTTAGCTGTGTAAAGTTTCTCAGCTCTAAACAATTTTTTTGTTTTGTAGCTCCAAATTCTTCTAAGCATATGAACATTAAACAAATCCTTGAATTCAGCAGGGATATATTTTAGAAAAGCAAAAACACGAATGTTTGGGTGTTCATACCCAAAAGTGTTTAATATAAAACCGTCTTTTGTGACAAAGGTATCTCCATCAGCTGGGATCCAATTGGATAACTCCGTTTTGAAACACCGCCAATAAAAACAAAGCTGAATCTAAAAAAGATATTGTATGATTAACGTATGTTTTCTAAAAAAAGACTAAAATCAAATGCGCATTGAATTTAAAGAAATAATGGTAGATAGTAGAAGTACTTATTGAATTAAGCCGTCTTCTAGGATAATTTGTCTTTCAGCATAATCTGCAATTTCTTTTTCATGAGTGATCATTATAATCGTTGTTTTTGTTTCTTGATGAAAACTCTCTATTAGTTCCATGACTTGTTTTCCTGTTTCTGAATCTAAATCACCAGTAGGTTCGTCTGCAAATAACACGGTTGGTTTGTTAGTTAAGGCTCTAGCGATTGCAACTCTTTGCATTTGACCTCCGCTTAGTTGAGAGGGGTATTGAGTAGCTTGATTATTTATTCCAACACCGTTTAAGAGATCTTCAATTCTGTTCCTTAGTTTTTTGCTTAATCCAGCGAGATCAGCAGGCAAGGTTACATTTTCGCGAGTGTTATAATGGGGAAGCAAAGCATAGCTTTGGAAAATAAAACCCATATCAAGGAGTCTGGTTTTTGATTTTTCAGAATCATCAAGTCTATGAAGATCTTTTCCTTTAAAAATAACCACTCCATAATCGGGAGTGTCTAATCCTGCCATGCAATTTAGAAGAGTGGTTTTTCCAGCTCCAGAATTTCCCACAATAGCCACAAATTCACCCTTTCTTATATCAAGATCCACACCCCGAAGGGCATAAACTGTTGTTTTTCCAAGGCTATAGTTCTTAGAAAGGCTTCGAACTGAAATAATATTCTTTGAAGAAAAGTTAGTAATTTTGGGTATTTGTGAGCTAAATAGTATATTTTGAAATGTGAAGTATGGAAGATCAGAACCAAAAAAGTCTAACCACATCTTCAATAATTCAGCTTCAACAAATAAATCAGAACTCAGTTCTGCCATATTTAGGAGTGCAAGTTTAAATTCATCCTTTGATTCTATAGTTTTTATTCTATTTTGGGTCTCATCAAAATAATTCTTCAGTTTGAATTGACATCTTTCGAGTTTTTTTTGAACATCAACAAGAAGATTGTTTCCTTGATTAATCTTCCATGAAATTTGTCTTACTGCTATCTTGAGTTCTTCACAATAAGTCGTAAATTCTGGCTTGTTGCAGAACTTTTGTGGTTCACGAAATAGTTTTAGAATACTTGAGATCGTTTTATCCAAGTTTTCTAATGCGCTAAGTTTTGCAGATAAAATTCGAACGAACATTTCAAATTTATTTTGTAGTTTGGAATCATTACTCTTGTAATGAGTTCCTTGAAGACCTAAAGCAAGCCTTTCTAGTACTCCATCCATTTCTCGCAAACGAATTAATGTGGGTTCAATAAAAATCTGGAAGAAATTTAATAGTCCTAATTTATCAACCATTTCTTCCATGTTGGTCTTCGTTTTAACTTTTGTTATGGTAAAGACCTTCGATTCCCATCCGGAAAGAAGAAATTGTATTTCATGTTCTCGATCTAGACTCCAAAGGGAAATCAGACTTTTCTTTTGAAGTTCATAATACTCAGTTGGTAGATCTGATATTACTTTTTTTAATCGAATATCAAATACTTTGGGAAGATTAGTATCAATTTCTTTGAGAAAATCTTTTATTATTTGAGCTGTTTCTTTTAATTCTTGTTTACTTTTTAGGCTTTTTTGAAGTTTTGAGTTGTTTTTAAGATAGTATTTGTTTAGTTGTAATCTGAGACGATTTTCAGTTTCTTTGATTTTTTGTTGATTTATAGGTTTTTTTAGTTTGTGAGTAGCACCTAGAAAAAGAAAGATATTATGTTCTTTTGAGTTCATGGTTGAATATGGGACGTTTAACGATTTCTTTAGATCATTTTGAAGTTTTTTTGCTAATTTAGAATTTTCAAATGGAACAGTCTTGTCAATTAAAGCAGAAAAGTAACTGTTCATTGCTTTTTCTCCTTTTTCGCAAATGGTCCTTGTTCTAAGTGAGAGATTTTACCATCTCTCATATGGACAATATAATCACACTGCTCTGCGATCCAGCGGTTATGAGTTACCAGCACCAGCGTTTGATTGTTAGTTCTATTTATTCGTCTAAAGAGAGCCATAATATCCGAACTTGTTGTTGAATCTAAATCGCCTGTAGGTTCATCTCCTAGAATAATTGCAGGTTGATTAATAAGAGCACGTCCAACAGCTACCCTTTGTTGTTGACCACCAGAGAGTTCTGTTGGTTGATGATATAATCGATCACCCATACCTAATTCTCGAAGAAGCATTTTTGCCTGTTCTCTAGCTAAACCAGAGTTCAGACCTTTTAGCAATAAAGGAGTTTCAACATTTTCTACTGCAGTTAGAAAAGGAAATAGATTGAATAATTGAAAAATAAATCCTATATTATCGCGACGAAATGCTGTCATCTTACTATCAGGAAGAGTAGATGTATCAACTTTATCAATGATGATGATCCCAGATGAGCGACGATCTAAATGACCTATCATGTTCAGTAGTGTGGTTTTTCCACATCCGGATGGTCCCATTATTGCCATCATATCGCCCTTTTTCACGGTTAATTCTACTCCTCTAAGAGCGTGCACTTCGTTTGATTTACCTTCATTGTAGCGCTTATGCAAGTTAGTTATTGAGAGAATGATGTCTTTTTGTTTTAGTTCTTGATTAGTCTTATTTTTCTTCATCCAACATACCTCAATGCTTCTGCAGGAGGAATTCTAGAGGCCACGAATGCAGGTAATGATCCCGCACCTATAGCTATAAGCACAATAAAGGACAGATACACCCCAATTTGATCCCATGGAATAACTAAAACCATATTTTGCATGTTTGCAAAACCCGTGCTAATAATAAGACCGTCTACTACGCCGATAACTAAACCTATTACTCCAAGAACTACGAGTTCTAGTAGAACGGAGAGTATAACTTCTGCTTTTGGGAATCCTATGGCTCTCATCATTCCAATTTCTCGTTTTCTTTCGGCAACATTTCGAATAGAAATTACACCCATGCCAACAGCTCCTATGGCTAAACCAAAGGTTACATAAATTTGGAGAAAAGAGGTTAATCGTTCCGTTAACTGTAAAGTTTGTTCAACTCTTGCGTATATTAGTGCAGTGCTTGCAACATAGAAATTATCACTTGCAAGCAATCGATAACCTTCATCATTTGTATTAGTAAATTCCTGAATCGATTGGGCTATTTGTTCAAGTTGAGGATCGTTTATAGAAAGGG
>JAOZGY010000060.1 GCA_026015145.1 Candidatus Bathyarchaeota archaeon | reverse complement strand
TAAATTGTTCATCTTTAAATTTTACCGTTACCATAATAATCCATCCTAGTGAATTATCTTCTGGTCCGTGAGATACAGCTTTTGAAAATTGCAAAATTGTCGATTTTCCAAAATTAAAGGTTTTTTCATCTGCGACTGCAATTTTTTTAGCATATTTGCTACTTGTTTTTTGAAAATTTTTAGCTCTTTGTTGTTGTCTTTTTGTTATATTTTTATTAGGATCTTTTACCAAAATTTGTTTTCCATCATAAATTTTTTTAGCTGTTAGATCATTATCTGTCCAATTTACTAGCCAATCCTGATGTGATGGAGTATGATGATCAAAATGGTAATGGCTAATAGTTACTATTTCAACATTTTTAGCTATCTTTTCAATTTGTTTTCTTATTTGATTAATAGTTTGGAACTCTATTGGATGGGGTATTAAGCTAAAACGAGTGGGACAAAGGGAAACACCAGCATCCAATAATATTCTAATATCAGGTGTCTCAACCAAGGTACACATTGATCTTACTCCTAAGCTTTCAGCTGCTATTGGAATTACCTTTATTTTTTCTAACAAATGATTTCACACAGCAATTTATGCATTCGAAAATCGGATCATATGATGAATTTAGTTTTTACTTGACGATGTTGATAAATTGTCCTATATCTTTTTTCTTAGCCTTGTCAAAAGCAAGTTTTGCTGTTATGGCATCTTGAATAGCTAATCCTGTGGATACAAAAATTGTTATTTCATTATTATTTTCTCTACCAGGTTTTAAGCCAGCTACAATCTCGCCAATTTCTCCTGAAATATAACTTCTATCTATCAAACCTAAGTGCAAAGGGACATTAATTTCTCCACTATGAGCTGCTTGTTTCCAGTCATCAACCGTTATCTTTGCTTTAGTTAGAATTTTCGAGTCGAGTTCTTGTTTTCCTACAGCGTCTGCTCCAATACAATTTATGTGTACTCCCGGGGAGATCATATCACATTTTACAATTGGTTCTCTTGATGGAGTTGTGGTTACTATGATGTCAATTCCTTTAGTTGCAGTTCTAATAGAATGAGCGGGAACTAAAGTATATAGATCTCCGTAAGTTTTTTTTGCTTCATTTAAAAATTTTGATCTTGTTTTTTTAGTTCTGCTCCAAACTCTAATTTCTTGAATTTGATTACTAATAGTTAATATTGCTGATAATTGGGTTCTTGCTTGTGCTCCTGCTCCAATAAATCCTATGCTTTTACAATCTTTTTTGGCAAGATATTTCGCGGCAACCGCTCCAGCCGCTCCTGTTCGCATATTAGTGATTGTTGTTCCACCCATTATGCATAAGGGAAAACCTGTTTTTGGGTCTATTAAAACTATTGTAGCCATTACTGTTGGCATTCTATTTAAGAGTGGATTTTCGGGATGAACATTTACAATTTTTGCTGCAGATATTTCTAATCTATCTAAAAAAGCTGGCATTGATCTTAAATCTCCGTTATAGCGATTATAGTGGAGATAAATTTTTGCGGGCATCTGAACTTTATTAAGTCCTTTTTCTTTGAAAGCAATTTCTACAGCATTTATAACATCAGACATTTTTAGGAGTTCTTTAACTTCATTATCAGTTAATAGTAGAGTATCCAAACGTTTCACATCAATTGTATCTCTTTGATTACTCTAATATTTTTTTTGAATTCTATTGACTATAATTTTTTTGCCAATTATTATGGAAAAACTGTTTTCTACAAAGTGTTTTGAAGTTATTTACTAAATAGTTAATCAAAAAATTTTTTATTTTTTTGATAAGATTTAATTATCTTATTATCGATTTAAGTTAAAATCTAAAAAAGTTATGATTATTATGAGTGATAAAGAACTAAAGGCAATAAGACAAAAACGAATTCAAGAATTGAAGAAAACAAGAATTCTAAAGAAACAAAAAACTGATTCGGAAATAAACATAACTAAAATTCTAAACAAACTCTTTAAAGGAAGAGCCTGGGAAGTTTTTAATGCATCGAAATTTCAATTTCCACTTGAAACTTCAAAAATAACAAAATTGCTTGTAAAATTGGTTCTAGAAGGAAATATCTCTCAAATGAATGGAGAACAATTATTTACATTAATTAGACAATTGGGATTACCTATTAAATTAAAAACGTCAATTAATTACCTTGGAAAAGGAAAAATTAAATCACTATCTGAGAAATTTAAGGAATCTATGCGATAATCTCATAATATTTACTGGCCAATCGATTGAAGTTTCTTTAGTTTTAATAATTTTATTTTAGTAGATTACCGCACTTTTCTGCTTTTATTCCTCCTTGGTAACAATTCCAGCTTGAAATATGGTTTTTATATAAAATTATTGATTTTTTATAAAGAGATCGGAGAAGGCTTCATTGAAGAATGTATCTAATCAACAGTATAATACTGATCTTGCTGAAAAATGTAGGAAAGCTTTGGAAGTTAGTTTTGGTGAAATTCCAATGCCTAAATACTATAGTAAGAGAAAGCTAGTTAGTCGTAAAAATAAGGTATAGTGTTTTACAAGTTCTTATACCTGCAAAAATGTAAAGAGTAAAAAATTTTATGTATTTTACAAATAAAATTATCTTTTTTTAATTTTTATGATTTTAGAAAAAGAAAATATTCAATAACACTCTATTATTAATAAAGATTTTAATTAGAGAAAACACTGTTCAGTTTTTAGGCGATGACGACTCTGGCCCCGAAGACTATTTGGATGACTGGGATCTTGAGTGCGTACAGGCATTTAGGCAATACTTGGATTTCTAAATATTTGTCTGAATGCCTGTTAGGAGCCTAAAATTCGGTATTTTTTGAAGTATTATCACCTTTAAAATATGAAATTAGGAAAAAAATAAAATCACATAATCTTTCAGAGTATATTATTCAATGTTTTTTTGGTCATTTACAAAACCTTCCTATAGAGGAGCAAGAAATTGTTTTCTTTGATTATAAAAGCTCTTTAGAGCATAAATTACTGAAAGGATTGCAAGGAAACTTGTTGAAAAATTATGTTGCTGTTTTGAGTAGTTCTAATCCTAGAGATATTAATTATATTTGTCGCAATTGCAGTTCTATTCTAACAAGAAATTTTGATGAATTTATTTTGGGATCACTTGCTTGTTATAAATGCGGAGAAAAGAACTTGTAAATTATGTATTAACTATTATCAATTTATTTTGACACCTTTTCTTATTGCAGCCCATAAGGGCTATGTGGGATCCCCATAGTTTAAAACTAATAATTCGGGTTCACTATTGCATTTGAAACAGCCTTTTTCTCCTCGGATTACTCGATCTATTAATTTACCTCTAAAATTAATAAGCCGTATATCTAACGCCATTTTTCCTAAAGCATGTGTAGCACAACTTAGACAAGGATCAAAAGCTCGAATAACAGCTTCAACTCTATTTAGCATTCCTTCAGTTAGTTGTTTCTTAATAACATATTTTTTAGCTACTTGAGTTATCGCTCTATTGTATGCTAGGTTATTGTGCTCTGAAGCAATAATCATATTTGTACTCTTAAGAATACCTTCTTTGTCCACATTATAATGATGTATTAATGTTCCTCTGGGCGCTTCAATCACTCCAATACCTTCTTTATAGTTAACTGCTGCTTTTGCTCTGACATATTCAGAATATATATCGGGATCTGCAAGAAGAATTTGAGCTTTCTCGATGCAAAATAGAAGTTCTATCAACCTTGCTAGATGATATAGGAAGGTGCTCTGAACAACACCGTTTTTGCCAAAGCTTTTAAAACCTTCTAATTCACGATCAGCTAATGGTGTACCGCAATGGCAGATAATATTAAGCCTAGCAAGTGGTCCTACTCTATAGATACCTTTAGGATACCCCGCTTGTTTGTAGTATGGGAATTTCATATATGACCATGTTTCAGTTGCTTCACCTAAAAATGCTGTGTAATTATTAGGATCAAGCTGATCAGCGACTATCTTACCTTTGGAATCTATTATTCTTATTTTTCCATCATAATGCTCTAATTCACCTTTAGATGTTACTAATCCCATGTAATAGCTTGGAAAATTTCCAAAAAAGGTTATTTCTTCTTCTAGATTTTGCAACCAGTCTTTGAAAACCATTAGTGTTCTTTGTGTTATTTCGAGAGCTTTATCTGCTTCTAATAATAAGTATGAAATCTTTTCTTTTTCAGGAGGTGCTTTAACTCCACCTGGAAGAACCCAATCGCTAGAATGTATTCTTTTGCCTGCTAGTATTTGAATTATCTCTTGACCAAATTTTCTTAATTTTATACCATATTTAGCAATATCAGGATGTTGTTTTATTAATCCAAAAAAGTTCCTTTCAGCTGGATTTGAATCCATCCCGAAAAGCAAATCTGGAAAAGAAAGATAGAATAAATTCAAGGCGTGAGATTGAATAAACTGACCTATGTGTATAAGACGACGAAGTTTAATTGCTGTTGTAGGTGGTCTAACACCTATTATTTGATCACATGCCTTTGAAGACGCCAGTAAATGACTCACATGGCAAATTCCGCATACTCTTGAGGTTATTCTTGGCATTTCATAATAAGGACGCCCTTCACTGATTTTTTCGAATCCGCGAAAGTCTGTAACTTGAAATCGTGCATCTATAACTGAATCATCTTCATTAAGATTAATAATAATATTTGCATGTCCTTCTATTCTGGAAATAGGTTTAATTATTATTTGTTCATTCATAAAACAATTCACTCACCCAAACTTTGATATTTTTTCCATTTGCGGAGCTCTTCCAGCTAATAGTTCTGTTAAAACATACAAAATATTATCCGAAGTAGGTGGGCAACCTGGTACATAGTAATCCACCGTTGTTTTCTCATGCAAAGGATAGACTCTTTTTAATAACTTTGGGACTCCTTTAGGAATTTGGGGATTATGATAAGAAGTATCAACATATGCTCTTTTTAACACTGCAAAGTCTCCATCAATTTCCGCATTTCTTAATGCTGCAACATTCCCAGTTACAGCACAGTCTCCAAGCGCAACTAAAATATCGGTTCCCGCTCTCACTCTTTTAAGCATAGATAATTGCTCCTCGTTTGTAACAGCACCTTCGATGAGGGTTATCATAACTTGATTTGGAAAATCCTTGACATCTATAAGGGGGCTGTAAACTAATTGAACCTTTTTTGCTAATTCCATTAATACCTCATCTATATCAAGAAAAGACATGTGACATCCAGAACAACCACTAAACCAGATTATAGCTAAAGTAGGTTTTTTATTTTCACTCATTTATACATCCTTCTTTTTAGTAGAAAGCTAACGACATTCTTGTCTTTAGTTTTGGAAATTAATTCATCTTCTATATATATCGCTCCTGTTGGACAAACTTTTGCACATTTTCTACATGCTGTACATGAACAAGAGTCTCCCCATAAAGCATCAAAGTCGATAGTTATCTGACTATCTTTTCCTCTGTTTTTTAAATCGAGAGTATGGGCTCCTTCAATTTCTTGACAGACTCTTATGCAACGAGTGCACAATATGCATCTATTGCGGTCAATAACCAGAAAATCATGACCAGAATCTATTGTATGTTTTGTCCAATTTCGCTCAAAGGAGACATGGTCTACACCAAGTTTATTTGATAAGTCTTGAAGTTCACAATTATTGTTAGCTATACAAACTGAGCATACGTGTGTCCGTTCTGAAAGAAGAAGACTTAGACATATCTTTCGGTATTCTTTGAGTTTCTCAGAATTGGTTATTATTTCCATTCCGCTAGTTACAGGGGTAGTACAAGCTGGATATAATTTTGGTGATCCACGAATCTCAACTAAACATAACCGACAGCCACTAAAACTAGTCAGACCTTCTAAGTCGCATAAAGTAGGTATATAGATACCATATTGTTTAGCAACCTCTAGTATCGTTGCATCATGTACAGCAGAAACTTGAATTCCATCTATGATTAATTCTATGGGTTCATCATCCAATTCTTAATATCTCCTTTTTTTTAAAGCATTTATTTGCTGTACAGAAATTTTCATATAAATGTTCCAAGTATTCTTTCTTAAAATATCTTAATGTTGTGAGAACTGGGTTTGGAGCAGTCTGTCCAAGACCGCATAGACTGGTTTCACTTATGAAAGTACTGAGTTTGGATAGCAATTCAACATCTTCGATTCTTCCATTTCCTTGAATAATTTTTTCGAGAATTTCTTTTATTTTTAATAGTCCTACTCTACAAGGTGTACATTTTCCGCAAGATTCTGACACACAGAAATCTATGAAGAATTTTGCCGTGTCAATAATACAGGACTGATCATCAATAACAACAATCCCACCAGAACCCATTATTGCTCCAACTGTTTCCAAGGATTCATAATCTATCGATGAATCTAAAAGAATATCAGGTAAACAACCACCTGAAGGGCCACCAATTAAAGCAGCTTTTAGCTTTCTATTATCAGGTATGCCTCTACCTATATCAAAAATAACTTCTCTTAGTGGTATACCCATTGGTACTTCTATGAGACCAGGATTATTAATTTTCCCAGTTAGAGAAAAACATTTAGTTCCAGTACATTTTGGGGTTCCAATTTTACTAAACCATGTTCCCCCATTCTGAATAATTAATGGAATGTTTGCCAATGTTTCTACGTTTTGTATTACGGTAGGTTTTCCCCAAAGGCCTGAGGTTGCTGGATATGGTGGTCGAGGACGAGGCATTGCTCTTCGCCCTTCAACCGACGCAATGATTGCTGTCTCTTCACCTGCTACAAATGCTCCAGCTCCAAGTCGCAATTCTACATCAAAGTTTAAGGTTGTTCCTAGCACATTTTTGCCTAGAATATTCAATTCTTCTGATTTTTTTATAGCTTTTTCAAGTATGTCAATGGCAAGAGGATATTCAGCTCTTGTGTAGATGAAAGCTTTTTCTGCACCAATAGCATATCCAGCGATAAGTAATCCTTCGATTAGAGCATGAGGATCCGCTTCAGCAAGCGTTCGGTTTGCAAAAACTCCAGGATCACCTTCATCTAAGTTAGCTATTATATATTTTGGAGATCTATGATCCCTAGCCACAAAACTCCATTTTCGGGCTGTTGGAAAACCTGCTCCGCCTCTCCCTCTTAGACCACTAATCCTAATTTCGTCTATTACTTCTTGTGGACTTTTTCTGGTTAGGCATTTGACTAATGCAGAATAACCACCAGTTGCTATATAATCCTCTATTCGATATGGATCTATCTTACCAGCGTTTCTTAGGACTAACCGATGCTGTTTCTTTAAAAAAACCTTACTTTCGTAAAGTAGACTCTTTACTGGTAATCCTAATACAATATGGTCAATCACAATTTTTTTAGCTTTCTCAGGAGTTACATTCTGGTAAATATAGCCTCCAGATTCAACTACTACCACAGGTCCTGCTGAACATGTTCCAACGCACCCTGTTCTGGCAACTAAACATTCTTCGGCAACATCCTGTTCCTTGATAAGTTTTTCGAAAGTCTTTAACAGATTCAATGCTCCGAGAGGAATGCAGCCACTAGAACAACATACATTGATTCGATACTTGTAGGCTCTTTGAAAGTCAACTTCAGTCTCAGCTATTTTTTGAATATCTGCAAGTATAAATTTTTTCACTCTCAAGTGTAGAAGCAATTCTTTCTAACACAATATCCTTGGTTGCATTTCCAACAACATTATCATCTATCAAAATAGTTGGACCAATAGCACAAGCACCTATACATCTGGTTATAAACAAAGATAGTTTTCCATCAGCTGTAGATCCTCCTCGTTTGACACAAAATCTTTTTTCAATTGCTGAAATTATTTTTTCAACACCTTTAACGTAACAAGCAGTACCCATACAAGCGGTGATAACATGTTCACCAGACTGTTTCAGTTTAAAATAGCTATAAAATGTGGCAACTCCATAAACATGACTTAGTGGAAGCTCAATTGCTTCTGAGACGTATTTCAAAACATCTTCATTGAGATATCCGTAGATTTCTTGGGTTTTGTGAAGAATTTCTAATAATGCAGATCCTTTGTATTCCATTTTTTTCAAGAATCTTTCCAGTTTCAAGAGCCGTTTATCATTTTTCAATCCCATGCTGATTAGTACTTTTGGTTTTTTTAGAGGTGCATAAACCATACTTTGCGATGATAAGAATGATTCCGATTTTTTTTTAAATGTCAATTTAATCATATCCCTTCCGCGAACAAAATTTTTAGAAGAAGGTATTAACTCGATGCGACGGTAATCATTGGGGACGGAATCTGAGAATATATCCTACCAATTTCTTCTTTTGTTTTTAAGATTATCATAGAAGTTGCTCGAACTTTATCTATTTCATCAATTTTTCTAGTTACTATCTGCTTAATATCATCCTTTGTTTTTGCTTTTAGTTTTACAATTATATCATAAAGTCCATAGATTCTAAACGCTTCTTCCACGTTATTAATTTGTTTCACTTTTTTAAGAACTCGAACTTCATGACCTGATACAGTATGTATGCCTATATACGCACAGCATTGAAATTTAGTTTCCTCCCAAATATTTTTTATATTCTGGTGCATGTTTATTCACCAAAATGTAAATATGGTGGCAATTGATATAAGAGTAATGCCTATATTATTGTTATATATAATTATTATATTTATTAATATATTGAGGTGCATAAGTTGGAGATAAGAAAAATACAAAAAGTTGGAACTTCAACCTTGTCAATTTCTCTACCTAGTAATTGGGTAAAAGAAAATAATCTAAAAAGAGGAGATCATCTTTATCTTGAATCTGATGAGGATGGCTCACTCAAAATTTTTCTAAATAAATCTATTGAATTACAACAACAAATTCCAGAGTACGTATATAATTCAGATTTATTTGAAGAACCAAGAATGCTACAAAGTATAATTGTAGGAAGCTACATACTCGGTCGTGATCTATTCTCCATAACTTCTTCTAAACGATTTAGATCTGAATACGTCAATGAAATCAGAGGAGTTGTACCAAAATTAATAGGATTAGGAATTGTTGAAGAAACTTCTAAGAGTATTACTATTCAATGCTCCGTTGATCCAAGAAAGTTCCAACTAGACATGTTGCTTCGTCGATTATCAGTAATTTCTCTTACAGTTGTAAAGGAAGCTACGCAAGCACTTGTAGAGTCTAATCCCACGTTAGCAAAAGATGCTATAAGTAGAGAAAATGAAGCAGATAGGATGTATTTACTTGCATTAAGATTACTTATTTCTGCTCAAAGAAAAAAACAAGTAGCAAAAGAAATAGGTCTCAAGGATCAACTTCACGTTCTATATTTTGGACTTATGCTAAGATACCTTGAAATGATTTCTGATTATGGTGAAGAAATAGCGCGAAGAGCTATTGAACTCATTCAAAAATATAAAGACAAATTGCCCAACTGGGTAATTGAAAGAGTAGAAAAACTAAATGAATTAGCATATGACTTGATTTTAAAATCTGTGAGTTGTTTCTTTACAGAAGATATCAAAATTGCTAATAGCATGCTAGATGTATTGTCAGTAATTGAATTTGAGAGAGATAAATTAATGAAAGAACTTCCTGAAATACCACATTTAAGACTGATCCTTTGGAATATTAATAGAATAGCAGATAATGGAGCAAATATTGCCCTAATAGCAATTAATAATTCTCTTGAAAGAAAGAATGAGATTTGCTTAAGACAATTTAAAAAGACATAAAAAGGTAGGTTATTATTGGATCCAAGACGAAGATCATTAACTAAGGTTATTAGTTGGAGAATATCCACACTTTGCATAACAATACTTTATGGTTATCGGCGAGTACGATATTATTGCCAAAGTAGAAAGTAAAACTTTTGACGATCTTGTTCACATAGATCAACGTATAAAAGGACTTGCTAATGTTCGAGAAATTCTTTCTATGTTACTAATTAAGTCTAAAAAGTCTGT
>JAOZGY010000057.1 GCA_026015145.1 Candidatus Bathyarchaeota archaeon | reverse complement strand
CTAAGCCATATTTTATAGATAATTTAATTTCAAAAAGAATAATTTTTATAATTATTGACTAAATATGCATTTTTTAGGTTAATCAACAGTTAACCTTTAATTTGATTTTGTCATTTCGTTGCTTGATTAAAGTTGTATATAGTGACTCGTCTATTAGAAAAACAGGATCTAAGAAGGAAAAACCTTCATGATCTTCAGCAAAATACAATTAACTATTCTGTTTCGATCTAAAAAGGAGATTTATTAAAATGCACAAGAAATTGTTAATTCCTGGTCCTACAGAAGTAAGTCAGGAAATCCTCCAAGAGCAAGTTAGACACCTCATAGGGCACAGAGGAAAAGCTTTTTCTGATTTATATCGTGGAATAAAGAGCAAACTAACTAACTTCTTTAGATTACCTGATGAATATAATCCTACGGTGACTACGTCTTCTGGAACTTTGTGGTTTGATATTGTTGGAAGAAGCATTGTAAAAGAAAATGCGCTTGTGTGTGTTAATGGTGCTTTTTCATCACGGTTTGCACAGACAATTAAAAATTGTGGAAAAAAAGTTGATCTTGTTGAAGTGGATTGGGGGAAAGCAGTAAAAACCAGAATGATTGCTGATAAACTAGAATCTAAGAAATACGATACAGTTGTTATGTGCCATAATGAATCATCTACTGGAGTAAGAAATCCCATTTATGAAATTGGAGATTTTATTAGAAGAGAATATCCAAAGATTATTTTTGCAGTTGATAGTGTTTCTTCAATGGCAGGTGACAAAATTTTGCCAGCAGAAATTGGGTGTGATGTTATTTTTGCTTCTTCACAAAAATGTTTTGCTTTACCCCCGGGTCTTTGCATAAGCTTAGTATCAGATAGAGCAATAAAGAGAGCGGTTTGCGTTTCTAATCGTGGTTCTTACACTGATTTAGTTAAGATATTTGAGTTTGAAAAAAAACATCAAACACCTTTCACTCCAAACATCTCGCTTATGTATGCTTTGGATAAACGAATGGACTTATTGCTTAAGGAAACATACGATCAAGTTATTGGGCGTCACATAAAAATGGCTAAGTATACTCGTGATTGGGCAAAAAAGTATTTTGAATTGTTTCCTGAAATAGGATTTGAGTCAGTTACTTTAACATGTATAAAAAATACTAGAAAAAAGAATATTGACGAGTTAATTGCAAAACTTGCAAAAAAAGGATTTTTGATTTCAAATGGTTATGGAAAACTAAAGGAAAAGACTTTTCGTATTGGTCATATGGGTGAATGGAGTATAAATGAAATAAAAAAGGTGCTTGCTATTATTGATGATATTTGGGAATTAGAAAAATGAGTTGTATAATGATGTCTTTTATTATAATTGTTGAAGAAGGTTCATTTCATTAATGTTGGGAGTTATTAATTTAGGTAAAATCTATAATTTTTTCCTTGAAACTTTGACAAATAAGAAGTCTTACAACCATTTGCAAAAGTACTTAGTTGCTTTAAGTAGGAATTTTGTGAGCTGAATTTGTTGGTTGATATTAGACCTTTCAAAGCTATACGGTATTCAAAAAAAGCAGGGTCTATAATTGATCTAATTACTCAGCCATATGATAAAATTGATTCTTTAATGCAAAGGAGCTATTATAATAAGTCAATTTATAATTATTGTCGATTGATCCTACCGATTGAAAATAACAAGTATGAAGTAGCCCAGAAGAGAATTGTTGAATGGATGAATAATCAAATCTTGATTAAGGATAAAGAACCTGCGATTTTTGTATCTAGACAAGAATTTCAACTAGGAGAAAAAAATTGTGTTCGCATTGGATTAATTGCTGCTATTTATCTTTATCCTTATAATGAAAATACTGTTTTTCCACACGAAGTTACCTATAAAGAACCTAAAACTGATCGAACAAAAATGTTAGAATCGCTTCAAAAAGACCTTGAACCAGTTTTTCTTATTTATTCTGATCCTAAAAAAATAACAATAAATTTCTTTTCAAGAATCACCCAGACTCCACCCCTAATTGATTTCAAAGACTCATCTGGGATTAAACACACAATCTGGAAAATATCTGATTTCCAATCGATTGAATTTGTTAGAGATGCTCTAAAAGATAAGATACTTGTTGTTGCTGATGGCCATCACAGATATGAGAGTGCTATAATTTACAGAGATGATAGACGAAAAAAAGAAGAATGGACAAAAGACTCCGCTTATAATTTTCACATGTCCTATATCGTTCCAGTTGAGGAAGATGGGCTTGTGGTTTTGCCAACTCACAGAGCTTTAAAAGAATTTGAGTTGACACCGACAATATTAAATAAATTAAGTGAGTTTTTTTCACTTCAAATTGTTGATCCAACAGTTGAATCTTTAGATTCTTTTCTTAAGAAGAACTCTCAAAAACATGCCTTTTGCGTTTACAATGGAACAAAGGCTTATGGACTGCTTTTAAAAAATGAAACCCAAGCTTCCACGATCATAAATAATGCCAAATCTAAAGAGGCTGGCCTTATTGATGTCATTGTTTTAAGGGATTTAGTTTTCAAACGCGTGATGGGTATTGGCAAATTGAAAATGCATCAAGATATTCTATATGCTGAATCAATTAAGGTGGCTCTTGAAAAAGTAGATAGTAGAGAAGCCAAATTAGCCTTTTTAGTTAATCCAATTGATCCAAAAATAGTTTGGAGAATAGCCCAGAACGGTTGGCGATTGCCTGAAAAATCAACAGATTTTTATCCAAAACCATATTCTGGACTAACTATGATGGATATCTCTAACGGAGAAAAACTGTAATAATAGAAAAAATTTTTCTATATATTGCTTAATTCTTATCAATAAAATTTGATCTAGATTATTCAAATTGGTTTTCAATTGTTGTTTTCTTAATACTTGTTCTAAGAAAACCGTTTTATTTTGAAAAAACTGCTTGTTATTATTCTGGTGAATGTTATTTGATATACTTGGTTTTTCGTCTTTTGAATCTTTTTTTGCAGACTACACTACAAAAATGGAAGGTTTCGCCTTGATATGTGATCTTGTATTTTGCTGTGTTTTCATCTAAAACCATGCCGCAAACAGGATCTCTTGCCATTTCTTTTGTCTCTACCTCATGGGAGAATTTGTGTCATCTACTTATTATGGTTAGTGGTTAGAAAAGAGTTTGAATTGTTGGAAGGTCAGTTATTTCTTCTATTGTTGTTTTTGTTAGAGCTTTGATGTTGTTAAATCCTGAAATTTCTCCATAACCTACAAGGGTTATAGCAGTTCCATCTTGGCCCATTCTAGCTGTTCTGCCAATTCGATGGAAGTAAACTGGTGCTTCCATGGGTACATCATAGTTGATGATATGTGTTATTCCTTGAATATCTAGACCTCTTGATGCAACATCAGTTGCGGTTAGTAAGCCTAGTTTTCCTTCTCTGAACTCAGTTATTACATGGTTTCTTTGAGATTGAGTGAATCCTGCGTGAAGTGCTTTAACATTATATCCAACTCTTTTGAGTTTGTCTGATAGTTTGCTTGTACCCCTGCGTGTTTTGCAGAATATTATTGCTCTATCTATCTGATTTTTTTCTAGTATATCCAGAAGAATTTCGAATTTGTTATAGGGATTTACAAGCATATAGAATTGTTTCATTTGTGTTAGTGCGATTTCATCTTTGCTTACAAGTATTTTTTCAGGATTTTTCATGTATCTGTTGCAGATTTTGATTACATTTTTATCTATAGTTGCTGAAAAAAGGCTTGTTTGTCTATTTGAAGGGGTTCTTGAAAGTATATGGTCAATATCTTCGATAAATCCCATATCTAACATTCTGTCTGCTTCATCCAAAACCACTATCTTTGTTGAGGATAAGTTCAGTTGACCTCTTTCGAGTAGATCTATTGTTCTTCCCGGAGTACCCACAACAATGTGTGTTCCCCGAGATAATTCTCGGATCTGTCTGTGGATCGGTTCACCACCATATACTGCTAAAACCCTTAGTTTCATGTGGTTTGCAATAAATTTTATGTGTTTTGCCACTTGAATCGCAAGTTCGCGAGTTGGAACTAAAACCAAACCTTGAACTTTTCTGATTTTGGGATTTATTCTTTCTACCATTGGTACTCCAAAGGCTGCTGTTTTCCCTGTCCCAGTGCGGGCTTGTCCTATAACATCTTTGCCGTTAAGTAGCGGCACTATTGCGTGAGCTTGAATTGGAAAAAGTTTTTCAAATCCAAGATCTCTGATACTATTCAAGACTTCCATACTCAAAGGTAAGTCTTTGAAAGATTGAATACTCATTATTTTTTATTTCTCCTGCCACAAATTTCTTTTCATGGTGGTATTTTCAAAAAGCTAATAGAAGCTATCTAAAGTAACATGATTAATGTGACATACCCACTGCTTGGGTTCATGTATAAAAAGGTTTATGTGTCGTTAAAGGGAAAAAACCATAATTCGGCCTCAATTTGACAAATAAACCGAAAATAAAGAATTTGCTCAGGGCGAACAGTTCCTCTTTTTCTAGTAAACCATCCCGGAAGAAAATTCACGGATTTATTTCTTGTTTCCTTTAATTAATCTAGTTTTATCAGTTCAATTTGGAAAAGTTTTGACCATCTTTTTCCTGTTATAAATAATCTATCTTTTTCTGAGTCATATGCGATTCCATTGAGCACATTATTGGGATTTTGTGTATCTTCTTTGCTTATTTCAGTCAAATCCAGCCAGGCTTCTACTTTTCCGGTTTGAGGATTTATTATTGCTATTTTGTCTTGTTGAAAAATATTTGCGTAAATTCTTCCTTGGATATATTCAAGTTCATTAAGGTTTGTGACTGGTTCTTGATCTACTACATCAATTTGCTTAACTGTTTCATAGGTTTCAGGATTTAAAAAGAACAAAGTTGAGGTTCCATCACTCATTATCAGTTGAAATCCATCATTAGTTATACCCCATCCTTCAGTCGGATAACTAAAATCAGATAAAAGCTCGAAGGAGTCCTTTTCATATACAAAACCTTTCTGAGATCTCCAGGTTAGCTGTATGATTCTATTATTAAAAATCGTAATACCTTCTCCAAAATACTGTTCTGGTAAAGAAATACTTTCTAAGACTGTTCCTGTTTCTAATTCCACTTTTCTGAGTGTTGATTGATTGTAGAGACCTGTACCCTCAAATAAGAAACCATTATCGAATTCAAGTCCTTGAGTGAATGCTGTTTGGTCATGGGAGTATGACTCTAGGATTTCATAAGTATAGTTTACTGGTGTTTGCTGGGATGTTCCATTGAGTATGACAAAGACTATAACGCTTGATGTGACCGCGATTATTAATATCAATATTGTTGTTTGTAGCTGTTTTTTTAATATGTTATTCACCATTTTGTACATACGATTAAATATTTTCATTTATTTGGGCTCGAACAATATATATAAATGAATGTGAAATAAGCTAAGATTAGCTTTTTATTCCTGGACTGTTTATCTGCGCTTACTTTTTCTTAAAAAGTAAGGGGATTCCAACTAGAGGAATTGTCATCATCCACAAGTCAACATTATGTCCAAGGAACCAAGCATGCCAGTCACTCCAACCGCCAACGCTTCCAAGTAAAAGCCACATCACATAAATAATTAAGAAATACGAACCCAGAGAAGTCATTATTAATCCTACTTTTCTTAGGTTTATTTTTTCTAAGGTTTGTTCGTTTATGGATTTTTTCGTGAAATATGCTGCGTAGAGTCCAAGTGCAAGCAATCCAACTGTGGTTAAAATAAAACTAAAAATGTTAGCTGGATAGAGAGTAACATAATCAATTCCCTGTGCTAACACTGCCACTATCCAAGCGCTAGCATTATTAAACCAAACCATAAAAATGTAAATAGTGCCTGAAATTAAACTCCATTTAATAACATTAGAGATTGGCTTGTTTGGATTTAATGACAAAAACAGTTTAATCAAAACAAAAGGGATTGCCACTGACTCAAATAAAACAGGTATAGTGCTACCCACAAAAAATGGTAAGCCAAACTCATTTAAACCAAAATTAGCTAGAATATCTAAACCCCATATTACTACCAGAAAAATAGATAGGAAACATACTGCTTCACCAAGGATAATCCATCTTATTGACATCATGGTTTCTGGTTTTGAGAGATCTTTTTTAAAGATGAAGAATAAAATCGTTATTACTGCTATAAAGCCAGCTACTGCTCTAAATCCAAGACCAATAACACCTGCTGTGTCTGTGAGCTCAATCCAAAATGTACCTTTATAGATGTTAAATGCGCCTTTGGTGAATTCGTAAAAAGTGAATAAGAACCAAGTTAGAGCAACAATTAATAAACCAGTTTTTATTGATGAGTTTAACTTAGCTTCCGTCATATTCTTTCTCCTTTTATCTTTTCACCTTGTTTTGGTATATTATTCTTTTGGAATCCTGATCCATCAGGATGATTAATGCCTTTGTTTTTATAAAAATGGATATTATCGATAGTTTTATTATTCGCTTATTATATATTGGCGTTAAGATATTGGAGGATTGATTTGTTGCATTTAAATGATAATCAAGTATCCAAGTTTTTGTTTGTCTTTGAAGGAATTGGTGCTATTTTTGCAGGAGCTTTCTTGGTAGCTTATTTGCTTGGTCTTCCAACTGATGTGGTTTACCATTCTGATCCGATATTAAGATTGGTTTTGTCCATATTTGGTGGAATTTTAGTTTTGTTTATTTTAGTAACTGTTGTTGTTTTAAGGGGACCAAAAAAGAAAGAATAATTTTGCATTGATTTTAAAAATTAATTACCAAAAAATATCTCAAATTATTATCGGTTCTTAGAAAACCAGTAAGGATTAGATATCTTAGAACCTATGAATGATTATAATTTCTACTCCATAACTTTCTATTTCTTTGATTTGTACAAGATGACTAATTAAGAACGATAATATTTCTTTTTTTGCACATTTCTTTTAGTATCTTAGGCCATACACTAACACTAACTTCGCCAATGTGGGCTTTTTTGAGAATTATCATTTGTGTTCTAGATTGGCCAATTCCACCTCCAATGCTTAGGGGAATTTTGTTGTTTATTATAGCTTGGTGATATGGGTGCTTTAGTAGGTTAAGTTGATCTGCAAACTCAAGTTGGGCTCTAAGAGTTTGGGCGTTAACACGTATGCCCATTGATGTGAGTTCGTGGCGACGTTTTGTAACTGGATTCCAAACGAGAATATCTCCGTTAAGACCATGCATTGGTCTCCCATCTTGTGATTTTGTTTCTGTGATCCAGTCATCATAGTCTGTTGCTCTCATTTCATGAGGATAACCATCTTTTAGAGGCCAACCAATTCCGTAAATGAAAATCCCTGGGTAATCTTGTAAAATCTTTGTCTCACGCTGTTGTCGGGGCGTTTTAGGATATTTGTCAAGAATGTCTTCAGCATGGAGAAAAGTGAGTTTTTCAGGAAGATTTGGGTATTTGTCTGTTTCTAGTTGAGGATAGAGTTTTTGGACATGGGATTCTGCTCCCTTGATTACTTTCCAGATTTTTTCAACAGTTTTATTGAGATATTTGAGGTTGCGTTCATTTTCGGTTATAGCTTTTTCCCAGTCCCACTGGTCTACATAAGCGCTATGGTCATGATCGAGAAAATAGTCTTTTCGTACAGCACGCATATCAGTGCATAATCCTTCACCCGGTTTTAGATTAAACTGTTTTAAAGCCATTCTTTTCCATTTAGTCGCTGCTTGGACTACTTGGGCATCGATTGGATTTTTGTTAAAATCGTTACTAATATGAAACTGCACAGGAGTGCGTGAGCCATCACGATCCAAAAGATCATTAATTCCACTTTTTACATCTACTATTAATGGCACTTGAACCATGACAAGATTAAGCTCTTTGCATAGATGTTCCTCAATATAATTTTTCACAGCCGAAATCGCTTTTTGTGTGTCTAGTAGATTTAACATCGATTTGTAATTTTTCGGCAAAACTTTCTCCAGTTCATCATAGTTACCAATACTGGGGCCGGCTAAATCCTCTTTTTTGCTTTGCATTGCGATCAACTATTAATTCTGATAACCTCCCTAACATCTATTTAAATATGAAGTGAAACCGTCACAAGTAAATTTCTTGTTTTTTTATTTTTTAAAAAATTAAATCTTAAATCGTAAGATAAAACATATATATTCGCGTTTGATATTAACTAGTAATTAACCTTTCACTTAGAAAACTGAAGATAAAAGAAATAGTCGGATTTGATAATGAACAAAACTATTATTGGTTTTATCATAATCGTTGTAGTCTTATTATTTGCAGTTGCCCCGTTCACCTTTAGAGATCAAATTCAAAGCTTTTTATCATTAATCTCCAATAATTCACAAGATCAAACTGATCAAGACTCAGGACCTGAATTAAACATAGTAGACGAGAATGTTCTAAGAGTATTTGATGAAACATTATGCTATTCATTTATTACACCCCAAGATCCCAGCGTTGTTAATTTAAGAGATGAAATACTACAAGACAACCTAGCATTATTAACTCCTGACTGGATGGCGCTAAGAGATTGGGTTGGAAATAGAATACAATACAAAAGCGATTCTGAAATTCACAATGAAAGAGAATATTGGCAATTCTCAAACGAAACAATATACTTAGAAACAGGAGACTGTGAAGATTTCTCAATACTTTTATGCTCATTACTACGATCCAATGGATGGACAACTGATAGTGTATATGTCGTAATTGGAGAGCAAAACAATCAACATCATGCATGGGTTAGACTAATCTGGAATGACATGCAATATAATATTGAACCCCAAGGTAGCGGTTTTGAAATATTCATTGGTGATATGACAAATCTTTCTGGATTCGAAGCAATTTTCTATTTCAATGACCAAGACTTTGGCGCTTTCTAAATAGATAGTTTTTTTTTAAAAAAAGAATTTTTCCTTATTTTTAGTTTAGTTTAAAATATATCCGTCTGTTATTTTTTCCCTTGTTCACTGTTTTGACAAGTTTGACCTCTTCTATCTCTCTTAGATTTCTGACGTGGGTACCACCGTCTGCTTGCCTATCAATGCCAACGATTTCAACAATTCTTAAGGTTGGAAGATTAGGGGGAAAAGCTGATGCCATCTTAACTATCCCAGGGATTTTCATAGCTTCTTCTCTGGGTAACTCATACCATTTCACAGGGATGTTTGCTTTGTATAACTTGTTTGCTTTTACAAGGTAAGCCTCTAGAAGACTCTTGTCGAATTTTTTCAAACTAAAGTCGAACCGAACGTGATCTTCTTCAAGCTGGTTTCCAGTTATTAGTGCCCCGGTGCCTTTGTGAAGAAGAAAAGCGAGAACATGGGCAGCTGTATGACTGCGCATTAGTTTGTATCTTCTTTTCCAGTTTAGCATGCAGTAGACCTTATCTCCTGCTTTGAGACCAGAATTGTCGACTTCGTGGGAGATTTCACCTAAAAACTTGCCAACATACACAACGTTGTATATCTCACGACCTTTGATTATCTTACCCGTGTCGTGGGGTTGACCTCCCCCTTTAGGATAGAAGAGCGTTTGGTCTAGAATTATGTACTTTTCATCTTTGACAGAAACTACAGTTGCGGGGGATTCTTTTAGGTAACTATCAACTAAGAACAATGCTTTGGTCATGAAATATCTCCTATGAAATATTATGTTTCTTCTTTCTATATAGGACTCTATATCAGCTTTTTGCGTAGGCAAAGGCGTAATAGATTATAAAAAATTCATTATACAAAAAGAAGCATTTAGTAGAGAACGTTAAGTTTTGTCTATTGCCACTCTCCAGTCTTTTTTATACAGAAGAATTTATCCATGAAGAATCTAATGTTTTCTTAAATGAGACCTTAATAATACTGGTAATAGGAAAGAGTGAAAAATATGAAATTAGTTATAGCTTGTCATCAGATATCTTTTTCTTCAAATAAACATGAAAACTTGAATAGAATACTAAGAACTTTAGAAAAGGTAAATGCCCAAATTCATGTTTTTCCTGAATATTCAATGGGTAATCTGGTTAACGGTTTAACTCCGGTTTTTGTTAAGAAAAACGCAGAGAGTTTAGATGGTCCGTTTGTGACTAAGGTTTTGGAAAAAACTCGTGAACTAAATTTGGCGGTAGTATTTACAGTTTTTCTAAAGGAAAACACTGGGATCTTTAATGCTGCGATTCTTGTAGAAAAAGGCAAAATCAAAGCACTTTACAAGAAAATACATCTTTTTGATGCTTTTGGGTATAATGAGTCCAGGATATTTTCGCCGGGAAATGAAATAGTTCTAGCCACAATTAAAGGTTTTAAGATTGGATTAGCAGTTTGTTTTGATCTTAGATTTCCAGAACTTTTTAGAGCTATGGCATACAAAGGTGCTGATCTTTTTATTGTTCCTTCAGCTTGGTATAAAGGCAAATACAAAGTAGAGCAGTGGCAAGTTTTAGCCCTATCAAGAGCGCATGAAAATGGAGCCTATCTTGTTGCGGTTGATCAAACAAATCCTTTTTTTATTGGTCACAGTATTATTACATCTCCTTTTGCAACCGTGCTAAAAAAAATTGGTGAAGAAGAGGAGAGCTTTGTAGTTGAATTAGATTATGAGCGTATTTTGGAATCAAGAAAGCTAATCCCGATCTTGTCTCTTTCAAAGCCAGATATTTATAGAACTTTTTAGTTGTACCTTCAACTTGTAAGCTGTATTGATTTAGTGATTATTTTTGAACCTATATTTGCTAGTTCTTTAGTCCTGCTAGCTTTTGTGCTTTCAGTGTAGACTCTAAAAACAGGTTCTGTTCCACTTGGTCTAAATAGTATCCATGATCCATCTGAATAATTAATTCTTAGCCCGTCGATTGTGATGATTTTGGCTTTTTCTTTTCTTTTTTGCCACTCTTTTAGGGCTTTGGCTAATACAGCCTGCTTTGTGTGTTCTGGGCAAGAGTACATTGTTTTTTTCATATAATATTGTGGAAATGTTTTTACAATATCAGATAGTGAACTTTGCATTTCTTTGATAATTTCAAGCATCTTAAGTGTTGATAGTATCCAATCTCCGTAAAGAATTGTATTTGTCCAAATGTTTTTGCCAGTTTCTTCTATTCCCATTAGTGCGTTTTCTTTTTTAATGGAATTAACAATTGCAGGTGGACCAATTTTGGAAAAAACAAGTTTTCCATTATTATTGTTGCATATCCAGTTTATCAATCTTGAAGAGTTAATTGGTGCTACAATAACTCCGCCCTGCGACTTTATTAATGCGTTTTTAGCAAAGATGGCTGCTGATTGATCTCCCCAAAGTATTTTTCCTTGGTCGTCAACAAAAATAGCTCGATCTCCATCTCCATCTGTTGCGGAGCCCAGATCTGCTTTTAGCTCCTTTACTTTATTAGATAAACTGCCTAATACTTCAGGTCTTGGGTATGGATCTCTATTAGGAAACGATCCATTAGGATCACAATTAATAATAGCCGTTTTAATATTTACAGCATTAAAGATTTTAGAGGCATAATTAGTTGATGCTCCGTTACCAGGATCTAAAACAATCGTAGACTTCAAAGAAGATATTTTATTAATGTTTACATGTTCAAGAACGCTTTGAAGATAAAGATTAGAAATGTCAACTTGAATTTTTTTTCCAACTTGATTCCAAGGAACTTTTTTAATTTTATTAACAAATAATTTTTCAAATATACTCGAATCTGTTTGTGAAAGCTCTGATGTATCTTTTTTAAAAAACAAGAATCCAATTATGTTTTTTGGAGCGTGGCTTCCTGTGACTGCAATTGCTGCATCCAATTTTTTTTTCTTAAGAGCCCACAGAATTGCTGGAGTTGGGGCGATATTGCAATCTTCAACGTTCACGCCACCGGAATTGAGACCGGAAATAATCGCATTGGATAGCGCTTTTGCAGTTAATCTTACATCTCTTCCAACTATAACTGTTCCCTTATTTCCAAGAAAGGAAGCAAAAGTTAATCCAAGTTTTGCTGCTAGCTTGGGAGTCATTTCCACTATGGCTTTTCCTCGAATACCTGATGTTCCAAATAGCCTTAACTTATTCATAAAACAGTCCGCCTAAGGTGAATATTTGTATCAAATGTTCATGTTCAGGTCAATCAAAAGGCTTTAAAAGATTTTCATATAATTGAATTGGTAGGGAAAAACATGAAAAGTAAGGGGATTTCAAATACAATTATTGCTTTAGCTGTGATAATAATAATCGGAATAGCCGCAGTCGCAGTATATTACTTTGCGTTACCACAAGAACCAGCAGAAAAAAAGGTAGGTCTAATAATTGCAACAGGAGGCTTGGGAGATAAATCATTTAACGACATATCATATGCAGGTGTTCAACGAGCAAAAGAAGAACTAGGAATAGACTTTGATTTCGTAGAACCTGAAGCCATAGCTCAATATGAAGGATTCCAACGAGATTTTGCTAAATCAGGTGATTATGAAATAATCATTTGTGTAGGTTTTGATCAAGCAGACGCGTTAACCGTCGTTTCTCAAGAATATCCAGATCAGAACTTCGCCATAGTTGACATGGTTGTGGTACAACCTAATGTGGCTTCGCTTCTTTTCAAATCTAATGAAGCATCATTTCTGGTTGGGGTAGCCGCTGGAATGATAACAGATACTGGAAACGTAGGATTCGTTGGAGGCATGGACATAGATCTTATCAATGATTTCTATTTAGGATATGAAGCTGGCGTACAATGGGTGGATACGGAAGTAACAGTGTTAGAGCCGGTTTATGTTGGTGACTGGGGTGATCCAACAAAAGGAAAAGAATTGGCAAAATCATTAGTTGATCTTGGAGCAGATGGAATATTTATTGCAGCAGGAAAAAGTGGTTTAGGTGCATTAGATGCTGTAAATGAAGAGGACGTCACAGGTTTTGGTGTAGACGCATGTCAATGCTATCTATATGTTCAAAATATACCAGTTAGTACAACTAAGAGAGTTGATATTGCAGTTTATGAGATGATAGAAGCAGCTATTGAAGACACTTTTGAAGGTGGAATCTACAATAAAGGTCTTGCTGAAGGATGGGTTGGCGTCTGCAGATTACCTGACGAAGAAGGCTTCTGGGAAGAAGAATTTGATTTCACGCATGAACCACTAGAAACTGGAGTAGAAGAAAAAATATTAGAAGCTAGAACCAAAATTATCTCCGGTGAGATAATCGTACCTACCGCATACTAGGATAAATGTTAAATCTTTATACCCTTCTCTTTTTTTTGAAGATCAATGACATTAGTTATTGAGATGAAAGATATTGTTGTAACTTTTCCAGGAGTTATTGCTAATGACAATATTGATTTTTCTTTAGAAAAAGGAGAAATTCATGGCCTATTAGGTGAGAATGGAGCTGGAAAATCAGTTTTAATGAAGACTCTTTATGGAATGCATACTCCAGATAAAGGCAAAATATTGGTGAACGGAAATGAAGAGAGGATTGATTGCCCATCCAAGGCAATCGGATTAGGCATTGGGATGGTTCACCAACATTTCATGTTGGTTCCCCACTTAACAGTAGTGGAAAACATAATCTTAGGACGAGAACTTGTAACCAAGAAATTTTTCTTGGATATGAAAAAAACTCTCAAACAAGTCTCAGTTTTTTGTGACCAATATGACCTATGCATACCTTTGGACTCTCCAATCTATACTTTAACTGTAGGTATGCAACAACGAGTTGAGATTCTAAAGACATTATATCAAGGAGCTGAGATCTTAATACTAGATGAGCCTACGTCAGTTCTTACTCCTCAAGAGGTAGACGAATTATTTAAAGCAATTCAGGCTCTAAAAGATCAAGGAAAAGCTATAGTTTTCATCTCACATAAACTAAAAGAAGTATTACAAATATGTGACAAAATTACAGTTCTAAGAAAAGGAAAAGTAGTAGGTACAATAAAAACTTCTGAAACAAACCAAAACGAACTAGCAAAAATGATGGTAGGCAGAGAGGTGAAACTATCCTACCAAAAAACAAAAGCTAAAAAAGGAAAAACTGTTCTAAAAATTGAAAATCTAAAAACTCTTAATGACAGAGGAATCCCCGCTTTAAAAGGTGTGAACCTAAATAGTAAGAAATTTCAAATCTTAGGAATAGCTGGTGTTCAAGGAAACGGGCAAACTGAATTAGTAGAAGTAATAACTGGATTAAGAAAAATCCGCGAAGGAAAAATAATTTTAAACGATGTAAATATTACAGGGATATCCCCAAAAGAAAGAATAAAGCTTGGGATTTCTCATATACCCCAAGATAGGCAAAAAAGAGGATTAATATTAGACTTTTCAGTAATGGAAAATTTAATCTTAGGGAGTCAAGATATCTCACCTTTTTCAATTGATAAAATTAGAATTAATTTTTCAAAAGTAGTTGATTTTGCTAAAAAAATTATAAAAGCTTTCTTAATTAAAACGCCTAACAAAGACACTAAAGCTCGATATTTATCAGGAGGAACTCAACAAAGAGTGGTTGTAGCAAGAGAATTTAGTAAAAATCCAAGACTAATTATAGTGTCTCAACCTACCAGGGGATTAGATGTTGGAGCAACAGAATATGTTCACGCCAAACTTATAGAGATGAGAGATCAGGGATGCGCAATTATTTTAATATCAACTGACCTTGATGAAATATTTCTGGTTAGCGATAGAATAGCGGTGATGTTTGAAGGAAAAATTGTTGCCATAAAAGATCCTAAAGAAACCAACAGGCAAGAAATAGGGTTATTAATGGGTGGTGCTAAAGCATGAATGAAAAATCAAAAAAATTCGATATAAATATACTAGAGCTTGCCTCCAGAATTTTTGAAAAACTCAAACTAGAATTCAAGACAATATTGCCACAATTAATTGCAATATCTATTGCATTACTAGTAGGTGCTCTAGTTCTCTTGGTTAGTGGTTTCTCACCAATAGAAGCATATGGTTCACTTCTTGCTGGAGCATTTGGGGATATTTATGGTCTTGGCCAAACCTTAACTCAAACTACACCAATAGTTTTCACGGCTTTAGCCTTTTTATTTGCGTTCAAAGCAGGTCTCTTCAACATTGGTGCAGAGGGTCAATTCCTCGTAGGAGCTTTTGCTGCAGCTATTGTCGGTATATCTTTTAATGGTTTACCAAGCATAATCCATATCCCATTAGCTCTCTTAGTTGGCGCTGTTGTTGGAGGTCTTTGGGCTTTAATTCCTGCTCTTTTGAAAACAGAACTGGGCGCTCACGAAGTGATAACAACTATGATGCTAACTTATGTTGCAATCTACGTAACTGGATATCTTGCAAATGATGTATTCCGAGCTGAGGGATGGGTTGCTCAAACTCCACTAATTACAACATCCGCTGAACTGCCTCGAATATTACCACCAACACAACTTTCCGCTTCACTATTTTTAGGGATAATTTTAGTTGGTTTAACTTCTTATGTTCTTCAAAAAACCATTTTAGGATACGAAGTAAGAGCAATAGGATTAAATCCTTTAGCAGCTGAAAATGCTGGGATCAACGTTAAGAGAGGCTTGATTATTGCATTGGTTATTAGTGGAGCTCTTGCTGGTTTAGGAGGAGCAGGTGAGGTTTTAGGAGTTCATAGACGTTTTATTGATGGATTTTCTCCTGGTTATGGTTGGGATGGCTTAGCTGTAGCTCTAATCGGAGGATTAAATCCAATAGGCGCTCTTTTAGCAGCACTATTATTTGGAATATTAAGAAGTGGAGGTATGACCATGAATAGAGTTACTGGCGTACCTATTGATATTGTGACAATTCTTCAAGGTTTGGTAATTTTGTTTGTAGCAGCTCCAGTAATTATAAAATATCTACGCAAAAGAAGGGCTAAAAATGATTGAAATCTTTGATTTAATTACTGTTGGATTATTTGCAGCTGCAATAAGAATGGCAACACCTATAGCGTTTGCAGCACTTGGAGGCATATTCTCAGAAAGAGCAGGAATTATTAATATTGGTTTAGAAGGCATGATGCTAACTTGTGCATTTAGTGCGGTTGCTACAACTCATTTCCTGGGGAATCCTTGGTTAGGGGTTTTAATGGCAATCTTAATTGGTGCTTTGCTAGGACTGCTTCACGGATTAATAACAATAAAATTCGCTGGAAACCAGATTGTAAGCGGAACGGGAATAAACATTTTAGCTCTAGGATTCACCGCTTATATGAGTCAAATAATTTGGGGATCAAGAGGCGCTTCTGATGCTGTTCAAGGAATCGAACCAATATCAATTCCTTTAATAAAAGATATTCCAATAATTGGCGGGATTATCGGAGAACACTCACCTCTTGTTTACATCCTAATAATTGTAGTAGTAATCTCATACATTACTTTATTTAAAACTCCATTTGGACTAAGAATAAGAGCCGTAGGCGAAAATCCTGCTGCCGCAGATACCGCTGGGGTGAATGTATACAGAATCAAATATCTCTGCGTGATTATTAGTGGAATGTTAGCCGGATTGGGCGGAGCCTTTCTTTCTCTAGGACACCTCAATTTATTTGCTTGGGGAATGACAGGGGGTCGAGGTTTTATAGCACTGGCAGCAATGATTTTTGGAGGCTGGATGCCAGCAGGAGCTCTTGGAGCTAGTCTTTTGTTTGGTTTTTCAGATGCTTTACAAATGAGACTTCAGATATTGGGAATACTTCCACCACAGATAATCTTAACACTTCCTTATATTCTAACTATAATTGTTTTAGCAGGAGCTATTAGAAAAGTTACTCCTCCCAGTGATTATAAACCATATGTAAGAGAATAATCATTGTATTTCTAGTTTTTCTGATATATTATCAAGGATTTTGACTGCTTCAATAGCAATTTTAATTTCATCTTCAATTGAGGCTTGAACACGTATATCCAATTCTCCTTTTTTTTCACCAGATTCGAATTCGCCTTTCTTAATTCCAGTTACCAGATTACTATCTACTACTAGAATTGCTCCTCCTCTTAATTTCTTAATATTTGTTAGAGTAAAAAGTACAGATGATTCCATTTCCACAGACAAAACATTTGCTTTATTATAAGATTCTACAAAATCTTTATTTTCAGCATAATATGCATCTGAACTTACAACAATTCCAAGATGATACTCTTTCTTAAGTCTCTTTGCCGCTTCAATTAGAGCTTTTACAACTTGAAAATCAGCTACAGCAGGATAGCCTGCAGGCACAAACGCATTAGTTGCTCCATCTGCCCTGGCAGAAGCTGTAGCAATCACAATATCTCCTATTTCAATCTCAGGTTGAAGAGCTCCAGTAGTTCCTACTCTAATCAGATTCTTTGCACCAATATTAGTTAGTTCTTCCACTACAATTGCCGCAGAAGGACATCCTATTCCAGAAGAACATGTAGATATGCCAGTTTTGCCGACATTTCCAGTAAATGTTACATATCCTCTATAATCGGCAACCTTTTTGTAATTGTCAAAAAAAGTAGCAATTTTTTCTGCCCGATTTGGATCTCCAGGAATTAAAACTGATTTTGCTATGTCTCCAATACCACACATTATATGAGGCTGTATTCGTTTTTTCATGAAAATACAACTCAATTTCGAAGATCTTCTTGATTTAAAACTATATATTATGGATGGGATTAATCAAGCTATCCGGTATTTTTTAAATCTAAAAATGAATTCGTAACCATTGAAAATATCACCCCAAAACATCTCCTCTTTTTTTGTCTTCTAGCAATATCATTTATTTTTTTTTAAAAAAAATGGGTAACAAGTTTAATGGTTGTTTTCAATTGAATTTCTGGCCACATTTCTCACAAAAGGATGCTTCACTTTTGTTTTTAGCTCCACAATTTTGGCAAAATTTGTTTTCGCCAGAAATTTTTGTGACAGGTTCACCCATTGTTGCTTGTACTGGAACTCTAATTGAGAAAAATCCGACTGCTGCAAGTATCCATGCAATAAAACGTAGAATTTCTCCAATTACTGGGATTATCGCACCTATTAACAGGAGTAGTCCTGCTGTTTCAAACATTTTTTCATTTGATTTTTCTGAAAGACTGTTGAATGCTTTTCTGTAAAATATTGCTCCGATTAGTGAGAATATGTACATTGTGACAAAAGCTAGTATGAATATTGTTAGTCCTGCAAGAGGATAGGTTGTGGATGGTATGGTAGCTGAGAAGGTAACAAAAAACATTACTCCTACAGCAATTAGTGCAACTACGCCGATGATTCCAAATATGAAACCGTAGAGCGCGTTTTTGAATATGTCGTCGTCTTGGTAGTGGTCTGCCATTCCTTTCATTGCTATTAGGACTAGTATTATTCCGACGAGATTTGCAATTGGGATGGCTAGTAGAATGGCTCCTACGCCGCCAAGGGTTTTGTTTGATTCTAAGCTCATTTTTTATACCTTAAGAGTTTGGTTTGGTGTTCTTTAGATATAACATTTTGGTAATTTTTGTCTTGACAATGCTTCCATAAATCATAAAAATAGAATAGCCTATAATTCATCGGTAATCAGGAATTTGAAGGAGGGAAGTTTGATGGCTGATAACAGAACCTTAGATAGTTTGGCTTGGGGACTTTTTATAATACTTATCGGCATTGGATGGTATATCGGAGCAGTTTACGAGATTGAAACTGGAGCATATATAGCTCTGGGTGTTGGATTAATCCTCTTAGGTCTAAATCTTGCTAGATCCCAGATGGGCATTAAAGTAAGTAAGTTTAGTCTTTTCGTCGGTTTAGTTGCTTTAGCTCTTGGTGTTGCTGGAGTTTTAGGGTATACATTGGATCTATTCTTGACTGTGATTATTCTTATAGGACTTTTTATAATAGGCGAAGCTTTAGGAAAACTGCTGAAAAAATAAACACTCTTTATAAAATAAGAAAGATAATACTCCTCTCTTTTTTTATTAGCTTTATACTAGGGCTATTCCTAGTATTTTTTCGAGTGCTACTTGTAAGACTTCTGAAAATGATGGGTGGACGTAAACTAGATCACTCATTTCTTTTGCTGTCATTTTATTTTTTATTGCTAAGGTAAATTCTGATATCAAATCGCTTGCGGAAGCGCCTACTATTGTTGCTCCCACAATCTTTCCATCATCAAGAATGATAATTTTTATGAAGCCCTCTGTTTTGTTTGATGCGTACGCCCGAAAGTTTTGAGCACCAAAATTAATTTTAACACTTTTGATATCTAATCCTTGATCTTTTGCTTGTTTTTCGGTTAATCCAATTGCTGCGGTCTCGGGTATTGTGAAAACACATCGGGGAATAAGACCATAGTCCATTTTTGTTTTCTCCCCTGCGATGTTAGCTACGGCTACTTTTGCTTCTCTTATTGCAACGTTTGCGAGAAGATGAGGATCCACAGCATCCCCTGTGGCCCAAATCGTTTTTACTGAGGTCTGCATTTTGTCATCAACTAATATTCCTCTTTTGCTTGTCTTTACTCCTAGAGTTTCTAGGTGTTTTCTATTGATATTTGGTCCTCTACCCACTGCCATCAAGACTTTATCCACATTCTTTGTTATCTCTTCCTTTGGGGTGAGTATTTTCACATCTACCTTATCGTTGATTTGTGTGACTTGAGTTACTTTGCTGTTGACAAAAACCTCCATTCCCTCTTTTTTTAGGTGCCTTAATAGAAATTCTCCCATTTCGGGTTCTTCATTAGGCAATAATGTTGGAAGCATTTCAACAATTGTTACTTTGGTATTTAGAAGATTGAAGATTGTTGCAAATTCTAATCCGATGACTCCTCCTCCAATAATTAGCAAGCTCTTTGGAGGATTTTCCAGTTCTAGTAATTGATCACTGTCTAGTATTGGATCTTTTAGTTGAACTCCAGGTATTGTTATAGGTTGTGACCCTGATGCAATCAAAATGTTTCTAGTTTTTATGACCTCTTCTTAAATATCGGAGGTTACTTTTACTTTTGTTGGAGTCAGGATTTCTCCATTTCCTTTTATGATTCTTACTCCAGCTTTTTTTAATAGAATCTCAGGCATCTTAGACATTCGAGAACAAATTGTGTCTTTGTATTTTTTCATATCTTTCCAATCAAGAGACAAAGAGCCATTTATTCCGTTATTACTTGCTTTTTTCACATTTCTAAATAACTCTACAGTTGAGGTTAGGGTTTTGGTTGCAAGACCACCCCAATTTAAACAGACCCCTCCGATTCTTCTGTTCTCCAAAATAACAACTTTCAAACCCATCTTCGTAGCTAAGGAAGCAGCAAAAACACCTGTTCCTCCACCAATAATTACGAGATCAATTTCATCATCCATTTAGTAACACCTCTATTGGATAGGTGATTTTTGGCTTTAACTGTTTTTCATAAACTTGTTAGATTACTTCATAGAGTTACAAGATTTCTGGCTTGCTCATGATCGAAAATTACTTTGGTGTACTTGGAAGACCGAAAACTTAGAAGCGTTGAAAGTAGCATTTGCCGGAATGAATACGCAATCAGGTTTAAAATCGGAGTTATTGCCATTCGAGAAAGTACCTATAAAGTAAAGAAGATCAGTAAACAACATTCCCTTTTTTACGAATTCCCTTTTTCCTTTTTTTATTTCTAATTTTAACCATTTTTGCTAAAATAACTTTTAATTTTGCTTTATTTTAGAAAATAAGCTTTCTGCGGGCGAAGTGGGATTCGAACCCCATACCAAGTGGAGATATCACCCGCTTAACTTTCCCTTTTTTCTTATTCTATGCTTGTTTTGTTAGGCATATTGGATTTTTTATGTAGTCTTGGTTTCTTAGTTTCTCTACTTGTATAAACTTCTTACATTCCAAAGCATCTTTAGTTTGAGTGATTCTGATTTCTCCATCAAATAGGTCCAAAACAACATTTAATTCCTCTGAAGTATGCATCAAAGGATTAATCACAGCTAGTATTGTAAAGCCTTTTGATGTTAGATCAGTGATCATTTCAGCAATCCACTTTCTAGTTGTTTTCGCCCCATAATCCAGGAGAACATCAGAAACAATCTCGTTGCAGATCCTCAATTTATTTGAGGTTATGTTCCGGTAGGTTTTGAATAGGGCTATGTTTAGGTTTGTGAGGTTTGTTTTTCCTTTTAGCTTGGTGATGTTTGGACGGTTTGGGACTTGAGTTTTTGGTTTGGGGTTGCACAAGAAAAGGTGAAGGCTAGATTTTTCTAGTAGGTTGTTTGGGCTGGTTGCTTGTGTGGTGACGTAGAAGGTGGGTTGGTTTTGTTTGGTTCCTGCTTTTAGGAAGTTTTTTATTATTTGTTCTCTTTCATCGTTTGGAGGTCCAGTTAATACTATTGCATAGTTTTCTGGGATGCCTCCTAGCAAAAGTGAGTCTAGCTCTTTGGTTCCAGTAGAGACACGATCAGCAAGAACAACTTCTTCAACCTTGATCTCAATAGACTTCAATATGAGAGATTTCTTTTGTCCAATTTCATTTAAATAGTGAACTTTTGGTTTTAGTTGATAGACTCCTTTTCTTGATGGTTGAAGAACAAGTTTTGCTTCCACTAATTTTAAGGGTGCGAGCTGTTTTCCTTTCATATTTAGGCAAGTATCTTCTAGACGATAGATTTCAGGTTTCTTAACTACAACAAAATCTCTGGGAATAAGCTCTTCAATCCTAGTCAATAATGCAGGCTCTTTACCCGCATTAACAAACTCTACGCTCAAACAGAAAGATTCCCTAACTTTAACTTGCTTAACATGTGTGACTAGATTAGCTTGGATATTAGCATGTTCAAATTGTTCCAATCCTGCTGATACTTCACTGGTTGGAGTAGGAGCTACAAAAGACAAAGTACTTGAAGCAATAGAAGGTGCTCGCATAACCTGATTTAAAGAGGTGGCCAAAGCCTTTTCTTCTCGGACAGTAGATAAGATTCTTTGAACTTCACTTGTCTTCTCGGGTTGTTTAGCTTTTATAAAAGAGCCTGCAGCAATCTGCAATAGCTGCTCAGAGAGTTGATAGAATTTTGTTTTTTTCTCAGGATCAACTTCATCTTCAGCACTATTCATATACAAATATGCATCGAAAAGTCGCTGTGTTGCCTTAGCAAACTCATAAGCATTATGAAAACCTGCTTCTTTGTAATAACTTGAGGCATTTTTCATGTATTTATTAGCTTTTGAGTTAAATGATTTCTCGAGAGTGTTCTGAAACTTGTTCTCAGCGGCCAATCCTCTACAGAAACTGCTATTCCCTAGTGCCCAAAGACTTGTTTTTTTAGTGACGCTTAGTTCTTTTGCTTGATCAAAGAGTTGTGCAGCTTCCAAGTATGCTTGTGAGGATGTTGTTTCTTCTGCGTTTGCCATTTTTTGCCACGCGCGACATAAAACCGCAATTATTTTTAGTTCTTTGCGTTCTGATTCAGTATCTATCTGTTCAATGATACTTTCAATTTTTTCTGCTGCTTTTCCATAGTTTTTTGAGCTTTGTAGATATTTGCCTTTTCTATCCAACAATTTTGCTTCTTCAAGTAGGACTCTTGCTTGACAATATTTAGATCTAAGATCCGAAGTCTTGAGCAGTCTTTGAGTCATTTCTTTTTCGTCTATGGATGTGATTTCCTTGATCTTTTGTTTGATGGATTTTTCAGATTCTCCAAAATGTTGATAGGCTCTTTGGAATGCTTCTTTTGCTTGTTGAGTGTTTTCTTTTCTGCTTAAGCCTTCAGCTTCTTCAACAATGGACCAAGCCAAATAGTTAGAAGCTAGATAACTCCAAGGTTCGCATGTTTCATGAAGCCTCGCAGCTTTTTCATAATATTCTTTAGCTTTTTCGTATTCCTCAATTGAGTGATTATGTCTTGCTTGTTCTATTTGACTCCAAGCCTGCATGTAATCTGAATAGTCTTGATAGAATTCTTTTAATTGTGGAATTTTTTCTGCTGCAAGCTTGTAGTTTTCGGCTGCTGATTCGTAGTTGCGAGCAGCTTCTAGGTTATCTCCGAGGAGGTTTTGGAGTTTAGCTATCTGCCAGTGGGACTCTGCCTCACGGGTCTTCAACTCTACTTTGCTATATGTTTCGATGGCATTCTGGTAGACTTCTATTGCTCTATTTAAAATCTTTTTATCCTTGGTTAACAGGTATAATTGTTCCAAGGTTCCTCCGTACCAACAATAGTATGATCCAACATAACGGTTTTTCCAACCTGGAGGAATATCCTTTATATCTTTTTCAACTAGTTTCAAACACTCTTCCATGGCTGAAACCGCTTTCTGGAGTAGTTTCTGTTTCCTCTCTTGTTTTGTTTCTATTTTAGCTAGCTTAGCTTGTATCAATGCTCTGTTTTTTAGGTTATGACTGTTATTCCAGTAATCAAAAGGACTTAATCGTTGTCGAATGTTGAACTCTTTTTCAGTATATTTTGAAGCTTCTTCAAGGAGTTGCTTTTTCTCGTTGATTTTCATCTCCATTTCGGAAAGCCTATATAAAACAACTACGAAAAATGTGAGTACCTCGAGAATCATAATGGAAGGATTTGTATACACCCATCGCTCACTATCTTCTAAACCCTTCCGCGCCACTTTAACCGCTTTTTCCAAAAGATTGCTTTTTACTACAGGATTAGTTTCAATTAATGCCAACGACATAATGCTCCTAGAATACACATCATAAGCAAAGGGGAAGTAGGGATAACCTACGACTATCCGGAAATGGTGGATAGCATCCTGAGCAAATTTCTTGGATTTTTTGAATCCTTCTCTTTGTTTATCCGGGTCTTCTTCTAGATTCATAACATGATTATTGTTGAAAGTCATCCATACACTCGCTATGCCGATCAAAAAATTATCCTTTGCGATTACACCATGTTTTCGAGCCTCCTTAAAAAAATCTAACGCAGAAAAAGGATTGCCAACGAAACCCCATTCTGCAAGTCCTGCTGACATATTTGAATGACCAATTAGATATGCATCTCCAGTCTTTTTGGAAAGTGTCAAAGCCTTCCTTGAATAGTTTAGGCATTTTTTGCCGAATTCCCCTCTCCTATCTTCCATCACCCTATACCACAGAGCCACTACGTAGCAAAAGCTCGTCCAACAATAGGCAGTGGCCAGTTCATGTTCCTCTCCCACCTTCGCCAATACCATGATGGCTTTCTCTCCATAACTAAATCCCTCTTCTATCCTCTTCTCCAGTTTCAGCCAATCTGATGCAAAATTTATTCTTTGTGCGGAACCTTCCGAGAGATTGTTACATATCCTCCCAACGGAAAGATGGTCACCGGCTTCCTCGTAATCCTTTAAAGCCTCAATTTCAAGTTTCCACCACTCATCAAGCAAATCCTTCTTTTTCGATGGATTTTTTGCAAGCCAAAAACTTGAATAGGCGACCATAGCTTTAGAATGGTTGATTTTTGCTCTTTTTCCATCTTTCTCAACCATCTCAAAAAGTTTAACCGCCTTTTCATAGGTCCTGATAGTCAGTTTCATTCTTCTTTTGAATTCCTCGTTTGTCTGGGCTTGTAGAGCAGCTCTAAAAAAGCAGAAGGCAAGCTGTTCGCTAAGTTTAGCAGTTTTCAAGAAATCTTCCATCTTCAACGCTAAATCTAAAGCTTTCTCGTAAAAATCTGCAGCCTCAAGCCACTTATACTTCTTCTCCAACTCTTTCGCTTTGTTAAGAAGAGGTACGGATTGGTTATTGTTTTGCAAGGCTGCTCACTCTATATAGCATGTGAATCACTAAATAATTTTCTAATCTTTGATGTTTGAGGTTTATTAGTATAGTTGTTTTCGAAAGTTAATTTTTAAAAAGTGTTATATTTGTTTTGTTTGATACTGTTTTTGTGGATAAGTGGTTTATGTTTAATTCTGTGGCATTAACTAAATTTCATTCGATAATATTGGTTGCTGTGATTGCTGTTTCTTCTGTTGTAGCTGGAACTGTTTATGTTTTTTTGACTCAGGAACCGCAGCAGACGCAAACCATCAAGATAGGGGTTTGTGCCGATTTAGATGAGTTAGGGGGGAAAGATGTTTGGGAGGGTGCTGTGTTGGCTGCTGAACAGGTTAATGCTGAAGGCGGTGTCTTGGGAAGATATCTTGAGATAGTTGGTGAGGATACTGATGAAGCGGCGCCGATAGTGGACATGATTAAAGTAAGCACCGCTTTAACGAGGTTGATAACCTTCCATAAGGTGGATTACGTAATAGGGGGCTTTAGAGACGACGCCATGCTGATGATGCAGGACATCATAGCCGAGCACAAGATAATCTTCTTAAGCCTCGCAGCAGGCGGTGAGGCCTTAACCCAACGTGTGTTAGATGACTATAGTAGATATAAATACTATTTTAGAGTCACCCCACCAAACTCAACAGCAATCTTTAGGGAGATCCTTGATAGTTTAGTAGTTTTAAGAGAATATACTGGCTTTAATAAGATCGCCTACTTAGTTGAGGATCGTATTTGGACTGAGAGCATAAGAGCGGGTTTGGATTATTATTTACCTGAGGTCTACAATTTTGACATTGTCTACCGCGGTCAATTTACGACGGGAACCACGGACTTCACAAGCTATTTTGCAGCAGCTGAAGCAGCGGGAACAGAAATATTGATCCCTCTAATCGGCGCGCAGGATTCCATATTTGCTATTAAAGAGTGGTATGATCGTCAGTCACCCTTCGTTGTTTGGGGAGTCGACGTAACGGCCCAAGCGAATGAATACTGGGAATGGACGGATGGAAAGTGTGGGAGTACAACCACTATGGTGTCCCCGTTTGTCGCAGGGTACCCATGGACTAATAAAACATTGCCAGTTCGTACCGATTTTATTGACAGGTGGGGTCATTCACCAACTTTTTTGGTACACGGCGCGTATGATACGGTACGCTATATTTTGCCTGATGCTATCGAGAGAGCTGGAACAATAGAAACTGATGCTGTCATCGAAGCTGTAGAAGAAACAGCTTTGGAAACCACTGATTCACCACGCTTTATGTTCACATCTTCCCACGACCTTATGTTTGGACCCGGGTATACGCAGGCTCTGTTCTTCCAATGGCAGGCAGATGGAGCAAGAGTGCCAGTATATCCTAAAGAAATTATGGAAGAAGCAGGAGCAACCTACATGTTCCCTGATTGGCCTGGACCCTGGGACTAACACTTTTATTTTATTTGCTTTTTTTGTCAAAATAACGCATAATTGGGCTTTATTTTAGAAAATAAGCTTTCTGCGGGCGAAGTGGGATTCGAACCCCATACCAAGTGGAGATATCACCCGCACAACTTTCCCTTTTTTAATTCTATTTTGTAGGTTGTGTTTTCTACTTCGAAATATAGGGTTCCCAATCACAGTTATATGTTCAAATAGAATCTGAATCTTAATCCCTATTTCATAATCATTAACTGTGCCAAACTTACAACCTTTGCCTGAGGAAAAACCATTATGCTTATTCATCCAGACAAAGAACAAAAAAGAGGGGTTATAGTACCCTTCACCACGCTGGCTGCTAAAAGATTCACAAATTTCACAAAAAATATGGAAATGGCAGCCATCCTTTACTTGGTTGAATCCGAGAGAAAGAAAGGAGAAAATCGTGTTTTAAAAAAAATGGACGAGAAACTTGTCTTTGTAGCTAAAGCATGTTATCCTATTTGGTTGGTTCCCTTTAAAGGGGCAATTTTGATATTTGACGGACTCGGTCTCGCTTCACATACGCTCTCCTACGATACAATACCCGACTCTGCAATATTTGACAAAGACCTCCAGAAAAACCAAAAAACAACCGAATCTTATACCGCAACTCTCATCAGAAACAAAGATTATTTCAAAAATTTCAGCAGCAAGAAGGAAATAAAGATTGAAGCTCTAATGACAAACTCCGCTCTCATGGAAGATTTCAAAACCTATCTTAATGAAATGAAGAAAGCAAAAAGGTACCTAACTAACAAAGTAGTTTTAGATGCCACAATAAAAAACCTTGAACTCCAAGATAGTATTAATCAGCTCTCAAACCTAGGAAAAAGAAATGCCCAAGACATAAAAAACTTAGACAATAGCATGAAGCTTCTGAAATTAATTACTATACGAAAGATCAAAAAAATTCGAACAGAAATCAGAGAAACTCAAAATAAATATCGAAAACAAGTTGAGAGAACCAAGCCTAAAGTTAAGAAAAAAATCTTGCGAATCCAAAGTAAATATAATAAAAAAATTGCTAGAAAATCCAAAAAATTCAAGAAAAACCTCCAAAACCTCCAGGAAAGTAAGGTTGAGCTACAAAAAACTCTTAGATATCTAAAAGTAGAAGCAAAACGATGCGAAACAAAAATACGCTCCAAAAGAATACATAAAAAAGCCCAATGGAAATTAAAGCTAAAAAGAATAAAGAAGAAACTGCCAACTCTCAACAAAAAAATCGAAGCAAACTCCAAAAGAAAGCTGAAAATTGATAATGCTCTGAAACTTGAAATTGCGCAACAAAAGGCTAAATGCGACGAACACATCGAATCTATCCGGAAAATATTTTCACGCCTTCAAGCAGCCAGAGATGCCAAAATTAAAACAAAGAAACAAGAAATAGTCCTACTAGAAGATCTCACCAATAAAATAATTAGCTCAATTCGGAATATGATTCATAAAAAAAGAGGATTTCCAAAAGTTTTCGACACAATAACTATAACTGGAAAAAGTCGGTTGCGCGTATTGGTTTATCTCCCATTCTACCTTGCTCGATACGAAGAAAACGACAAAAAAAGATACATTGTATATCCTCCCACATTGATTGGAGACATGGGGCTCTTAACAAAAATGAAGGGAGCCCTTGGTGCTTCAAAACTGAAAGCTTTACTTCAATCTCGTTCAAAGGCTATAATGAAATTTTTGAATCAGCTAGTACCGCTTATTGAAAGAAATCCTATGCTCGAAAAAGATATTACAGAAACTGGAATTCAAGCCAGTATACTTCTAAAAAAACGATTGCGCGTAGGTGTTAAGAAAGGACTAATAGAATTAGAAAAACAAAATTGGATATCAAAAAAAGAACTTGAAACCTTTAGTAAAATACTATATATTTACACAACTCATTAGCTTGTGTTTTCGCAATAAAAATCGTCAACACAAATTGAACTTTCATAATCATAAACCAATTGTACTAATCCCACATCTAATCTCTCTTAACTAAAAACGCAGCTCTAGGCAATAGTTCTCTTTGAATTCCACTCTTACAATCAGATAACTAGTTTGTATTTATATTTACAAAGTCTAAAATGAGTTTGGTTAATTGTTTTTTTAACTTTTTTTATGAATTCTTTATACTCCAATTTTTCTTCTGACTCAAAGTATAGGTTAATGGTTTTTGCATAAAGCAATATGTTTGTTTATTTGGGCGACTAAGACTACTACTAGAAGAAAAGAAGATATAAAGTAAGCAGAAAAGCCCTTTTTCCATCTTTTCCATTATTGTAAGCCTTATCCCCATGGGAACTGGAACGGGCGGGAAACCATGGAACGAAAACTACTTGAAAGTCACTATTCCCTTATATGTTCCCTTTTTCCCCCTTCCCTGAATCCCTTGTATTACCGTACCGGTATACGTTTTCCGGTGGGAACAGGGAACTTGGGAAAAAAGACCATGAAAAGGGAACAATGAACTGCACGGGAACCACATAAATAGGGAACATAAGAACATGGGAACTTTTAGAATGTACAACAAATGGGAACGCCTTTTTCTTCATTACACCACACCACAACCCTATGCTTTTTACGATGCGCCATTCGTTCCCAAATTGATGGATAAAAGTAGCTAAGATTAGAGGCGTTCCTTTTCATCATGGTTGCATGGAGTGCAAATCCCAATAGGATAACCTTTCTTTTCCCTTCTGATTTATGGCGTATGTGAATTGTGGTCTTCCTGGGTGTTCTGTTTTTACTGGATTACGAGACACCAAACCCTGCCAGTAGAGCCGTAAAAGACAGTCGCAAACATTGGTTATTGTTCTGTTTATCTTTTTTTGCCAAAATAACTCTAAATTGTGCTCTATTTTGGAAAATAAGCTGCGGGCGAGGTGGGATTCGAACCCTATACCAAGTGGAGATATCACTCGCAAACCCCCCCATTTTTTTCAGATTAATATAATAAAATTTTAACAATTTATCACACAATTTGAAAGAGACAGTGAAACTTAACTTTTAAATTGATCCCCTTCAAAGAAAACCTACAGAAAGGAGTTTTATTAATTTGAAGGATAAAAAGGGACTAAAAAATAGCCGCAAGCGCAAGTCAAGCCGAGACTGGTGGCCAAACCAGTTGAACCTGAATATTTTGCATCAGCATTCTTCCCTGTCCAATCCGATGGGGGAGGAGTTTAACTACGCTGATGAATTCAAGAAACTCGACTTTAAAGCCCTGAAGAAGGACCTTTATGCGCTGATGACCGACTCGCAGGACTGGTGGCCGGCTGATTATGGTCACTACGGGGGGCTCTTTATCCGGATGGCATGGCACAGTGCAGGCACATACCGTAAAGGCGACGGTCGCGGGGGCGCATCCACAGGCACACAACGTTTAGCACCCATCAACAGTTGGCCGGATAACGTCAACCTCGATAAGGCGCGCCGTTTGCTTTGGCCAATCAAGCAGAAATACGGCAAGAAAATCTCCTGGGCTGATCTGATGATCCTCGCTGGTAACTGTGCTCTGGAGTCAATGGGATTGAAGACTTTTGGCTTTGGTGGTGGGCGCGAAGATGTGTGGGAGCCGGAAGAGGACATTTACTGGGGGACCGAGAGTGAGTGGCTTGATGACAAGCGCTACACTGGTGACCGGGAGTTAGAGAATCCTCTTGCTGCCGTGCAGATGGGTTTGATCTATGTGAATCCGGAAGGGCCTAACGGCGTGCCAGATCCGGTTGCGTCGGGTCGTGACATTCGAGAAACTTTTGCGCGCATGGCGATGAATGACGAAGAGACGGTTGCACTTGTCGCTGGTGGGCACACTTTTGGCAAATGTCATGGTGCTGGCGATTCCACTCTTGTGGGTCCTGAGCCGGAAGGTGCTAGCATCGAAGAGCAAGGCCTTGGTTGGAAAAGCAGCTTTGGCAGCGGTAAGGGGGATGACACGATCAGCAGCGGCTTGGAAGGTGCCTGGACGCCGAACCCGACTCGATGGGGAATAGATTATTTTGATATGCTTTTTGGCTATGAGTGGGAATTGACGAAGAGTCCCTCCGGCGCTTGGCAGTGGAGGCCAAAGGATGTGGCTGATAAGGATCTCGCGCCTTGTGCTCATGATCCGTCGAAGCGGGTACCGACCATGATGACCACCGCGGATTTGGCGATGCGGATGGATCCGATCTACGAGCCGATCTCGCGGCGCTTCCATGAGAATCCCGATGAGTTCGCAGGCGCTTTTGCTCGGGCGTGGTTTAAACTGACACACCGCGACATGGGTCCTCGCTCGCGTTATCTTGGTACGGAGGTTCCAGAAGAGGAACTGATCTGGCAAGACCCGGTACCCGCAGTCGATCATGAGTTGATTAACGCGCAGGATATCACAGAGCTTAAGGGTAAGATCCTTGCCTCGGGTCTGTTGATCTCGGAGCTGGTCTTGACCGCTTGGGCGTCGGCATCCACGTTTCGTGGCTCTGATAAGCGTGGCGGTGCGAATGGGGCGCGTATTCGTCTTGCGCCGCAAAAGGATTGGGAAATCAACCAACCGGCTCAACTGAAGACTGTGCTGCAGACTTTTGAGGGAATCCAAAAGGAGTTCAACAGCGCGCAGTCAGACAGGAAGATAGTTTCGCTCGCTGACTTGATTGTGCTGGGTGGATGTGCAGGTGTCGAGCAAGCTGCAAAGAATGCTGGTTACGATATAAGCGTTCCCTTCATGCCAGGACGCACGGATGCATCACAGGAGCAAACCGACGTGGAGTCATTCGCGGTACTTGAACCGGTGGCAGATGGGTTCCGCAACTACCTCAAAACCAAATACATCGTATCCGCAGAGGAACTGCTGGTTGATCGTGCCCAACTTCTGACACTTACCGCTCCTGAGATGACGGTTCTCGTTGGTGGTATGCGTGTCTTGAATGCCAACTTTGGACAGTCCCAACACGGCGTCTTCACCAAGCGGCCAGAGATGCTCACCAATGACTTCTTCGTTAATCTGCTCGACATGAGCACGATATGGAAGGCAACCTCAAAAGACGAAGACGTTTTCGAGGGTCGTGATCACGCAACGGGCAAACTCAAGTGGACCGGTACCCGTGTCGACCTCATCTTCGGTTCGAACTCCCAACTCAGGGCCTTGGCGGAAGTCTACGGATGTGAGGATTCCCAGAAGAAGTTCCTTCAAGACTTCGTAGCGGCTTGGAACAAGGTAATGAACCTTGACCGCTTCGACCTCGCCTGATCGTAACAAGAGATAGCTAACGACGATAATATGGTAAGCAACCCGGCCCAAATCTGTTTGAGTCTGGATTTGAATCCTTGCCAGAGTGGAGATGTCACCCGAAAAATCCCACTTTTTTTAATAATTTTTAATCCAAACCAGCAAATGAATCATATACAACGATTTAACCCAGGAGTGTTATAAACTCAACCAAATATAATGGAGATTGCCTTTTTAGTATTGTGAAGGAGGATAATAAATAGAATGGGAATTTTCGGACCGAACATCAAGAAAATGGAACAGAAGAAGGATGTAAAGGGGTTACTCGAGGCTCTGCAGCATAGAAAATACCAAATCCGAGAGTCGTCAGCATTTGCCCTTGACAGGATAGGCTGGAAAGCGGGCAATGACACGGAGAAGGTGCATTACTTGATGGCTAAGAAGGCGTGGGATGATCTAACGGAAATGGGAGGACCTGCAGTAAATCCTCTGATTCAAGCCTTAGAGTACGCGATGAAGGATTATGAAAGGAGACGCGCCTTTATAATGGAACGACAACCTGGAAATATTTCAGCCCTTAAGAACGTATCACATATAGAGATTGATGAGTTACACGAAGTATTTGTGAGAATTGGAAAACCAGCGATAGATCCATTAATCCAGGCTATGAAAGAGAAATTTGTAAACGAACGAACAAACCCATTCTTTGAAGTTTGGAAAATACTTGAAAACATTGGAGAGCCAACAGTAGAGCCATTAATTCAACTCCTAAAGGACGAAGATTGGACGGTTCAGGCACCTGCAGCAAAAGTTCTCAAGCGTATAGGTGATGAAAGGGCAATAGAACCTCTTGTGCAAGTTTTCCAAGATGAAACACAAAATGTTTATTCTCGACAAGCTGCAGTGGATGCACTTGGAGCATTGAACGATGAAAGGGTAATAGAACCTCTCGTACGAGCTCTAAAAGATCAGAATTGGGGTATTCGAAAATCTTCAGTGAGGGTTCTTAAAAAGCTATCTTGGAATCCCGCAAATACTACCGAGAGAGTCTATTATCTATTTGCAAATATGTCCTTAGGCAAGGAGGGTACACTCAAGAAAGATTGGAATGAAATAATCGGATACGGACGCCATGCGGTAGAGCCTCTGATTCAATCTTTACATATTAAAGACACGATACGTGTGCTGCGCGACACCAGAAGCGGCATGCGCAGAATCAAATTAACTCTAGTAGGCAGTCCTGCTAAAACTTTTTATTTAGAGAGACCCGTCGGGAACGTTGCATTTGATGGTCTTATACAGATTGGAAAACCAGCAGTGGAACCCCTCATTCAAGCCCTGAAGGATAATAACCGCTTGATTAGATGGGCTGCAGCGCAGGCTCTTGGCGAGATTCGCGATGCAAGGGCAAAAGAATCATTGACTCATGCATTAGAGGATGAGTATGAGGAAGTTCGAAAAACTGCAAAAAAGGCTCTAAGGAAAATCAGGTAAGATTTTCTTTTTGAACGTTTGACGCTTTCTATTCTGTATGCATTTCAAAAGGTAGTTTGTGGGTTGGGGGTTAAAATTAAATTCAAAAAACATTCTCGCAAATTCTGTGATAACTCAAGTGAAAGCTTGAGATAACACCCGCAAACCCCCATTTTTTGGATAAAATTTAATTTCCTCCCCCCTTCCTCGAGCATGCACGATCCAAGCATAACGCTAAAGCTAAATGAAACATGTTTAAAAGCAAGGGGTATTATTATGTAAAGTTTACAAAGGTGAAAGTTTTGTCCCAACCAGTTTATGGAAGAATAATGAACTATCATATAGGCATCCGAACACAATCTTCAAGAGAATGTCTAATTCAATTTGCCCATGCAGATTTAGTAGCTCAGGCAGGACACCTCATAGGTCAAAAAGTGGTTTGGAAGGGAAAAAACAAGAAGTTTATTGGGAAAATCGCAGGTTTACATGGAAAAAACGGCGTTGTTAGAGTCAAATTCAAGAAAGGAGTACCGGGTCAGGCGTTAGGAACAACAGTCGAATTAGTCGGCTAAAGAATTTGAGCAGTCTACCCCGCTTTGAAGTGATAATGATCAAAAGATTAAAATTTAATATCTTTCTCTCTTGAGGTAAGCAACCGTGAACATCCTATCATCTTTTAGGCTGATGTTTTGAACGCTAACAAGTTCCCAACCTTCTTTACCCAAGATGTTCATGTCACTCTGAACGTCGTCCATTACCGGTTTACTACCACTTTCAAAGTGGCTCGAATGAATCCGAGTCTTTATTGGAACCACCTTGTATTCCCACTTCACCAATCAAACTTCACCCATAATTGAAGCATATTATGTTCTTTAAAAAGTTGTGCCATTTGTCAATTTACTTACGTTTGGGCAGTGGAGATGTCACCCGAAGACCCAACTTAAAATTGGTAATTTCAGTAATGATATACAAACCATATTTAGACAACGATGCTTTTAACTTTTGCATTAATTGTTCAGCTTCGTCATCAAATCTCTAGTTTGGCTAATAATGAGAAACCGATCATTTGCACAAGGAAAATGTATCAGATTAAGAGTAGCTTTTATGCACAGCATCCTTAGCTGTTTGATGAGCTCTGAGTTCTTTGAAATGCATTTAAAACTGTTAGTGACTGCAAGGACTCTCCAGGAGTGAACGAGATCCCGAGAAAGTTCCAGTCCTAGAATGAGTTTAGTTGTCCAATGAACCGAAAGCCAGCTCTCTCATGGTTTTTCCATATATTTTCCGAGTGTTTCTTTTTGTGTGTGTGGCTTATTATATATCACATTATATTAATAGCCCCCTTTTTTTACTCTGATAATAAAGAGAAAAGAAGATTTCATTAAAAATGTCCTATTCTTCTTATGTTTTAGGCTAAGGTTTTTTTGTGCAGGAAAGGTTTAAACTTCTTATCCAAATAAAAAAGATGAAACCATGTAAAGAGTAGTACTGGTGGACTGTTAGAATCTCGATATATTCTATAAAATCTCGCCGTTTACATCAGATAATTTAAGGATTAAAATTTAATCTTTTTCCTTCTCATATTCTACATGTATTTATTTATGTATACCCGAGTGTGAGTGTGTATTTTGCCTGTCTGTGTGTCTCGCCTCTATGTTTATCTATTAAAAACCTCAGAATAACTTAAGAACGAGGAGCAGACACTAGCAATCTGGTTGTTGAATATGGTTAGGTGCTTATGCGGATCAGATAATATGGAGAAGAAATATTGTACGACTTGTGGCACGCAATTGCTCTACGATTGCGAAAAATGCAAGAATCCTGTAGTTATAACTGAGAAGTTTTGTGGAACATGCGGGACAAAGAACTCCCATTATACTGCTAAGGCATTTAATAAACACCCACGCTAAGCAGATTCTTTCTCCTTACATTATTGCAACGCTCTATGGATAATACTAGTGCTTCTAGGGATAGAGAAAACAAATGTTGTCCCCATACTTTGGCGTAAGTATATTAATTCTAGCAAAAACAGCTTGCATTGTAAAGTCTATTATTTGTTCGATACTAGCCACTTTTTCTTCTTGCTTAGGAAAAAAACGGCTACAACAAATATTCCTAACAATCCCAAGATTACCGGAAAAATGTCTGCTTCCCAGTTTCCATCCAGCAAAACTACAGCTATCACTATCAAAAATAATCCTATTACTAGCGCAATTTTTTTGAGTATCATGCTTCACATGTTGATTAGCTCTTATACGCTTTATAGACTTTCTCTTGAACGTCTATCTCTAAACCATAATAGGAGAAAATTTGTTTTATACCAAAAATAAATTCAGAAGGAGAAATATGATTTGAATTATAGTAGAAGACACGGTGGCAGTTATGAGGGAAGACGTGGTCATGGCAAAGGCTTCAAGAGCTGCCCGGTTGAGATGGGGAAAGAATACGAAGTTGAAATAACCGAAACGAGCCCTCAAGGAGAAGGCATAGCCAGAATCCAAGGTTTCGTAGTACGTGTTACTGACGCAAAGCCTGGAGACCGTGTCAAAATAAAGATCACGAAAATAAGTACTATGACTGCAAACGCCAAGATAACCAAATAGGATTCCCCAAAAAAACAAACAATAGCTCACGCGAAAGAGAAGAGTCAGTGATAGGTCTTATGTCTGTCTAATGTTTCTTTTGTCACTCTTATCTTTCCCAGACCACCGTTGTGTGCGCTCACCACAAATTTCAACGTACTTTCCATGAAATGTTCTCTAAATTGGTTTCCACATTTAGTGCATTTGTACATCTTTACTTTGAATCGTCCAAACTCCCATTCTTTATTTGGTTCTTGCATGTGCGCTGTGCAATTCGGACATTTTGGCATAATTGATCACTATTCAGAGTTATAGGCTCGATGGCTATATATCGGTTTCATGATGTATTCGCAATTAACCTTTAATTGTTGCCTGGTAAGGGCACTATTCTAAGCTTATTTGATAGTTATATGCAAAATAACTGATTATCTATTCTTTAAGCTCATATTCTACATCTATCAAGAGAGCCCCGTCAAGTTCTTTTTTTAAAGTAAAAACGAAATTCAAAAATCGAGATAAAACAAGAAGCAAAATAGCGGATCCAAGTTCTAGGCAAATAAGGAGCTAAATAGGAAAAGAAAGGGGTTGCTAAGGCTCTTAACAGGCGCGCGAGAAGCAAAAACTTACCCCTCGCAATGCAGGTAACATGCTAGATGTTGTTGAGATTTTCCTCGCAACGATTTTTCCGAAATATTTGACTACACATTTGTTCACTGCCAATATCACGATAATGACTGCCAATATCACGATAATGACTAACGAGCCTGCCCGCAGATTTCACGAAAAACGTATACTTCTAGGCTTAATATAGGGAGCTCCCAATATTTTCTCTAAATTTTCTAACTTAATCACTCCCATTCTAACAACACCATCTCTAAATTCAACATAACCGTTGCTTAAAGCTCTTAATTCCTCTAAATGACTATTATCTTCCAAAGGGAATATCAATCCAAAATAATTTCCCTTACCCAAGTCATATCCTATAACTAAATAAAGCAGTAGAGAATAATCTTCTGGATCTAAATTTGGAACTTGTTTTAGAATACTCTCCTTACGTCTATAAAGTGTTTGAAAGATAGTGTCTTCAAGGTTGTTCATCTTTGTCATAGATAATTTAATCAACTCGAAAAAGATTTAAACTTTTTTCCATGCGGAATGATCCTACGTCACTCATTCTACAAAAATTCCGAGAATTTAAACCGAGATCTAAACCTATTTCCCGGCGCCAAATGTCATAATTAAGCGCGCTAAGTCGTATAGAAGAGTTGCTCTAAATGTGCGCGAAAAGCTAGATTATACTAAGCACTTGGTACTATTTCTCCTCTGAAGATATGGTAGCACCTATCTGAACAGAAGCCTTGAAAATCATTGTCAGGCATGAATAGTTTTCCACAACCTTTACACTTTCGCTTAGTTCTTTTTTGCATTCACTTCTTTCCCTAATTAGAAAACTATCTTAACTGGTTATATGTTTAATGTATCTTGATGCGCACAAACACAGTTTTTAAAAAAATTCTTTCTTTTCTTTTTTCAACATTACTTTAAGCAGAATCTAAACGTGTTAAGCGACAGGATTCTATCATTACTGTCAAAGTTGCAACGTGAAATGACTTTTTGACTTCTTTAATCATTTAAAAATGAATACCCAGCAGATAAACAGATATATTGGTTAAATTACGCTTCCAATGAATTAAAGGAGAAACCAAAAGAGTGTTAGAACAGCTAGGAAGTATAGGAAACATAGCTGTTCTTATTGCCTCATTGGTTGTCTTAATCAAAGCCAGCAGCTTAACAATCACTAATTCAGTTAACCTGGCAAGCGTAACTGGCTTGGGAAAGACCAAAATTGGATTCATACTTGTTGCTTTTTCCACCTCTCTTCCAGAACTTGTTGTTGTCATATTCTCTATCATGAATCCTCAGACTGTCGGGATTTCAGTTGGCAATGTTCTAGGGTCAAACATAGTAAACATATGCTTGATACTGGGAGCGAGTTTTCTTATGATGGCGTTAAAATATCCTGAAAGTGCCGGGTTTTTTACTAGAATGGCTAGAACTGAAGTGGGAAATCTTAATT
>JAOZGY010000055.1 GCA_026015145.1 Candidatus Bathyarchaeota archaeon | reverse complement strand
CAAATCTCCATATGAGACTTCGAATCATTAGCGTTTTTAGACGCAAAATTATTAAGGCACATATGGTTTCTTCCGCGAATAGAAATACCCGATACTTTGTGTTTTCTGGAGATCGCTCTTAACTCCTCTATAACTCGATCATGTTGTCTGTGAGTTCGAGCTACATACAATATTTTAAGATCTTTTTCAACTGCGATTGGAAGGCAAGCAGAGAGAGAGGAGATAGTTTTTCCTAACCCATTGTTTCCCTCAATTAGGATAGAACGCTGTGCTTTAACAGAGTTAAATACAGATTTTATAAAGAGATCTTGATTGGGGCGTATTGTTTTGTAAGGAAAGAACTCATGAACCTTCTCAGGTATCGTTGAAGACTGTTCTTTGTTCATGCGCTCCCCCTTTTTTGAAAATAATAAATACTGAAAGATCAACATGCTATAAATAGACAATGGGGGAATATTGGATAGAACGCGCCAGAGTTGTTAAAGAAGAAATAGTTGAACAAGATACTCGTTTTTTAGCGGTCTACGTTGAAGCGAAAAACTCATGCTTAGTTATGTTGAGTGAAAGAGAAGATAAATTGGGAACATTAGCCATAGCAGTTCCTAATCCTCAAGGATTAGTGGGTCCTGTTACCTCTCAAACTTTATTGGGCGAAAGAAACTCAATTTCAGCTCGGATGTTAGCAGAATATATAGCTTCTAAAAAAGGGAAAATAGCGATGGTTTCAGTATATCTTGATAAGCTTACCGAAATACATGCACAGAAAGTCTTCATGAATTTGATAGAAAAAGTATTTCTAAAAGAGAAACAAAAAGAAAAAATAAAAACTTAAAGATTTTGTTGAACATTTCATTGTTTTTTAATAGTTGTATTATACTTTGCTAAAGATAGTAAATAGAGGTCTATTCCGTTGAAAAAAACCATTCTATTAAAAATAAATCCCTATAGACCAGAGTTAAAAAAAATAAGAATTGCAGCTAATATAATCAGAAAAGGAGGTTTAGTTGCTTTTCCAACAGAGACCGTTTATGGTTTGGGTGCTGATGCATTAAATCCCAAAGCTGTATTAAGTCTTTTTGAAGCAAAAAAAAGACCATTAGATAATCCGCCTATAATTCATGTTGACAATTTTAGTCAGATAAATAAACTATCTAAAATGATACCAAACAGAGCTAAATTATTAATGGATGAGTTTTGGCCAGGACCATTAACTTTAATCTTTCAACGATCTGAAAATGTACCTATTGCTTCTACAGCTGGACTAGACACTGTGGCAATTCGAATGCCAAAACATAATGTAGCTTTAGCACTCATCAAAATTAGTAAATGTCCAATAGCAGCTCCTAGCGCTAATTTATCAGGAAAACCAAGTCCAACTTTGGCTAAGCATGTTTTTGTTGATCTTGATGGTAGAATAGATGCAATATTGGATGGTGGGTCTACTCGCATTGGTGTAGAATCCACTGTTGTAAATTTTACATCTTACCCACCAGAAGTTCTTCGTCCAGGGGGGGTGCCAATTGAAGAATTAAGAAGAATTATTGATGATATCAAGATTCATCCACTTGTTTTGGCTGATAAAAAAATGGCTGTGGATAAAACACTTTCTCCAGGAATGAAACATAAGCATTATGCTCCTAAAGCTAGAGTAGTTCTTGTTGAAGGATCCGTCTCATCAGTTGTTAAAAAGATTACAGAATTGGCAAAAAATCATAAATTAAAGGGGCTCAGAGTGGGTATTCTTGCAACTCAGGAAACTATTGAATACTATAATGCTGATGTAGTGATGTCATTAGGAAGTCGATTTAACCTAGGAGTTATTGCAAAAAATCTGTTTAGCCTACTACGTGAATTTGATGATGAAAATGTCGATGTAATAATTGCTGAAGGAATACCGAATGAAGGTTTAGGTCTTGCAGTAATGAACAGACTTCGAAAAGCAGCAGGATATAATATAGTGAAAACATAACCCATTGGGAAAAACTTATATCTAAAAAGATATTTGTTCGTGTAGAATTTAACAGGTTTAAAATATCATTTGGTGAAATAAATATGTCTATAAGTGGAGTAAATGTTCCAATTCTAGTCTTAAAAGAAGGTACCGGAAGAACCACCGGACGTCAAGCACAAAAAAATAACATAATGGCTGCAAAGATAATAGCAGAATCAGTAAAGAGCACATTAGGTCCATGCGGTATGGATAAGATGTTAGTAACTAACTTTGGGGACGTAGCTATTACAAATGACGGAGCAACTATCCTAAAAGAGCTAGATGTCCAACATCCTGCTGCAAAAATGCTTGTAGAAGTAGCAAAAGCTCAAGATAATGAAGTCGGAGATGGAACTACAACTGCAGTAATCTTGTCTGGAGAATTACTTACAAAAGCTGAGAGTTTGCTTGATCGAAACGTACACCCAACTGTAATTATTGAAGGATACAAGAAAGCAAGTGAAAAAGCACAAAAGATTTTGGACAAAATAGGTATTTCTGTAAATATAAAAGATGAAAAAACTCTAAGAGAAGTTGCCATTACATCTTTGTCTAGTAAGGGAATAAGTGTTGCTGAAAAACATTTTTCTAAATTGGTTGTTAATGCAGTTAAACAAGTAGCTGAAAAAGTTGATGGCAAAGTTAAAGCAGATATAGATTTAATTAAAATAGTAAAGAAACATGGAAAAAGTCTTGATGAGACTGAACTTATTAAGGGAATGGTTATCGATAAAAAAGTTGCCAGTTCACAAATGCCAAAATTAGTAAATAATGCAAAAATTGCTTTGCTTAACACTAAATTGGAAATTGAGAAAACAGAATTTGATGCTAAAATCAACATTGAAAGTCCTGATCAAATGAAGCTCTTTTTGGATGAAGAAGAACGAATGATTAGAGAAATGGTTGATGTGATAATTAAATCTGGTGCGAATGTAGTTTTCTCTGAAAAAAGTATAGATGATTTAGCCTTGCACTTTTTATCCAAAAAGAATATTTTAACAATTAAGAGTGTTAGCAGCAGTGATATGGAGAAATTAGCGAGAGCAACTGGGGGTAAAATCACAAGTAGTATTATTGATCTGAATTCAACTTCACTTGGAAAAGCCAAGATAGTTGAAGAGGCTAAAGTTGCTGAAGATAAATTAATTTACATTCGAGAATGCAAAAATCCAAAAGCAGTAACTATTGTCATTCGAGGCGCGTCAGGTCAAGTATTGGATGAAGCAGAAAGATCTACACACGATGCTCTTTGTGTAGTTAGAAATGCAGTTGAGGATGCTAAAATCACTGCTGGCGGTGGGGCACCTGAAGCAGAACTCGCAAAAAACTTACGGAATTATGCGACTAAAGTTGGTGGACGAGAACAACTAGCTATTGAAGCATATGCAGAAGCATTAGAAGCTATTCCATTGACTTTAGCTGAAAATGCAGGATTAGATCCAATAGATATAATGGTCGCACTGCGAGCTGAACACGAAAAAGAGAATCATCAGTATTTCGGAATTGAAGTAACCTCAGGAAAAATCAAAAATATGCTTGATTTACTTGTTCTTGAGCCATTAAGAGTGAAGCAACAAGTTATAAAATCAGCTACCGAAGCAGCCAATATGATACTAAAAATCGACGATTTGATATCAATCAAAGGCAGCAAATCACCTCCAATGCCTTCTGGTGGCATGGGCGGCATGGGCGGCATGGGCGGCATGGGCGGCATGGGCGGCATGCCTTACTAAAAAACTCAAAAAATATCTTTTTCTTTTTTTCTTTGTATTGACATTCGGTAGCATTGAATATTTCTAAATTAATTGCAGAAAGATCCAGTTCATTTAACAGACTACAATATAAATCGATTTTACCGTGTATAGTTTTATAGTGCAAATAATATATCTTCGATAAGTTCAGACACAGTCTAAGCAATACAAAAGATAGGATTTCAAAGGGAGATAATTACTATAAAACATATCAAAATCACAGCATTTGACTGTCCAGATGCATGGTTTCAAACCTTAAATAATATCTGGAATAAAGGAGATTCTTTTCCGGTAGGTTATGGTTCAGAAGTAACTGAAACAAAAAAACTCAATGTGACAATAGAGATAAAACATCCTGAAAACAGACCATTATTGAGTGATAAAGCACCATGTGACATGAAATACGTCAATTGGTACGCACTAGCATATTTATGGTGTGGTGAAAAACAAGAAGAAACTTACACTTATGGAAGCAGAATTAGAGAACCTATTGATCAAGTGGAAGAAGCGATAAAAAGATATCTGGAAGAGAAACAAGACAGACAAGTAACATTGGCAATTAGACTACCAAAAGATATTAAAAAGCAAATCCATTCAGAAAGACATGAACCTCCTTGTTTGAGCATCATTGATACTGAAATACTTGAGGGAAAAATGCATTTGACTTGCTACTTTAGATCATGGGATGCATATGCTGGTTTGCCTGCTAATATCGCAGGATTACAATTATTTAATGAAGCTTTTGTGGATGAGCTAAATTCTAGAGGAAACATGACTCTAAAGACGGGAAAATTAGTTTTTCATTCAAAAAATTGTCATATATACCAAAGACAAAACAAGCTAGTTAGAGAATTGCTTCGCCCAGAAAGACACGATAAAAACAAACAAAGATTAGCCAAAACAATTAAGAAAATGAAACAATAATAGAACTAAATTATTAGAATTGAAGAATTATCTATAGGATTAAAAATTTATTGAGAATGGTATTTTTCAACTTCATGGTTTTTTATGTCTAATTCTACTCCAGCTTGTTTAAATAATTCAAGGGTGTCTGAGTCTGCGTGATAGCGTTTTTCACAGACCACACGTTTGATACCAGCGTTAATAATCATCATTGCGCAAGTTCTGCAGGGTGTCATTTTGCAGAAAAGTGTTGATCCTTCAAGAGGAATACCGAATCTAGCGGCTTGAAGAATAGCGTTTTGTTCAGCGTGGAGAGTGCGAACGCAATGTTGAGAAGTGTTATCGTTAAAGTCAGTAACTTTGCGTAGATCGTGTCCTGCTTCATCACAATGAGGAAGACCAGCAGGAGCTCCAACATAACCGGTAGTCATTATTCGTTTATCTTTAACAATTACACATCCGCATCTTCCACGATTGCAAGTAGCTCTTTTCGATACAGCCTCGCAAAGATCAAGAAAATACCTATCCCAATCTGGTCGACGCATAATATTCATCCAATTACCTTTTGATAAAGTTCTGAAATTAGTTAATAAAACATACTAATAAGCATAAAGAAAAATAAAAAGAGGAATGCCAAAACATCTAGAAGATCAAGAGATAATTATATTCATAAAAAATCAACTCCAAAGAAAAGAGTTGAATGTTCATTCAATTTGGACGGCATAAAGTTAATCCAGAAAAGTAGTTTTGCTAATTTTTCAAATACTTTTTAATTATGTTAAAAATTAGATTAGTTAAAGAGATAAGATATAATCTAGGGAAAAAATTGTTAACCTCAAACTTTATAAAAAAATTGCCGTATTTGCTCAGAAAGACTTCAGATCAACAAGGGGCAAATGCAGCTGTAGGTTTACTTTTAAAGCCTGGTCAGGAAGATTATGAAATTCTGTTTGTGAAAAGAGTTGAAAGGTCATCAGATCCTTGGTCAGGACAAATAGCATTTCCCGGAGGAAAACATGATCCTGAAGATAAAACCTTAAAGGATACAGTAATTCGAGAAATATTTGAAGAAACAGGAATCAACCTTCAAGAAAACAGTTTTCTAGGGGTTTTGAAAGCTACCAATTCTAAACCTAGTCGCAACATTAGAATTCTACCTTTTATTGCTATCTTAAAAGAAGGGGCAACGATTAAACTTAACGAAAATGAGTTAGACTGTTATTTTTGGATCCCATACAAAAAAATTGTAAATAGTAAAGGAGTTGCAGAATTCAGTAACAGAAAGGTACCTGCATACATTCTTGAAGAGGAAATTGTCTGGGGAGTCACATACAGGATACTAGAAAGTTTAGAAAAATTATTGAGTTATTGAAAACTAAGTAATTCAGAATATATTTTTTAAATAATTTTATCCAAAAATCCCATTTAAAAAATATTTGAAAAGATAGCTTGATTTTATTTTAAATCGCTAAGCTTGGTGAGCATAAAAGGAACCAACATTTCATTTTGATTTAGTCCTCCGTGATGACCAAGTGAAGCAAACTTTCTGTTTTTGAAATGTTCGAACCAAATGGTTTCATTATCATATGGTAAAACTAATAGATCACCCACTCTTTCAGAAAATTCTTTTTTGACCTTTCCAATACCAAATAATCCACTTTTTATTGCATTGGTTGTTTTAATTATCTTTGCTTTCTTGCCAATTTTCTGTATTAAGAATTGTTGAGTATCAAAGTTTCTCTCTTTTTTTACATGAAGAAAAATATCTCTTGGGCTACCTGTCGGCAATATAGGGACACCTCGTTTGCTGCATTGTAGATTTTTTATTAATTCCGGGAAATGATTCAGGTATGTTGTTTTTTCTGGTATGACATCTAATTCTCCATGATCAGATGTAAGAAGTAATAATGTCTCTCTTGAGGTTTTATTATCTATCTTGTTAACTAAATGGTTCTTGAGCAAAGAAATAAGTAGAGATAATTCTGTATAATACTCTTCACTTTTAGGTCCATATTGATGAGCTATTGTATCAAGATTTCCTAGATGAACAAAGAAATAAGCTGGACCTTTTGTTTTCTCCAGAGTCTTTCTCAAATTTACTATTAAATCAGATGCTTTAAGTGAAGGAATAATCGTACTTCCATCACAAAAAAGTTTTGAACAAGCACTATATGCATCTCGAATGTACATATGACAAAATGACTTCACGCTATTTTCTCTTAATTTACGATGTAGGGTTTTTCCTTTGAATAGAATATCAAGATCAAATCCCTTTTTATTGAAATATTCCTGATTTTCTAAAAACATAGGCTCAAAACGCAAGGTATTAACTATCATATCTGTTTTTTTGAGATAAAGAAAATACTCAAAGAGTCCGTGTTCTTGAGGTGTTAAACCTGTATTCAGAGTTGCTAGCGCATTAGTTGTTTGGGAAGGAAAAATACTAGTTAAAGGAAAAACAGCACCTTTTTTATTAATACTTTGAAAAAAATCACTTTTTTTCCTGTATTGTAGAAATTGAGTTAATCCAAAACCGTCCAAAATAAAAAGAATAACTTTGTTAACGTTTTTTTCTGTGATAGTATTATTTAAACCAGGAAGGTTTGAGGGTTTTTTGTTTTGTTTAATATTAAAAAGATCAAGGATTAGAGCAGGTATGTTTGATATACAATATTTTTCGTAAAACGGATATATGAAATCGTTTTTTGTTTTTTGGCTAAGAATAGATTCAAAAACTTCATCGAACATGAAAATCAGCTCTATTTCTTTGAGATGCTAGAGTTATTATCAGAGCTAAAATACGAACCAATAGGAGAACTAATATTTTTTCTTGTTATTTTAGAAATTAAATCTCTGGCAACTTTATAATCATCTACATTGTTGATGTTTAATGCAACTTCTCTTCTGTCCAACAGAAGGATTTCCTCATCTAATTCATCCTTATGGATTTTATTCCCATCAATCATGTTTATTCCAGCTGGTACTACTTGTTCTTCACCCAAAGTAAAAGCGTAGATTCCACTTAATCCTAGTTTATTTCTTGTTTTCAATGGGACTACAACAGTTAATGCGGATTTGCCACAATTATTGAATTTTCTTGCAATTAAATCAATGATTTCAGCTGTGATCAAAGGAAGATCAGACCCTATAACCAATACAGTCTTAAGATCTAATTTTCTGATAGCATATGTCATATCATATACGTATTCTTTTCCAGGAGTTTTAATAATAGATACAGGCAACTTAGATAGGTGTTTTGTAGTTTTAGGTGTATTATAGCTTACTGCCACCACAACATTATCAATACTTTTGGCTTCTTTCAATGCTTTGAGTACATAATTAATAACAGGAATGTTGGCTATTTTGATTAGCGGTTTTTCTTCAGAAAGATCTAATCGAGAACCTTTCCCACCGGCCATCACTAATCCGACTACACCCATCTAATCATCGCCAATAAAACAATAATAGAAGTCATTCGTGAAAGTTCGTTTGTTGCTCCTAAAACGTCTCCTGTTACACCTTTGAAATGTTTGTGAGAAAGATAAACTATAAGGATACTAGTAAGAATTGCTGCCACAACGGTTGCTATTCCTGTTAACCTCAAAAGGGGAATGGCAATTCCAAAAGAGATTATTAGAGCTGCAATTAATCTGATAGCTCCTTTTTTTCCATGCATTGCTTCAAGGAAAGTAGTATTCATACCTTTATGAACCGATTTTCCAGCCCATGCTCCTAAAACCATCGAAAGTTTAGCTGAAATCTCTACAACAATTACACTTTGGATGATAATACTAGGATTTAATTCAGAGAAAGATAGGGCTGTGACTAAAAAAGTCATAATACCCAAAGATAATCCTCCTGCACCAGTCAATTGATCATGCATAATTTCAATTTTCCTTTCAGGTGAACCGTGAGCCATTATGCCGTCACCAAAATCAAGCAGACCATCTGTATGATGAAGTCCGGTAATAATCAATAATAATCCTAGCACTAATACTCCAGCAACTAAATTGGGAAGAAACTGAAAAGCTACCCAACCAAAAACACCTGCAATTAAACCAATAAAAGCTCCTATTAGAGGAAATAGGAACATACCCTTTGCACAGTCTGATAGTATATCTTTATCCATTTTTATTGGTATGGCGGTAAGAAAAGAGAGAATGTTCTTTAGCTCTTTTATCATTTATTCACTCACTTCTTGGTCATTAACATTTCGTAATTCTTTTCAACTTCACAAAGAAGCATATCCTTTGTAATCGCACCACTAAATTTTGTCATAGCTGCTATTGAAGCGCCCCCAGCTCCAACACCTTCCTTTACAATGCCAGTCTCGTATATTTTTAAACCAGGAAATTGGGATCGATGAAAGTCTATATCAGCTGCAAGTACAGGTACATCATTGATCTGAGTAACTATTCCTCTTATGTTAGATGATTTATCCTGAATTATCCACCTGGTGGTTCCAATAGCTACATTGCATAAAACATCAGGTTTTAAGGCTTGGATGATAGCTAAAACTGCAGTCATTTGAGTACCTCCCGCCATTAAAACAGGTACCTGTGAAGCAGCACCAATCACCAAACCAGCAAAAGCAGGCATCATCGGATCACCTAAACTAGAGATCGCTTTTATTGGATTATCTTTTAGACTACCAAACTTAATTCCTGCAGCCTTTAATCCTGAATTAACTGTATTCGTTTTTAGTAAGTGGGGATTATCAGGCATACTACTGCTGATTTTTCCTTCAGCTTTAACACCCATAGCTGAAAGAACACCTAACGCGGTTGTAGTTCCACCTGGTATACTTTCTCCGATTACAAGGTAATCAGTTGTATTAGCTAAATGTTCCCCCGCGATTGTTGCTCGTTGTATTACTTCTTCAACATTCTCAACAGAATTTCCAGTTCTGATATCCTTACCTGGAAGTCCACCTAAATCCAAGAAAGGAATCTGGGGTTTTATTCTTAACCCACCACTAGCAATTAACACAGGTATATTTGCAAGCTTTAAAGCAGACATAGTTATTAGAGCAGGAGTTGGAATTCCAGAAGGAGTTATTGGAACACCATTAATGCATTTACATCTACCTAAAAGGAGAAGTTCAGCATCTGCAGGAGGAGTATAATCAGTAATTTCGGTATTTGCCCCAGCAGCTGAAATCCCAGATATCTTTGCTGTTTCTGTAGTTGCAATAGTACAAATAAATAGAGAGTCTTTTCCTTCAATTTCAGATAAAAACGTTTCAGCCTTTAACTCATTGCTAGCTAATAGGACATCAAATTTTCTCTTCAATTTTATATCATCATCCCTTAGAGTTTATCTTAAATTGATTAATTTTTAGCCAACCATACCCATTTATTGTTGTTTTTTCACTTTCAGTTATTTTTATTTTACTTCTAAATATGGGACCATCTGTTACAAATGAATGAAATTCACCATATTCACCACAAGGATCAATTGTGCCAAGTTCAAGTAGATCCTTAAAGAATTTTTGATCAATTTCTCTTCCGAGCCATTCTAAACCTAGAACTGCACTTTTTACTCTAACCACTATTGCTTTGAATCCCTCGTTAATGAACTCAGTCAGAATCTGATTTGTATCAAGATGCCACAAAGGTCTAACTGGTATTAAACCAACTTCACGACATATACGATCTAGCCAACCTTTTTCATGCAAAGCGACATCAAACACGTCACCGCTAACTAGTCCTTCTACACCTTTGTTTTTCAATTCAAAAAGGACTTTCTTGAAATTTGTCTCGTACATATCTAGTGTTGTTGTCTGCTTAATAATTGGAAATCCAAGCGCATTAGATTGAGAATCTAAAAGACTGGAATTAATAAGGTGGAAATATGATTTATTCTCGTCCGCCATCATTATTAACAAACTAAAAACATTGTGACCTGCTTTAATGGCTTTATAACATGCTAGACAACTATCTTTTCCGCCACTCCAAGCTATAGCTACATTCATATTTTTTTTCTTGCTCATTTTTTTTCCTCTTCGTTATCTATTTTATTTTTCTTAGAAGTTGCGCTAGCTTTTAGATGAGTTTGAAATCTGATGTTGTTCTTTTGAGTTGTTTGAAGCTTTTCGTCAGAAATATGAAGTAAAGTTAAGAGCTTGTTTTGGTCTTTGATGAATATTGCTCCATTTTTTTTCATATCATAATACAATTCTTTTGCCTTTCCGTTTGTAAAGTCTCTTATTTCAATCGGAATTTCATCAATAACATAAACAGGTATCTTCATATCCAAAGCGTCTCTAGCTGTTTTTAAGTTTTGCAAGTTACCATAACCAAACGGAACTGAAGCTACAACCACTGCGCTAGCCTTACTAATCATTGCTAAATTGTTTTTGCGGGTTTTTTCCATTATTGGAGAGAACGGAGCTTCAGCTGTAACAGGAATTTTTAGTAGTTTAGCAGTTTCATAATCTGTGTCTAAGACATTTAAAACACCAGTCGTTAAACGATAGCCCTCATCGGTAAGAACTTTCATTAGCCCAGTTCCAGTTCCTGCTCCTGAAATCAAATGTATTGAATATTTCCTATATCGTGGAATCTTTTGTGGAGAAAGGGGAATTACGTAAATTGAGTTTGTTACCAAGTGTTTCTGAACTATAGCATCGACATTAAAAACACTTTTAATATTTTTGCCAGTTAATACTTCGGATAAGGTTCCTGCAGAAAATATTTTCCCCTTATTAAGCAGAATTGCAGAGTTGCAGTATCGTGCAGCTAAATTTAAATCATGAAAAACAGCTAAAATGATAATCTTCTCATTTACACTAAGCTTCTTTATCAGATCCATTATTTCTAGCTGATTTATTATATCTAGATGAGTAAGTGGTTCATCTAATAGAAGAAGCTGTGGTTCTTGCGCAATTGCTCGAGCAATTATTACTCTTTGTTTCTCTCCTCCACTGAGCTCATTTATTGGCCGATTTGCGAATTGCCATGTATTCGTTAAGAGCATTACTCTTTTTGCAATGGCCATATCCTTTTTACTTTCCATTTGAAAACGGGACACGTGAGGATTGCGGCCCATTAATACAATATCAAGAGCGTTAAAACTAAATCCAATGCTAGTATCTTGTGGAACAACAGCTATTTTTTTTGCGACATCTATGCTTTCAAGAGAATAAATATCTTCATCATCAAGCAAAATTGCTCCTTTATGGGGTTTCAGTATTCGGCTAATACTTTTTAATAGAGTAGTTTTTCCAGAGCCATTAGGTCCTAATATTCCAACAAAATCTCCGGGTTTAACAGAAAGATTTACCTCATCCAAAACTTTTATGGAGCCATAGCGGCATTCTATGCCATCAACAGTGAGTAACACCATTTTTTTCGACCTCTTAGAGTGCATAACTTTCCTTTTTCTTTTTGAAGAGCAGTATAAAGAAGGGGGCACCAGTAAGCATTGTTATTATGCCTACGGGTAATTCAAGAGTGGATGCAAATGGAGTTGCAACAACTCTTGCTACTGAATCACAGATTACCAAAAATATTGCTCCTATTATTGTGGATGCGGGAAAAAGTATTCGATGATCTGGTCCAATTACTAATCTTGTAATATGTGGAACCATTAAACCTACAAAACCAACTAATCCACTTAATGAAACAGCTGCTGCAGTAACTAAGGAGGCAAGAATTAAAAGAACTTTTTTTACTCTTTCAACATTTACACCCAGATGTTGCGCATTTTCTTCTCCCAATGCAAGCATATTAAGATCTCTCGCATAGAAATACGAAAGCGCTATTCCAATTAGAATAAATGGAGTTACTGAGAATATATCTAACCAATGTACATTGGAAAAGCCTCCAATAAGGAAAAAAATAATTGATGTGAGTTCATCACCTGCTATTACCTCTACAAGAGCAACTATAGCATATAGAAAAAAATTTACAGCTATTCCGGATAGTAATAGAGTAGTTATTGGTACTCTCGAACCTACCCGTGAAATATTATAAACTAAAAAGATAGCGAATAGAGAACCAAAAAATGCTGCTACTTGTATAAGACGAAAACCAAAAATCGCTGTTCCCGATGCGAATAAAATAGAAAGGGATGCGCCAACAGCGGCTCCAGCTGAAACACCCAACACATAAGAGTCGGCCATTGGATTTTTGAAAACACCTTGGTAAAGAACACCTGAAGCTGCTAATGCAGCACCCACTAAAACACCCGCGATGATTCTGGGTAACCGTATTTGAAGAATTATGCTGGTATTTTGTTGATTAATTAGTGATGAATCAATTATATTATCCAAAATAGGAAATTGTTCACCAAGTATCGACAAAATATCAGTGAAGGAAATTTGAGCATAACCTACATTCAAAGAAATTATAATTGTCAATAAAAGAGCAAAAAGCAATAAAACTATGATGAGTTTCCATCGTGAAGCACGTCTAAAAAAATCGCTTTCAACTTCAGTTGTGCTCATTATAATCACAAAAAAATATGGGAGGAGAATTAAAAGAGTTCTGGATGAAATACTGCAGCTAAAGTCTCAATAGCCTCTGCGATCCTAGGACCACCTCTAGCGATTAGGTCGGAGTCGACATCGTACATTCTATCATTTTGTAATGCACTTATTGATTCCCAACCGGGCCTATCTTTAATTGCTTCGAAACTTTCCCAAAAATTCACCCCATGTTCTTCCGGCACAATCATCACATCTGGATTTAACGTAATTACTTGTTCAGAACCTGTTGAGAAATATTCAAGATCTTGATCTGCGAAAAGATTAACTCCACCCGCTAGTTCTATTAGTTCATTTTGCCATGCTTGTGAACCTGCCGTCCAAACACCTGTAGTATCATACCAGACTTCATAGTAAACAGTTGGAATCGAATCTGCAGTAGCTACTATTGCTTCTACGGCTGCAATTCTCGTATTTATATCATCAATAATCGCTGTAGCTTCAGCATTTTTATTGGTTAATTTTCCTGCTAATTCAATGTTATCTATAACACCATTAATTGTTGTAGGATCTAAAACCACAACTGTGTAGCTCAAATCACGCAAAGTGGTGATTGTCTCACCAAGGACGCCTCCTGTTGCCAAAATCAAATCTGGATTGAGAGAGGCTATTACTTCAAGATTGGGGTTGTCAAAACTTCCAACACTAGTCATGTTTCCTGCTTCGATCCAAGCTGAAAAATCATATGGATAATTGTCAAAGTCGGTAACTCCAATAACTAGGTCGCCAGCGTCGATTGCATAGATTATTTCGGTAATACTTGGTGCTAGTGAAATAAGACTTTCAGGATATGCCTCTAATCCGATTTCAACTCCTGAATCATCTATAACTGTAACAATATAGTTATCAGAATTTCCAGTCAGCTGGGGATAAAAAATGTATAAACCAACAACTGAAATTATTAAGACAGCTATTATAATGCCTGCTAGAACATATTTTGTGTTCATCTTAAAACCCTCATTTTATTGGATGGTTTATCCAACCGTACCTAATAAAGCTTTACATGACAGCATAACGCTTAAGTCAAACTCCAAAGTAAAAGAGATTCGGATTAAAATGAAAAATAAAACCCCTCCATTATTGGAATACTTTGAAAAGAAGGGAATTACATTAAAAGATCTAGTAGAAACCGCACTTGAACTTTTTGTACCCCATCCAGGTATTGAAACTGAAGCTAAAGCTACCCAACTTCTTGAAGAAGAATTCCTCGAGACGATGTCAGACGTAAATGTCTCCTGTCTAGAAGTTGCATGTTTTAGAGCCCAAGAAGACGCAGAAAAGGGATTGATTCCAGGATTGTCGCAAGAAAGATTCATGGGACGACCAGGATTAGTAGCTGATGAATTATTGGGATTATCAATAGCAGACTACATAGCCGGAGTGAGAGGAATTTTCGAATTCACCAGATTTGATCAAGCAAAACCTGGAATTCTCAAAAAACTCGGACCCATAACTAACGATGCAGTTGGTGGATTAGTAGCTGGAGTCTCATCAAATATATACACTCGCGCATTTAGAAAAACTAAATAACCAGATAAAAATTTGGGTTTTTCCTTGAAAGAGGGATTTTTCTTCTAAATTTATTTTACCACTAAACTTTGCAAAAAGACGAAAATACACCATGACAATCGCAAGTGGTAGCAACAACGAATTTTTCTTCCTTCTCTATGCGGTCAAAAAAATTGATAATTTCACTAGTTTTTAGAGCCCCCATACCAGGAGCCATTTGATAGCTGACTAGAAAAATTCCTTGCGGATAGGCAAATCTCATCAACTTGTCCATTGTACAAGGTTTGCTTTTGTTTGTGGAAGGACAAATTGGTGGTGTTGCACACTTGCCTATACAATCTTTGTCTCTGTTATAACTCACTATTAAGTTGCCTCTTCCAGATTTTAGTACAACAGAGGGAGGTATTTTAGATAAAATCGTGTTTATGGCTTCAGGCCAAGGTCTTAGCTCAAATTTTAACTTTACAAGTTCAGCTGCAACATGAATAGGAGCGGTTGGAAAAAGATAATCTAGTTTAAGTTTTTCTATTAAATCTAAAACAGTACGCATGTCACCTTGAAGAAAATATTCACCTTTCTCTGCCATATTTAGTGCAGGTTTAATATTGTATTTCTTAGTGGCAAGACAATCTGGGTCCTTGTCTACCAATATAAATCCTTTTTTCTTCGTTCGATGATATTTAACTGCTTCACTGCCGTATTTTCCTCCACCTGCAATAATGTTCATTGAATCGCAACCTTGCTTCAAAGATACAGGTGGATAGCTTACCTATTCAATAAAAACTTATCTCAAATAGAAAAATAATTAAAGAAAAAAGAAAAAAGTTGTTTCAACATTTTGATTCGATTTTCATATTCTTTTTGATCGGCTACCATAAAACTATAATAGATCAGTTACGAGGTGATTATCCAGTTGGAGTGTAATGCCTCAATCAAAATTGTGTGTAGTCACACATACCTTCTTGCCCCATGTAGGTGGAATTGAAAAGGTTGTTTATGAACAAGGAAAACGACTGATTCAAAAAGATTATAATGTTAAAGTCGTGACAAGCAAGCTATACAAGAAAAGAAATTATTCCATAGGTGGCATAAATGTTCAGACTTATAACTCGTTTAATATAGGTTTTAGATTGGGGATTCCCTATCCTATTCCGAACTTTTCTAGCTATAAAACTTTCAAAGAAACAATCAAATCTAGTGATTTGATTCATGCGCATGGTCATCCTTATTTATCATCCTTAGTTGCAGCTAGATTGGCAAAAAAATACTCCAAACCATTAGTAGTTACACAGCATAACACGTTCATACAATATAATGCGTTATGGAATGCTTTTGAGAGACTAAATGATTTAACTGTTGGAAAAGAGATTCTTAAATTAGCTGATAGAATTATTGTTGTAAGTAGTGCAACAAGAAAGTATGTTTTAAGCTTGGGAGCAGATTCAAAAAAGATTGTCGTACTTCATAATGGAGTGGATATTCAGCGATTCAGACCAGAAGATGTCATAAAAGAGGAAATGAGAAGAAAGCTAGGGATTCACAAGGATGCAAAAGTTGCACTCTCAGTTAGAAGATTGGTCTATAAGAATGGAATCGATACACTGATTAAAAGCGCTGAAATGGTTGTGCAAAAGAATTCAAATCTTGTTTTCCTAGTTATTGGTAAGGGTCCAGACCTATCTGAGGTTAAAGAGAGGATTCGACAATTAAAACTTGAAAAAAACATAAAACTTCTGGGTTTTATCTCAGATGAAGAGTTGCCTTTTTACTATAATACTGCTGACTTTTTTATTTTACCTTCTAAATCAGGAGAAGGCTTACCTCTGGTATCTCTTGAGGCTATGGCTTGTGGACTTCCGGTAATAGCCACTAAAGTAGGAGGAATAGAAGAAATAATGGAAGAGAATTTTGGAATAATTGTTCCTCCCGACAACCCGGATTCATTAAAAGGAGCAATATTGGACTTTTCTCAAAGGGATTTATCAATTGTTAAAAAAGATTTGAGATTATCAATGGAACTAAAACATAGTTGGGACGAGAATGTACAAAAACTAACAAAAATATACGAAGAGCTTATTTAAGCAACTGTTGTAACTATATAGACTTTCAAGGCCGTGAGCTATAAATAATGACTTCGAAGGTAGAAATGGTCACTGTAGTAATTCCAACTCTTAACGAATCCGGAAATATTGCTGCTGTAATTCGCACAGTCGAAAAAGAATTGAGATACCCATATGAGATAATTATCGTTGACGGCGGCTCAACTGATGGTACATTAGACATAGTTAAGGACAGAAATTGTAAACTAATTATTGAAACCAGACGCGGCTATGGATTAGCTCTTCGATTGGGGATGAAACAAGCCAAAGGTAACATCATTGTTATGGTTGACGGCGATGGAACCTACGAATTAAAACACATCAACATCTTGCTTGACAGATTAACAAGCAAAGATGCAGAACTTTGTTTGGCAACTAGAATGTATGATCCAAACAAAGCCATGGGAATGATGAATTTTGTGGGAAATAAAGTAATAACTTTTTGTTTTAACATGCTCTATAAACAAAACCTTAGCGATTCCCAATCTGGTTATAGAGCGATATCTAAAAAGGCAATTAATGAAGTAGAATTTAAAGAAGATGACATGGCTTATGCAACTGAAATGTTAGTAAAATTCTCTCAAAAAAAATTTAAAATGGTTGAGATCCCCACTATTTACAAAGAGAGAAAATATGGAAAGCCAAAACTGAGAAGATTCAAATCGGGGATAGAAATATTTACTACCATGTTAAAAGGATTTACAGGCTGAAAGAATGAGCAAATTCGCCCGATTTTTAAATTTTGAGGATAACAAGGGACCCATAGTATCAGTTGTATTTGCATTAATTTTTGTGTCTATTGTTGTTGTGGGATACTACTTCTTAATATTAGATGCCCCCCCAGAAGGGTTCTCATCAATGTACATACTCGATGAGCAGAAAAAGACTGAATCATATCCCGAATTTTTAATAATTAACGAAAATAACACATTTAATTTATGGATTGGAGTAGAAAATCATATGGGTAAAAAACAATCCTATGAAATTCAACAAAAACTAACTAAAGATCCAATCCTAACATTTCCCATTAATGAAGGTCCGGTAAACAATTTTGCTAAAACTTTGGATGATCAAGAAACATGGGAAACGCTTGTAACGACCACTATATCTGATCCAGGAAATTATTCTCTGGTATTTGAACTTTACCTTAAAGAAAATGGCGAAACTGTAGGGGACAATACAGAACCCGATAATTATGTCCTACTAAATATTGAAGTTGATTTTAAGAGTCAAGACTAAGCAGCAGTTTTCTTTTTGGTAACATACTCTTTTTCAGTTTCTATTCTGTGAATATTATTGTATGCACAAAAGGGAACTATTTTAAGATCTGGAGTAGCATAATGAACCACACATCTTTTAACTCGATTCACATCAAAAGTGTAACGATCCATGAAGGCCATACTTCCCAATAGAAAGATTCTGCGACGCAAATGTCCTAACGATTGATAGGAAGGAGATATATGCATCTTCAAAATGGCTCTCATTAATGTAAAGAAGCCTATTTCTTTAGTCACAAGTGACCAATTTAATGAAAGAACAGAAGCAAAAAATAATGATGAAAGAAGCGACATTCTTCCTTTGGATTCAACTTTGGATGCTGTTTTCTGAATATTCTGAAAGAATTTTTTGAAGTTTACAAAATGGTTTATTGGAATGATTTTTCCATTTTTTGAAACGTAAATCCAATTCACCACTCCACATTGAGGACTACAAGAAAATAGGGGCCAAGGTTTTTTCATAAACTTTTCCATGATTTTTATTGGAGAAACCATTATTGATAATGGAAAAAGGTCTGTAGCTTTTATCTCACTGTGAGTTTGAGTTTCAACTTCTTCGGCAAAATGCCAATCTCGCCATGATTCACTAAGTGGATTTCCTGTTGCTCTACCAGTGAAAGCGATTGGCTGAAAAATAATACCGCGAATAATATCGGAGTTTTGGGCGGCAAATTTGATGATTGTTCCAATTTCATCATCATTGAATCCTCTCATCAAAGTGTTGACTAATATTATTTCTATGTCATATTTACGACAGTTTTTTATTGCTTCAAATTTTGTTTTTAATAATTTTTGTCCTCTTACTTCCTCATAGAAAGCATCACTAAAACTGTCAAACTGGAGATAGACTATGTTTAATCCTTTTTCTTTTAGTTTACGAGCTAAATCTGGGGATTTAGCTAGCTTAACACCGTTTGTTGCCATAATTGTCATAAAGTGAAGTTTATGAGCAATACCTATGATTTCTGGCATATCATTTCGTTCTAAAGGCTCTCCTCCAGAAAAAAGCAGAGCAGGAGGTTTAGGATTACGAGAATTTAGAAAGTTTAAGATTCGTTCTATTTCATCTATTGAAGGTTCATATCCCACTTCGTGTTCTGGAAAAGTTGAAAAACAAACAGAACATTGCAAGTCACAACGCTTGGTAACATCAATAACTCCTATGACCGTGTCTGAAATATGGTCTTCACATGAATCGCAAACCCGAGGACAATTTTCAGGTTCTTTAGGCATAGATAAATTCTTGTGATTCTTAAAGAAATCAAATTGCTCAGAAAATTTGAAGATAGAAGGGCTCTGCCAATGAGTTGCAGAAAAAGATCCGTGATCCTTGCAATTTTTTATAATCAGTATTTTCCCATTATCTATTTTTAGTTCGGCTTGCACTTTCTTAAGACAAATAGGACAAATGCTAATTGTATTTTTCACAAGATCGCCTCAAGTATTAGAGAGAGCAATAATAGAATCATTGACATGGTGACTATACGTTCATATTTTTTTACGTTTTCAACAGTTGAGGGTACAGTTAAGAGTCGAATTGAAGTATAAGCAAGAAGAAAGCTCCAAAAAGAAATTGGAATTAAATAATATAACCCAAAAGGTACTAGAAAATATGGGATAGGGGCAAATAATGCGGTAACTAAAAAGAAAAAGGTAGCAATTCTTACCGAATTTTTTATCCCGATTTTCTGAGGAAGTGTTGGATAGCCAACTTTTGTATCACCCTCTAAACTCAACACATCCCGTAAAATATTTCCACTGATAGTTCCAAAACATATCGGGTATAAGCTTATAGAAATAAGACTAATTTTTTGGAAAATTGTTGCTTCACCATAAATAAAGGCAGTACCAACTAGTAAACCAACAAGAATGTTTGCGGCAAATCCTGATTTTCGTTTAACATAAGCTGAATAAATAATTAGCAGTACTGAATCGACTAATAGAATTAGAAAACTGAGCCAGTTTATTAGAAAGGCTAAAACTAGCCCAATAGCAAATAATAATCCTGAAATAATGATAACTTGTTTAAGAGAAAACAATCCTGAAGGTATTGGTCTTTTAGGTTTTATTAAGGCATCACTTTCTCTATCAAAATAATCGTTTATAGAAAAACCTGCTGAAGTTATGAAAGCCATTGAAAAAAAGATCATAAGGATAGACTGAATACTTATTGCGTCATTGTTTATAGCGAAAGCAGTAATAAGAGCAAGACCTCCACTCATCATCCAATAGGGAACTCGAAGAAGAGAAAAAAGTCCTTTAGTCGGAATTGTTATTGATCTAGCCTCCGTTCATGTATCATTTCTTTTAAAATATCTTCTAAACTAACTTTAGGAGTCCAATCCAATTCTTTTTTTGCTTTGCCAATATCAAACCAAATTGTATTTACGTCTCCTTGCCAAGAAACACCAGTGGTTGTGATAACGGTTTTTCCAGTTAAATTTAATAGCTTAATTATTAGTTTAGCCAAATCGATTATCTTGATTGTTTTTCCATAACCCAAATTATAAGTTTTACCAATAGCAATCTCGCCCTTAGTGGAGAGAATTAAAGCTTTAACAACATCAGATACATGAACAAAATCTCTAGACTGAAGACCAGTTCCAATTATTTCAAGTTTTTCAGGATTTCTATGAATTTTGTCAAAGAAGTCATTAATCACACCATGACATCCAGAACCATAAACATTTGCAAAACGCATAATCGTGATATCTAAACCGTATTGTTTAGAGTACATTTCACAGTATTCTTCACCTACAACTTTTGATAATCCATAACAGGAAAACGGATGAAAGCCATAATCTTCAGAAGTAGGAAAAACAGTCGGATTTCCATATACAGCTGCAGAAGAAGCAAAAACCAATCGTGCATCGTCCTTACGAGCTTTTTCCAAAACATTAAGAGTTCCTCTAGCATTAGTTTCAAAATCAAATATTGGGTTTTCCATAGAATACGGAACTACAACTTGAGCGGCTAAATGAAAAATTAAATCGGTTTTTTCTTGGGATTGAAGTTTTTTAAGATCCAGAATATCTCCCCTTACAAATCGTACATTAGGAAGATGCTTGACATTTTCAACTTTGCCAGAGGATAAGTCGTCATATACAGTTAATTTTCGTGTTGATGCTGAAAGTTTTTTACATAAATGAGATCCTATGAAACCTGCTCCTCCAGTGACGAACACTCTCTTTCCATCAAGGTGAGTCATTAAATTCACAACAAAGGCTATATTCTTAATTGTTTCAGTGTAGGCTATATGTCCAAGATGAAAACTATAAAAACTTTTAGGGATTTGCTTGCTTTCCTCACCATTATTCCTGTTGGCAAGACAGATGATTTTGTAATAACTTCAGCTGAAGCCATTTTTCTTTTTCCCTTAATAGGAGGTTTCATTGGATTGTTGGGAACATTGTATTTTCAGGGTTGTCGTTTAGTGGTTACTTACTTTCTCGAATTATTCAATTCAACTATTTTTTCAATTCCAGTTGAATTCTTAGGTCAATTTTTCCCTGCAGTTATGACTTTGGCATTTCTTCTTGTATTAACAGGATTGCAGCATTTCGATGGGTTAGTGGATTTAGGAAATGCAATAGGAGTTAGGAACCTAAAGGATAGAAGAGCACTGGCTCATGCGTGGGTTGTAACTTATAAAGGAGGATTATTGGCAATTTTTGTTGAGTTATTAGCAGTTTTGGGAATTTTTTTATTGGATGCATCTCTTGTTTTTGGAGCAATCATTGCTTCAGAAATTGCCGCTAAATTAGGTATGGTTACTATTTCATGGCTAGGTAAGCCTACCCATACAGGGTTGGGATCAATCTTTCTTGAAACGGCAAAAAGCAAAAGAAATATAATAGCTTATTTGTTAGCTATTCTGATGCTCTATCCTTTCCTAGGCTTAATTGGAGTATGGGTAGTTTTTATCACTATTCTTTTAGGTTTCTTCATGGAAAGAGTGGGACAATTTGTTTTTGGCGGAGTATCAGGAGATATGATTGGGGCAACAAATGAAATTGTAAGATCGATAATTCTAATCTTTATTGCGAGTGTGCTGATTCTATGAAAGTACCTGCTTTAATTATGGCTGGTGGAAAAGGGAGAAGAATCGAATCCAAAATTGAGAAACCACTTATGCCTTTTCTTGGCATACCCCTTATAGATCGAGTTGTGGAAGCAGCTAAATCAGCTCAGAATGTTTCAGAAATATATGTAATAACAAGTGATAATACGCCTAAAACAGAAAAAAAATGCTTAAAAAACGGCTTAAAGGTACTGAGAACAAAAGGAAAAGGGTATCACAATGACTTAAAACAAGCAATAATAGAAGGAGAATTGAACTGTCCAGTTCTAACTATACCTGCAGACTTGCCTGCTTTAACTGGAAGATTCATTGATAAAATAATTAAGCTTTTTGAAAAAAGAGGGAAAAACGCTTTTGCTGTTTTTGTTCCGATAGAAAAACGAAAAGAATTAGAATTATCAGTTTCATCTAAAGATGAGTTTGAAGGAGTAATGTACGCAGTCTCTGGAGTGAACATTATAAATGGAAAGAAAATTTTATCTGAGGGAAAAATCGACACCGCTGCTCTAATAACTGATGAAGTTGAAGTCCTTTTCAACATTAACACACAAAAAGATTTGGATATAGCTAAAAAATTCTTAAGAAAAATCTAATCAGCTTATTATTACTGCTTATTTTAAAAAAAGATGAAGTTAATATGGATGGTAGAAATCTTTAACACTCTCGCAGATCAACTTTAGTTCTGATAGCCTAATAAAGGTAAAATTCCATGAACTTGCTCAGTCACCATAATTTCTGGAATGCAATCATTAGTTTACCTACAACTAAAAAAATGTTAGAACTATCTTTAAAAAAATGCAATTCTTGTAATAAAACTATCCTTGAGGCAGCTTTAACGGATTATGCAGGAAAGTCAGACAGATGTTCAAATTGTAGAGGTCTTTATTCGAAAATAATTAGTCTTTGGATCGAATTTTTAAGATTAAGTCTTTCTTTAAAAAGAGATAAAATTGAAAAGCTCTTAGATGATCCGTACACAAAAAGAGCAATAATCAGTATAGTGAAAAGTTTTCTTTATTTCGGAATTAGAAAACCACTTTCAATTTACGCTCCTTTCCTAGTTGTGTGGGATTTTACTCATAAATGTAATCTAAATTGCAAACATTGTTACTCAAATTCTGGGGAGGCTTTAGAAACAGAACTTAGGACTAAAGAAGCGTTAGATGTAGTCGATCAACTCGCTGATTTTGGCGTTACAGCTTTAGCGTTTTCAGGTGGTGAACCTCTAAGCAGAAGTGATTTTTTTGAGGTTGCCTCACGTGCAGTTAAGAAAGGACTTTATGTTTCAGTTGCAACAAATGGAACTTTATTAACCAAAGAGAACATTAAAAAAATAAAAAAAACCGGAATTAACTATGTCGAAATCAGCATTGACGGTGCTATAGCTGAAACTCATGATTCTTTTAGAGGTGTATCTGGGGCGTTTAACAATGCGATAACAGGGCTTAAGAATTGCGTTAAAGAAGAACTGTGTGCTTGCATTGCTACAACAGCAACAAAAAATAATCTTAAAGAAATTCCTGCTGTAGTAGATTTAGCTGAAAAGATAGGGGCAGAGAGATTCACCTACTTTAATTTTGTTCCAACAGGAAGAGGGAAAGAGCTCTATGATCAGGACATTTCGCCTGAAGAAAGAGAGGAACTTATGAGTTATTTATTAGCTAGAATATCTAAGGGTAGCAAAGTTACGATTCTAACCACAGCACCTCAATTAGCCCGTCTGGCCATACAAAGTCAAGGAGAAGGAAATGAAATGGCTATGTCAATGGCGCATATGCAGACTGTCAAGGTTAGCAAAAAAGCAGTTTCCTTAGCCGATTTCATAGGAGGTTGTGGGGCTGGAAGATTATATTGTTCATTGTCACCATATGGAGATGTCCATCCATGTGTTTTTCTGCAAATAAATGTGGGAAATTTAAAAAATAGAAAATTCAAAGATATTTGGTTAAATTCTCAGTTTTTTAGCTCTTTAAGAGATAGATCAAAGCTCAAAGGACCATGCGGTGCTTGTAATTTCAGAGATTTATGTGGAGGATGCCGAGCAAGAGCAAAAGCTTACAATAATGACAGTTTTACTTCAGATCCTGGTTGCATACTCGCTAAAAAGGGGGGATAAGGTATTCCTGAAAAACAAAAAAATATCGTGAAGATACATAAAGCTAAACGAGAATTAGATAAAATCTTAAAAGAGACAATTAAAGAATCGGGATTAAGTAAACAAAATAAAATCTTTATTAAACCAAATATCAGTCATCCTGAGTTTGTTCCTGGAGTGGTCACTGATCCAGAATTATTATCTGAAGTAGTTAGATTGCTCCGAGATAGAAATACCGAAGTTCTAGTTGGAGAATCTAATGGTTATAATTATTCTTGTCAATTTGCATTTGAAAAAACTGGATTAAAAGAAGCAGTTCAAAAAGCAGGCGGAACTGTTATTAATCTTTCAGAGGATGAAGTTGTGAAAATAAATTTTCGAAATAGTCCTAATTCTCCAAAAAAATTATTTCTTCCAAAAACTGTCCTGGAAGCTGATGCTATAGTCGATTTAGCTTTAATGAAAACTCACGAATTCACAACATATAGTGGAGCAATAAAAAATCTCTTTGGATGTATTCCAAGCAATAGACGAATATATTTACATCCTTTCTTAAACGAAGTTTTTTACAAGCTTTACTCCATTTTAAATCCTAAACTTACAATTATGGATGCGAGGGTAGCACTTGAAGGAAATGGACCTACTAAAGGTGACCCAGTAGAGATGAATTTGATTCTAACCAGTGATTCAGCATTAGCAACTGACATAATTGCTTCAGAAATTATGGGTCTAT
>JAOZGY010000034.1 GCA_026015145.1 Candidatus Bathyarchaeota archaeon | reverse complement strand
TTAATTTAGGCTATTTGATATTTATAAGACATATTGGTCGTGTTTTTTATTTTAATTAAGTATATATACCATGGAAAAATGGCTTATAATTTTTAAATTCTCTTACTTTATTTTCAAACCTTTTCTAGAAATGAGTATATGGTTGATCTTAACGCTTTACAAGGAGATTTTAATGATAGAATAAGTGAACTTGACTTTACTAGAAATCGTAATGTTTGTTTTCAATGCAGCAATTGCAGTTTTATTCGCATTCATAATTTGCTACAAAAGGAAAACAGAAGAACAAGTTTGTAATTCGCAAAAAAAGCATTAAATATGAAATCAGATGAAGAATTCTGACTATTAAAATCTAATAAATATAAAAGGTTAATGCTTTGATTCATTTGGATTTAGCGACTTTTTGATTGGAGGACAAAATATTTTTCTTTTTCCACAACCAGGGTGTTCCGCTAAGCGTTTTCATGAGTGGTACAATGATAAGCATACCAATAAACGCTTGGATAAGTCGTATGGCGGGATAAGCAAATGGGCTCAATAGGAAAAGACCGCGAACGGCGTTTACGTCCAGTCCAAAAATTCCTCCATAAACTGCAGGAGTTGAAAAGGCGAATGATCCCCACATATTGTCAGCTTGGTTTCCTATGAAAAACAAAATAAAATAGAACACAGAAGCTTTTCCAATGTCCAATTTTTTTGCAAATATCGCCACCGGTAAAATCAAGAAAAGCGCAATAATCTTATCAAATAAAACTGAAACAGCGACAAGCCAGTTTTCTGCAAGAGGCTGAACAGGAGGAGTAAACAAGAAAGCAAATATCAGAATAGCAAACGCTGCAAAACCAAATTTCCATTTTTTATAAAATATTAACCCTGTAACTAAGGCGTTAAGTGGCGGTGATAGCAGAAACGGCAAACCAAAGGGACTCATACCAGTGGGTGGCAAAGTCCATGTGACAAACGCGCCCAAAAAAGCGGTTAGGGTACCCAAGTATGGACCTAAAACTATACCAAAGACTGATGCTATTAAAGCTTCTAAACTTATCTTTATTTCGGGCACACCAATGGCTGGAACAAACGGAGTTATGAGTGAGAGGACGCAGTACAAAGCTGAGAAAATAGCAACTAACGCTATATTCTTTGCAGTTAGTTTCAGGCTTTCAACCATCCCCATGTAAAATCTTTCATTCTTTTGTAATTTTTTACACACTAATAAGATTTTCTTAACCAAAACTGTAAAGGAAAAAAATAAGTAGTAATGAAAAAGTCTTGCTAATAATTTTTCATTTTAACATTGAAAACAGAGTTGTTTGTTTTCTTAAATTTTTTTTCGCTTTTTCAATTTCTTCTGGAATATTTATTCTTTGAGGACATTTATCTACACACAAACCACATTTATTACATAACATTCCATTTCCATTTGGATCAAGTAGATTTACTTTGTTCTTTGAACTCTTTAGTTTTCTATAAGTCCTTCTTGTTTGAAAACGCCGAAAACGACTTTTCTCTAAATGAACATTATTTAAACAGGCAAAATTCTGGGGAATATCAACTCCTTCTGGGCAAGGCATGCAATAACCACAAGCGGTACATGGAACTCTAATTCGTTTTCTGTAAATTCTAGCAAGTCTCTCAATTATTTTCTGATCTTGGGAAGTTAAAGAGTTAATCCCAGAGCGATCAGCTATTTCACAATTTTCATCAATCATTCTTTTTGAACCCATACCGCTAAGAACAACAGCTATTTCGGGTTTATTCCATAGAAATTGAAGAGCCCATTCAACAGAAGATTTTTTTTCTTTTGCCGAATTAAGAATTTCTATAGCTTCTAAGGGAGGATCAACTAAAGTTCCACCTTTAAGTGGTTCCATCACTACTACAGCAACATCTTTTTTATGGGCATATTCAAGACCTTCGGTTGTTGCTTGAACACAGGTATCCATATAGTTGCATTGTATTTGGCTAATGTCCCAAGGGTAATGATCTATTATTTCTTTGAATACGGGTAACGTATCATGAAAAGAAAAACCTATACTTCGAATTAGCCCTTCTTTTTTTGCTTCTTCCATTTCTTTTAAAAGCTCTAATTTTTTTATTTTTTCGAATTGCCCTTTATTTAGAGCATGAAAAAAGTAACCATCTAAATAATCGGTTTGGAGTCTTTTCAATTGAGTAGTTAAGTACTTGCTGAAGTCTTTTGATTTGCGAACCATGAAAATTGGCAGTTTTGTCACCAAGTAGACTTTTTCGCGATAACCATCTTTGAGGGTTTCTCCGAGAATTTTTTCGCTATCTCCTAAATGGTAAGGCCAGGCTGTGTCAATGTAATTTATCCCTTTATTAATACCGTATCTAATGAGATCAATAGACTTTTTTGTATCAGCTCTTATCCTGTTGATTCTTCGTGGAGGTAGTCTCATACATCCAAATCCTAAAGCTGAGACTTTCCAATCCAACGAACCCATATTTCGATATTTCATTTAACTCCACTCGTAATGCTGCTATTTTTTGTTTAATTAAGAACCCTGTTTGGTGCGGAAGGCGGGACTTGAACCCCCGAAGGCCTTATGTGTACCATTCTTTTTAGGATATTGGATTGGGTCTTCCATTTATTATTTCTCAGAGGCTTCTAGTTAAGTAACTGTTATAGTTACAAACACTTATGAATGTTTCTACAATAGTTACACATGAGACTTAGACAATGAAACAGCGCATCCTAACTGAAAGAGAGAGAAAAGAAATAAGAGCGTTTTTTGGCGGAAAAAAAAGTACAACAATAATAAGAATGCTCAAATACCGAGCGAAGAAGTTCTTGCCGATAATAAAAGAGGATATAAAGAGTTTAGAAACACTTTTAACAAAATAGCTATTTTTAAATTTTTTTCTTCTAGTCCTTTTGTTTTAGTCTTATTCTAGTTTTATCTACACTAACTACACTAAATTCACTATAATATTATTTAATTATGCTGAAAATGAAAAAGCAGAATAGCATCTTCTAAAACATAAGAAAAAATATTATATTTAAATCAAGAAATAACAAAACCTGGTTTTTATGACAAATGAAAAGGCTTGGAGAGTATTCCTTGGATCTATTGTGCTACTGATTGTTAGTTATGTGATTTATTATATCCGTTATCCAATGTGGCAGCTCTTCTCAACCTTAGAACTGATATTTGTCATAATGTTTCTTTCCTACTTCATAATCTTCATAGTTGCGCTATCTCTATTTAGAAAAGATTCTAAGAAGTCCATATCTGATGTTTTCAAAAACAATAGTAACCTTATGATTTTGGTTGGTTTGCTTTTTGGTTTACTCTATCTTGGACTTTATTATCTGATTAGTTATGGTTTAGGAAGTAGTATTGAGCTTGGTTCTTTTCCTAATCTTAGAGGATATGAGGACTACTCAGCATATTCAGTTGGTTTGGTGTTTGTTTTGTATCTGTTGTTTTCTGTGTTTGGAGCTTTTGCTGAAGAGGTAGCTTATAGAGGCTATGTTCAAACAAGAATCTCAGCAAAGTATGGAGCTCTTATAGGAGTTATTGCTTCAACAGTGTTTTTCTCTTTAGAGCATATTCATGTGTTTCAGACAGGTTGGATCTCACAGTTTATTCAGAATCAGCTGTTGCATGTTGTGCTTTTTGGTATCTTTACAGGATACCTGTTCTATAAGAGTATGGAGAACATTTGGAGTGTTGTTGCTTTTCATGTTTTTCTAAATGCTTTGGCTGTTTCAATTCCAGTTATAGTGACTTCAAGCTTTGATTATGTTTTTTATATAGCAGAAATTGTTAGTTTCATAGCAATGATCTTGCTACTTAGATATATTCCATTGAAGATGAAATAAGAAAATGAGAAATCTTGCGAAGTTATCTGAGTTTTCCTATCTAAATTGTGATAAGGATTCCAACTATAATGTAGGCTATTCCAACTCCAATAAGGATTAATCCAACAGCTAGTCCAGTTGGGGATCTTCGTTCTTGCTCCATTACTTTCGTGTTCCAAATAGAAGATATGTACTTTCTGAAAAGAAGCCTTGTTGTTCCCCAGGCATTATAGAGGATGACTCCAGCTACTAAGGCTCCAAACAAGATTAGTGCTCCTCCTTGTAGAAATAGCATGTCACTAAGTAGTAGTGTTGTTGATCTGTTTCTCCAATATGGCAAT
>JAOZGY010000024.1 GCA_026015145.1 Candidatus Bathyarchaeota archaeon | reverse complement strand
CATAAAATACTCAGCTTTTTCTACTAATAAAATAGATTTTGCTAAGAACCAATACTTGATTCGAGAATTAAATAAAACATACTATACCTTATCAGATTTTAAGAAAAGAGTTCTCATAAAGAAATAGAGACTAAAGAGATTGATCTTTTGTTTATTCTCTACTTGAGAGAACAATTATGTAATCCGCTGTATCAGCGCACATATCTGTAGCATGTTCAAGGAACTCGATTAAATCATCAAAAATAATCAAAGCTCCCGGATTCATATTTACGCCATATTTTACAAACATACTCTTGACGTTAAGATATTCTCTGTCTAATTCAGACTCTATTAAACCCACTTTTTCTGCTCTTTTAATTGCTGCTTTGGGATTGGCGGTAATCCTTTCTATGCTTTCGCGTAATGTCTGAGCAGTCTCCACTAATTTTGAAGTCATAAAAACCATTTTTTTACAAAGCTCTTCAGGTATTTCTGATCCTGATAACATTTCTAAACATCTTGCAGCATCTTTTGCGTGATCAGCCAGAGTATCTAACCTCTTCACAAGGTGCAATAAGTCTTCGCGATAATCTGAAATTAGAGCAGCTCCTTTTGATAACTCTGTGAACACATTTGTTCTTAGTTTATCTACTTCTTCCTCTGCTTTGTAGAGGTTTCTTAGATGTTTATTGGTTTCTTTTATGTTGTTTTCTGCAAAGCTTTTTGCTGCTTTGTGGAGTAACGTAACTGTATCAAAGGCTTTTATTATTTGATCGTGAGCTAATTCTAATCCTTTTGTTCTTCTTCTTTTTTCAAACCATCCATAATTTCTTCTTTCCAAAAACCTCAGATCTCCTAAATTTTCAAACTATCTTTTTGGATAATTCTAATATCTTGTGAAATATTTGTATTCTTATCAAAATAATAATATATCCTATATGTTCTATGAGTCTGAATACTTCATTTTTTTATTATTTTAAGATAATAACCAATTAATAATTTCCAAAACTCTTTTGCTGACACTTTTATTTTCATGAGAAGTAGGCTATGCTTTTTTTTCTGAAACCCAATATTCTTTTTGAATTCCATCAAGATTTGTTATGAGTTCTTTTTTGAAAACTGGAACTTCACTTTTGTATCTCTCTACTGCTTCATATAAAACTGGAAAAACATCAGTTCTATGAGAGCCTGCAACTGATACGTATACTAGATCATCTCCTACTTGAAACTCTCCAAGTAAATGGTGAATCTGAACATTAACTATTCCTTTTCTGCTGGATAACTCCTTGCAGATGCTAATGAGAACCTCGTTTGCTTTTTCCTCATATGCTTCAAGTTTGAGTTTTTGAACTTTTTCTCCATTAACGGTTTCACCTCGAACAACTCCTATGAACTGAGCAATTGCTCCAGCTTTTGAATAATTATCACTTTCAATTGTATTTTTGATTAAATCTATAACTGAAAACTCTCCTTTTTTGTGAACACTAGCCTGATAACTCAAGCGAATCATTCCCTCTTCAAAATGATGTGTTTCCTGTAACCCAATCATCTCTAAAGATGTTTCGCATTACAAAAGCTAAAAATGATAATAAAATTCGAATTTGATCGTCTCAAAAAAGAACTATATCTATTGTGTTAGAGCAATTTCTTCCAAGGGTTGAATTGGTTCTGCGAGCAGTTTAGACTTCCTTATACCCACGTGTCTGAGAGGAGCTACTTTTTTAGCTTCATTATAAACATCCGATGCTATTTTTCCTAAAACTACTTCCTGAACAAAAGAGTCTAAATTTAATACCGCAGCCTTTTCCTTCACAGTTCTATCCATTATTCCACGGATAATTTTCTCTTGAGATGTTTTTATTCTTGAGAGAGTTAACGCTGATACTGAAATTCTAAGCTTATACCCATCTTTGGTAATTAAGTTAAAAAGGCCATCAACTTTTGTTGTTCTTCTTCTAACCAGACTTCTCATATAATCGCGTGAGTATTCATGACCCTTAAAAATAGTGTGAGCAACTTTTCCTTCAAGTTTACTTATTTGGAAGAACAACTTCAAGTTCTGGTGAGAAAAATCACTTGTAATATCATAAAGTGTTGCCTCCACAATCCGCCCAATTAGTTGATCAGGATCTGCTGCAGGTATTCTGCCTAGCTCAACGTTTCCAAAAAACGAAGGCGCTAAAGTCATATACCATGATTTCCCTCTCCATTTATCACGAACGTGTCTGCTTCTACCTCTTTTCCCTTTTGAAGACAATTTTATCCTCCAAACGTGCCAACATCATTCTCAAAGCTGTATTAAAAGGTTTACCGTTAAAGATTTATCTTCTTTATGCTGCCCATATATTTTCTTAAAACTTTAGGAACAACTACTGATCCGTCATCTTGTTGAAAATTCTCTAATATTGCAACTATCATTCTTCCAGTGGCTACCGCAGTAGAGTTTAATGTATGAACAAATCCTTTTGTAGGTGCCCCTTCTTTCTCTCTGAACCTAATATCTAATCTTCTAGATTGATAGTCAGTGCAATTACTACATGAAACAATTTCCCTGTAGGCTTTTTGAGCTGGCATCCAAACCTCAATATCATATTTCTTAGCTGCTAAAGTCCCAATGTCTCCCGTGCAAACATTAACAACCCGATAAGGCATTCCAATTTTTTTAATTATGGTTTCTGCATTAGCAATAAGCTCTTCATGGAGTTTCCAGGACTCTTCTGGTTTGCAGAAAATAAATTGCTCTATCTTATTGAATTGATGAGTTCTGAAAATCCCCCTTGTATCCTTCCCATGAGTTCCCGCTTCTTTTCTAAAACATGTACTTATACCCGCAAATTTTAAGGGCAACTGATCCTCTCTTAAAACTTCTTTCATAAACATCGCTGCCAAAGGATGCTCAGAAGTTGCAATCAAATACAAGTTTTCTTGCTCAATTTTATATAAAACATCTTCAAAATCGCTAAGAGCAGTTGCTCCTTCGTACGCTTCTTTTCTCATTAAGTATGGCGGTTCAATAGGCAAATATCCTTTCTTGATTATTTCATTGAGCGCAAAATTTGTTAAAGCTAAATCCAAAATTGCGCCAGCACCCTTAAGATAAAAAAACCTTGCACCAGCAACTTTTCCAGCCCTTTCGATATCAATAATTTTTAACTTCGTACCTAATTCAATATGATTCTTAATGGCATAATCAAACTCTGGAATAGTTCCCCACTTTCTTACCTGAACATTTTTACTCTCATCTACTCCAACAGGCACAGAGTCATGCAACAAATTAGGAATCTTCATAAGATATTCAGTTCTTTTTTCTTTTGAGGACAATACTTCTTTCTCACTTTTTTTTATCTGTCCATCAATTTTCCTAGCATTTTCAATATGGCTCTTTGCGTCTTTTTTCCTCTTTTTTAATGCTGCAATCTCATTTGTAGCAACCTTTCTTTTATGACGAAGTTTGTTTAGCTTTGTTAGATCAATTCGCCATTTTTTATCTAATACAATCAACTTATCCAACATTTCAATATTTTCAAGATTACCTCTTTTAGAAAGATTATTCCTTACAAGTACTGGATTTTCTCGGATAAGCTTGATGTCTAACATCTATATCACATCGTATCTATTACTTTGAATTACTTTTAGCTATTAATCTTGTTATCCAAGAAATTATGTAAAAACCAATTATATAGAAATGAAAAAATAAAGAAAGTTTGATTTTTTTTAAAATCTACTATTTGTCCCGTAACAATTTATGCAGTTTTCGTCATCGTTATTTCCATCGTTGAAACCATTCTGGACCTGTTTTCTCCTTCCCTTGGCGGCATCTCAGCAGTACCAATAGCTATCTTGCTAACTTTCAAGTCTTTTATGAAACGGTTATGGGTAATCTCTGCTACGTCAACAGCTGTAGTTATAGCTTGACCACGTGCTTTTAGAGTTATTTCTTTTAGGTTTCCTTGGGATAGGCTGGTAATTATTGCCAGAACATAACTCATTGGGGGTTTATTTCCAACGAATATAACGTCTGTGTTTTCAGTCATTTTCTTCACTCCTTTTTGTTATCATTTTTTGTAACGTGTCTTCCATATAATTCTGTCTCTAGGTACGTTACTGCCTCCTATTACTATATTCCTACTTATAAATTCGCTGAAAACACGGTTATTACCATCTGCAAAATATTGATTAATTCTTTTGTAATGGAGTCCTAATGAACTCATTTTAAATTATCAAGAGTTAAGTTATACTTTTTCATTAAGCCCAATTATTATTTTTATTATTTTTTCATAGTCCAGTTTAAATAATAACTTGTTATATACCAAATACCGAACAACATGCTTTCCAAGTTTAAAGAAAAAGTCCAAAAACTGTTGTCTGCTGAAGCAAGAATAGCCCACAAAATCGGATTATCTCCAAATGTTGTTAGTGTAATTGGTTTAGTTTTTGCCATATTTGCAGCAGCAGCTTATTTGTTATCGCTTAATCAAACCTGGCTTCTTTTCATTGCTGTAGCTTTATTTTTTCTCTCAGGATTCTGTGATGTGTTAGATGGTATTCTGGCGAGAACTTATGATCAAGAAACCATTTTTGGAGGCTTTTTTGATTCATTACTGGATAGGTACTCTGAATCAGTTGTTTACATCGGAATAATAGTAGGTGGTCTATGCGAACCTTTTTGGGGAATTCTTGCTCTTATCGGATCATTATTAGTTAGTTATAGCAGAGCTAGAGCAGAAGCTATAGGAATAAAAATGATGTCAATAGGTTTAATGGAAAGAGCTGAACGATTAATCCTTATAATAGCGTCAAGTGTAGTAGCTTTTTTTTGGTTCCCGGCATTAAATATTGGGATAATATCTTTAGCTATTTTATCAAATTTTACCGTTTTAGAAAGAGCATTATATGTTTATAGGGCTATAAAAAAAATAAATAATAAAAGTTAACGTCTTCGTCTTCCACGGGAATGTCTATCAGCTTCAGATCTGACTTTTACGATTCCTCGATGTACAGCACAAGAAATGCAATACCATTTTGTATCACTCCAAGAAGCTAAATATGTTCCTTTTGCTCGAAGCTCCTTAGCCAATTGGTGTTCAACCAAAGAAACTCTTCGCGTAGATCTTTTGGCTTTATCTCTTGGTACAACCTGTCCACAACTTCCGCATTGTACTGTAGCTCCACTTCCTTTGCTTCCTTTTGATCTTCCTCGGCTCTTTCGTTTAAATGGCACTTTTTGCCCTCTTTTAGCTTTGACTTGAATTAGTAATTTTACTAACTTATATATCTGATCGTATCTCCAAGAGATAAGCAATGTTAGCAGCTTTATCAATTTTTGGAACTATATTTCCCAAGGATGAGGTCATCAAGCTTGTGATTCCAGGTCCATGACCTGCTGTTATACAATTAGTATGGACTACTATTCCTACTGAAACGGCTCCTTGACGATATATGCGCCCAAATGAATGGTCTGCATCTGTAATTGCTATTATAGACGACACTGTCTTAATCAAAAGAATGCAAATTTCGTTTAATCTGAGCGCGAGCATACCCCATAAAAGGGGCTCGCTCTAAACAAGTTGCCCTATTAAGTTTGAAGGCCAACAAGGTCAAGACCGCAAATAATTAATTTTTTTTGCTAAGCTACAAAAGTGTCAACATAAATCTTTTCGTTTTTTAAGCAAAGGTCGCCTTGGCTAAAGATTTATTATTGCCACACAAAAAAGGGACTAGTATCATCCCGCAAAAAGATGAAAAAATAAAAAGTGAATAAAATATGAACACAGAAAATAAAATAGAAAATGAAAGAACACAAGAACAAGAGAAATTACTTTGCCCTAAGGCTTGTGTCCTAAACCAACTAGACGACGACCGCTTAGCAATATTTTCATTATGGATCCCTATTTTAAGTTTCTCTATTCTAATTGATTCAAGATTTCTTCTGCGATGTCATTTATTTTAAAGTGTGAGTAAATTACAAGAAGGGTTTCAACGAGAACCACCAGAATAAGAAATAGAGCTAGCATTCTAGCTAAATCAGAAAATGATTGAGCTGAACTAAAACCTGTTGAATTTGCAGAAGTCACTATCCAACTCCAAAAGCTGGCATTTCCGCTAAGTATATAATTTTCTAGATCCATGTTGATCCATAAGCTCAAACCAACCAAGAAAAATGAAAGAACATACCCAATTACTGTTAAATACTTCCACTCAGGCGCAAATGAGGAATAAAAGTGAATGCGAGTTCCTGATTGCATAGACCTAAAACTATAATTGATTATTTTCTTGGCAGTTCTTGGCATAATTCCCCAAATTGATCCTTGCTTGATTGAAAGACAGGTGTATGGCTCATCAACAATTATCAGGTAATCCCTTTCCACCAAAATTTGTTTCACTTTCGAATAGATTTCTTTAATTTGCAGATTGACTAAACGTTCTGGCAATGAAATCATTACCTCAGATTGCAATATCTATTTTTGTCATAATGAGGTTTGTCATTTGATTTAAGAGAGTCTAATATTAATTTAACTAGAGCTATAGTGCCAATTATAAAAACTGGATATTGATTAGGATAATAAATACAATCAACTTAGAAACGCGGATCGTCTGTATCTATTATCCTTTAATTACAGCCATTGGTACAAATCTAGCGACTTTAGTCGCAATACCAAGTTGATCACTTACATCTGCAACAATATCGACATTTTTGTAGGCCCCATCAGCTTCCTCAGCTAAAACTACTGGACTTGCAGCTTTGACGATTATATCACGTTTTTCTAAAGCGATCTTCACATCTCTACCCCACCACTTCCGTTTTGCAGCTGATCGACTCATCATTCTTCCTGCACCATGTGCTGTTGAGCCAAAAGTTAAATCCATAGCTTTATTAGCCCCACTTAAAATCCAAGAACTTGTACCCATACTACCAGGAATAAGTACTGGTTGTCCTTCAGATCGATAATCGGTGGGAACTTCTTCATGTCCAGGAGGGAAAGCCCTTGTAGCACCTTTTCTATGAACCCAGACTTTCTTTTTTTCACCATTAACTTTGTGGGTTTCTATTTTTGCGATATTATGGGCAACGTCGTAAACGAGGTTTAATCCAAAATTTTCTGGATCTTGATTGAAGGCTTGTTGAAAGCTTTGTCTGACCCAGTGCATAATTGTTTGTCTGTTCGAGAATGCATAATTAACCGCACAAGCCATTGCTTGATAGTAATCTTTGGCTTCATTACTTTTCCCTGGTGCACAGACAAGTTCTCTATCAGGTATATCAATTTGATATTTGCGTACTGCATGTTCCATAATTCGAAGGTAATCTGAACAAACTTGATGACCATATCCTCTTGATCCGCAGTGTATCATTACTGTGACTTGTCCTTCATAATTTACACCATAGGTTTTGGCTTTATTTTCATCATAGATTTTATCAACTTTCTGGATCTCCAGAAAATGGTTCCCCGAACCTAAAGTTCCTAATTGAGACAATCCTCTTTTTTTTGCTGTTGGTGAAACCTTATCTGGATTTGCTTTCTTCATACATCCTGATTCCTCACAATGCTCAGCATCTTCGGACCATCCAATTCCTTGATTTATTAGCCAGATTACCCCTTCTTTTGTTACATGATCTAGCTCAGAATAATTTACCTTGAAGTCTTTTCGACGACTTCCAAGACCAGAGGGGACATTCCTAAAAATTAAACTGGCTAATTGTTTTAGTTTAGGTTTTAGGTCTTTAGCTGAAAGATTTGTTGATAAAAGCCGAACTCCACAGTTAATATCATAACCAACACCTCCTGGGCTAATAACTCCTTTATCATAATCAGTTGCAGCTACACCACCTATTGGAAAACCATAACCCTCATGACCATCTGGAAGAGTTATTGAATATTTATAAATTCCAGGCAAATGAGTAACATTCGCAGATTGCCAAAGAGTACGATCAGTTTGCATCTTTTTAATGAGATTATCATTAGCAAAGACTAATCCTGGAACATGCATACCAGCCTTATATTTGGGAATGCGCCAAATACAATCTTCGACTTTTTCTAGAGGAACTTTTTCATGCAAGAATCTACGAGATCCCATTAATTACACCTTCAAACACAAGAGCTTTCCTCTATATAAAATAGTTTTGAACATAAATTAAGATTTTATTTTTTCTAAAAAATCGATTATCCAGTTAATATGCCTCAGGTAAATTAAGATAAGGACAAAATAAATTAAATTTTTTATTTTAGAGATAAATGAGGAAAAAATAAATTTAATTAAGTATGTCCTTCATTTTACGAACAGAGAATAGGAGAAAAATGGTCGTGAATGCAATTATTTTTGGAGCACCTGGTTCAGGAAAGGGTACCTATGCATCTAGATTAAAAACAAAACTTAGATTGGAAGTTATCTCTACGGGTGACATTTTCCGTGAGATATTGAAAAAAGAGACAGAGTTTGGCAAAAAAGTTAAACAATTTGTGGAGAAAGGTCTCTTAGTACCTGATGAGATTGTCAATGAAATTTTAAGAAAAACCCTATCTGAACTTCCATCTGGAAAAGGTATTATCTTAGATGGATATCCAAGAACAATTGCCCAAGCTGAAATTCTTAAGGAAATTGTGAAAATTGAAGTAATTTTATTGCAAAATGTTCCAGATTGGATTATAATTGAAAGATTATCTTCAAGAAGAATTTGTAAAAATTGTAATGAAGTTTATAACATTCGTTTTCTTAAACCCAAAATTGAAGGTACTTGCGATAAATGTGGTGGACAATTATATCAACGACCCGATGACACTGCAGAGGTTATAAAGAAAAGAATTCAATTATATCAAAAAATGACTAGCCCAATTATAGATTACTACAAAGAAAAGAAAATCCCTTTCATAATCTCCAAAATAACAGCACTTGATACACCACCAGAGCAAATAGTAGAAAAAATAATAGAAGAAATTAAAAAACTCAATTTAGCTTAAATATCCAAGATAAACTCCAGAGTAACTCCGTTTTGATCTTTTATTATTTCCATTCGATGATATGTAACTGCTTTAACTCCAACTTTTTGCAAATGTTTTTTAGGATCAAAAGTTTCACCCCATACTTTGGCTTTAAGAGAAAAAGATCGCATATTTTTTTTAAATGAAAAAATATTAAATTTTGAATAGATTCTGTTTTTTGTCTCAAAGTTAACCAGTAAAGCTTCAAGCCAATTATAAAGAAGTCCATGTTCGTCTTCACCTTTAACCTGAATCGAGTCTTCAATATTTGGTTCAATTTTTTTAGTTTCTGTCATAACTTCAAACATTGCAATTGCTGCATTTTCAAAAGCTTCCTCTATGGTTTTTCCATACGAAGCAATATAGACATCTGCTGTATGTTCTAAAAACTCGAACTTTATTCTCTCATCCAATATTTATCACACAAACATTAATTTATATGAAATCAAAAGATAAGATGTTTTAGAAATCAGAGAACATTAGAATTTATTTTGGATTTCATTTATTGCTGCAATCACAAGCTTTACAGAGTTTTTAACATCAGTTAGATCCATCATACCTACAGGACTATGAATATATCTGGTTGGAATAGAAATGGTTCCGCTTGGAACACCTTGTCTTGTTAAAGATATGCGGGCTGCATCAGTTGTGCCAGGCAAACCTGTTTCTAGCTGATAAGGGATATTATTTTTATTAGCAGTATCAACAAGTATGCTAAGAACTTTTGGATGAGAGATTAAACCTGCATCAGAAACTGTGAGTGCAGGACCTTTTCCCATCTTTATGTTTGATTCAAAAGCCTTCACACCAGGAACGTCACCTGCTACTGTAACATCCAAAGCTATGCCAAAATCAGGAGCAATTCCAAAAGCTGCGGTTCCGGCTCCTCTAAGACCAACTTCTTCCTGAATGGTCCCAACAGCAAATATGTTGCAATCTCTTGATCTTAGTTTTTTGAATACCTCAATCATAGTCGCACAACCAGCTCTATCGTCAAAAGCTTTGCCTGTAACAATGTTTTTTCCGATTTTTTGATAGTTTACACTAAAGCTTATTGGATCTCCAATTTTCACTCCCATTTTCTTTGCAGCTTTAAGGTTAACAGCTCCAATATCAATAAACAGATTATCGTAGGTTACTATTTTGTTTCGTTCTTCTTTCTTTTGAATGTGAGGTGGTTTAGATCCAATTATTCCGACTAGATCACCTTTGTTTGTATGGACAATAACTTTCTGGGCTAAAAGAATACGATCATCGATTCCACCCATTTTTGCAAATTGTAAAAATCCTTCTTTTGAAATGTTTTTTACCATTAAACCGATTTCGTCCATATGAGCTGCAAGCATAATTTTTGGTTTCGATTTTTTTCCTCTTTTTATTGCAATTAAGTTACCTAGGTTGTCTTCAGAGGTTTCATCAACGTAGGGTTTAATTAATTTGGTCATTAGCTCTCTTGCTGCTTCTTCTCTCCCAGTTACTCCGCTGGTATTTGAGAGCTTTTCTATATTAGATTCAAGCGACAAATAAGTTACCTCTTTACAGTTGTGATCTAACTTTTAATATTAAATTATTAAACGATTGTGGTAGCTCTCTTATTAAATTCAGTAAACCAATGCAATAGAAGATATTGAGCTATTCTTAAAGAATAATTGCAGCAGTTATCAATAAAAATAAAAGATAAAGTTAATCTATGATGACAGTTTTTAAATGCTAAATAGCATTTATCAAATTAAGGGATAAGAATGGTTCAAAAGCAGATCATTAAAATCGGTGTATTTAAGTGTGGCAATATTGGAACATCACCTTTACTAGAGTTTTTATTTGACGAACTAGCGGATCGAAAAGACATCAAAGTCCGAACAGTTACTACAGGTTCAAAGATGGGATTAAAAGATGTTGAAGATGCTCTACCTAAAATCTTTGAGTTCGATCCAGATTTTCTTATTTTAACATCACCTAATACTGCTTTACCTGGTCCTGCAAAGGCTAGAGAGAAGATTTCAAATAGTGGCCTTCCAGGAGTTGTACTCACTGATTCACCTGGAAAAAGAGTAAAAGCCGAATTAGTAAATCAGGGATTAGGTTACATAATTATTACAGGTGATCCATTGATAGGAGCTAGAAAACAGTTTTTGGATCCAATCGAGATGGCACTTTTTAACTCAAACATCAGCAAGGTTCTAGCAATTACTGGTGCATATAGAATTATTCAAAAAGAAATTGATAAAGTAATTTATTCATTAGAAAATGAAGAAAAACCAATCTTGCCTCAACGAATTATTACTGTCAAATCTATTCGAGATGATTCCGATTTTAGTAATCCTTATGCAAAGGCTAAAGCTATGGCTGCCTATGCTCTGGCGGAGAAAGTGGCTGAAATAAATACTCTGGCATGTTTTATTGAGAAAGAGAGTCAAAAGTATGTTCCTTTAGTTGCTTGTGCTCATGAAATAGTTCAAGCTGCAGCACGATTAGCTGAAGAGGCAAGAGAGATAGAAAAAAGTAATGATACTGTAATGAGAAAACCTCATGCTAAAAGTGGTAAAACTAAGATTAAGACCAAATTGATGCTTTCTCCTGTTTATGAGGAAGAATTCGAAAAAAGTTTAGATGAATAAACTACTTCCGTATATACCATATATATTTGAATATAAGGTATTTCGACTAAGTATATATTTATCAAACGACATGGTGTGATTAAGGTAAAAAAAATGAAGACCCTTGAAGTTACACCATTAGAAAAGAAAAAATTAAATGTTCTAATAATGGAAAAAGAATATAATGAACCGTTTTGGATAGCCGAACAAAAAACTTCGAACAATCTTGGCGCGATTTACAAACCATCTATTGGATTTTTCAAGTTCTTGGAGAATGTAGTTGCTAAAGTCAATTTAGATTTTGCAACAGATGAGTTGGGTATGCGAAGTCAAGAAGATTTTGAAAAAAACATTCTATCAGAATTATTCCGAAAAGACAATATACCATTCTTTGCTGTTGACATAGATCCAAATGCTAGAACTTACCTTGCATCAGCTCTTGATGAAAAAATAGAGCTTAGAAATAAAACAATAAAAACAATAGAAAGACTTTCCAAGAAAAAAGAAAAAGATGAAACAATGGAAAAAGAGTATTTGGTTGCTTATGGACAAAATCTTCAGTCAGAAATAGAAGGAGTAGAACATGAAGCAATTTTTTCAGTTAGAGAAAATTGGATAGTTATGGGTATTCTTGATCAAGCACGAGAAATTAAAGGCAAAAAAGAAATCAATAGTCTTCATATTTGTAGTCCAGACCATTGTGCGAGTATTAAAAAAATCTTAGAATCATTAAACGTTAAAGTTGAGGTCGCAAAGCTCTCTAAAAAAGTCATAGCTGCAACAGCAGAAGTTCCATCCTCTCACGAATTAGAAAATTATTTGCAGTCAATGCAAATTCAAATAAAGCCAGTTATTAAAAAAGCAGCAGACAAGGCACCACATCTGCTTTTCTATTTTGATACAGACGTAAAAGCAAGTCCTTTTGACATTTGCATGGCCTATGACATTGGATATGATGCTGTAATACCGTACGAAAATGTGACTCCAGAAGAAGCAAAATTGCTCACACAAGACGCATTATTCTCTCGAGGAACAAAAGGGATTAAACACACAACATTTATGATTGGAGGGAAAAATGCTGAGAGGGCGGAAGATGTCTTTAAAGCAATAAAAAATTCAATGTTCCCACAATTCAAAACAAGCATAATTGTTGATCCAGCAGGTGCATACACAACTGCAGCGGCCATGGTTGCAAAAACTGAAAGATCAATATCATCAAGCAAACTTGGAGAATTGAAAGATAAGACTTGCGCCATATTAGGTACGGGTTCAGTAGGAAAAATAGCGGCTGTACTTCTCGCAAAATTAGGATGCACTGTCATGATTGCCAGTCTCAATCCAAAACGTGTTGATGGAAAAGAACATGCAAAAAACATTGCCAGACTTTTAGCTAAAGATCACGGAGTTCAAGTTGAAGGACTTTATGCACCTACTCCCGCTTCAAAAATAGAAATTCTCAAAAAAGCTGATGTGATAATGTGCGCTGGAATCAGAGGCATTCGTCTAATCGATAAAGAAATGCTAGATGAAGTAAAAAATATCAAAATATTGATTGACATAAATGCTATTCCACCTTTCGGAATTGAGGGAATCGAATTAAACGACAATATGAAAGAAATGATGCCAGGAATCTTTGTAATAGGAGCACTAACGGTAGGTAATCTAAAAAACAAGCTAGAAAAAGAAATCTTGAGAGATGCCCGAAACCGAGGAAAAGAAGTATACAATTACACACACGCATTGCCAATGGCTCGTCAATTGCTGCAGGAAAGCCTGGTCCCCAAAGTTACACTAAGCTTGAGCTATCCGAATCGAAAAACTAAGTAGCTGACTTAAAAGCACGATTTACTGCAATCTCTGCTATAATTGCTGCACAATCAGCAATTCTTTTTATATTATCACGAATTGAACAGATTGCGCATACAAGTTCAGCATTTTTCTGTTTGCCAACAAATGCCTTAGAGGCGATTTCGGTATCTAGTTTCTCAATTCTTGACTGGCGTTTCATAATATCAACAGAAAAAGGGACATCCTTTAAAAAGAAGGCATTGACTGCGTCTATATATAATTCACAAGCTTCATTTCCTGCGGTAACCATAAGCGATAGTACATCATCAGGGATTTTTTGTTTAGTGCCAGCGAGCATTACTATATGCCGAGCTATATCAGATGAATAATCTGATGCATGCTCTAATCTATAAATAAGATTTTGGTGATCCATACAATCTAAAGGATCAATACGAAATTCATTTGCAAGAGCAGGGTTTTGTGCAGCATTACGCAGCAATCTTATAATAAAAAAGGAAAAATGGTCAACATCCTCGTCAAGAGAGAAAACAGCTCTGGCTAATTCCAAATTATTATCCTTTAAAGAAATAAAAACATCTTCACACATAGAACGAGAAATCATATACATTCTTTGTATTGCCTGGTCAAGTGATGCTTTTGATTCATCAGCTATTGTTTGTATATATACTCCTTTAGAATTGGATTCCATAATTCTCATATAAAGCGTCATAGCTATTTTTCGAATAGCTTTCATTTGTATGATGGAAAAAATCTTTTCAGAAATTAGTGTAATACCAGTATATCCAGCTAAAAAACTTCCTATTATTTTCTGGGTAATAAGATCACAATCTTCATTTTGAGCTATTTGGTGAGTGATTTCCTTATTAACTGCCTGTTTTTTAGCACCCGGATAAACTACCAGGGAACGGTCTCTTTGAATTGCATAAGAAACGGCATCGCCTTTTTTAAGTTCATTTAATTCGAGCCAATTCTTTGGAAGAGAAATAACCATTGATGATCTTCCTAATGATATTATTCTTCTTTGCAACATGATCCACTCTATATTTACTTAAATGAATTAATACATGATATATTTGAATATATACAATATTACCCATACTTCAGACCAATAATACCAATAAGAGAAAAACATTGAGCAAAACAAATCAGTCAAAAAGTTCAATAGAAATAAATCTGATTAAATTCTAAAAATTAGTAATTAGCATCAAATACATGAATCAATAAAAAAGGAAAAATAGAAAAAAATTTAACAATCTTTTTTGGTGAGGGTAGCCATTCTATTGCAAGCTTCTTTTATTCTTTTTTCTGGTTGCGTCAAAGAAAATCGTACATAATTTTCTCCATATTTGCCAAAACCAATTCCAGGAGTTACAGCTACACCTACTTCAAGTAATTTATTTGCAAATTTCAAGGAGTTGCATCCACAGTTTAGCCAAACATAAAATGTGGCTTTTGGTTTTTCACAGGCAAAACCCAAAGAGTTAACCTGATTAACAAGTATGTCCCGTCTCCTAGAATAAATAGCATTATTTTTCTTTAAAAATTCAGGAGGTTCCTCACTTTTGTAGGATTCTAGAGCTTTAGCTGCTACTTTTTGAAGGTAGACAGGTGGACCTGAATCGACTTGAGATTTAATTTTAGCTAATCCATTTAATAGATGTTTGTTTCCAACTGCAAAAGCAATTCTATCTCCTGTCATGTTAAATGTTTTGGAGCAAGAATGAAATTCAACCGCAACGTCCATCGCTCCATCAATCTCAAGAATGCTAGGAGCCTTATAGCCATCAAAGCAAATCTCAGAATATGCATTATCATAGCATAGAATAATGTTATTTTCTCTTGCAAAATCCACAACTTGACCAAGAAAGCTTTTGTCCACTGTTGCACTTGTAGGATTATTTGGATAATTTAAAAACATCATTTTGACTTTTTTTGGATCAAGTTTTTCCAGATCAGGCAAAAATCTATTTTCCTCAATTAAGGGAATGGGAATAGGAATTCCATCATTTAGTATTGCACTACTATTGCTATATACAGGATAACCAGGATCAGGAACCAGAACTTTATCCCCAGAATTTACAAATGCCCTGGCAATATTTACTAATCCTTCTTTAGAACCCAGCAAACAAATAACTTCGTCTTTAGTAAGATCAATTTTAAATCTTTTCTTACACCAGGTACTAACTGCTTCTCGAAAAAAAGGTTCTCCTTGGCTTAAAGAATAATGATGGTTTTGCAGATCAGCTGCTTCTTTTTTAATAGTATTTATCACAATTTCCGGCGGTGGAAGATCAGGATCCCCTATACTCAAAGAGATAAGGTCTAGTCCTTGAGCTTTTTTTTCGTGAATTATTTTTTCTATTTCGGCAAATAAATAAGGAGGAAGCTTCTTGATTCTATCTGCATAATCGAAGTTCAATTTAAGTTCACTTACTTAAAACAATCTTCCTTCAAAAACTTTTTCTACAGGTCCTTTCATGAATACAATTTCATTATATTTTATCTCTAATTCTCCTCCATGAAGACACACTTTTACTTTATTTTTTGTTTTTCCAATAATATTTCCTGCAATAACAGCAGCGCAAGCTCCAGTCCCACAAGCTAAGGTCTCTCCACATCCTCGTTCCCATACACGTACTTTTAGCAGATCTTTTTTTACAACCTCAGCAAATACAACATTTATTCTGTTTGGAAAAATTGGATGATTCTCAATTTTAGGACCAAATAAATGTACCGGATACTCATCAACATTATCAACAAATATCACACAATGTGGATTTCCAACAGATAAACAAGTAATTTGAAAAGTGGTTCCATCAATAATTAAATCTTCATTAATGCATTTACCCCGGCCTTGCATCGGAATCTTGTGTTTTTCAAATATTGGAACTCCCATATCAACATCTACCTGAATGACAGTCTGATCTTTGATGGTTAATCTTGTTTTTTTTAATCCAGCTAGAGTCTCAATAGTTAGCTCTTTTTTTCTAATTATATTATTTTCGTAACAATATTTAGAGAAACAGCGAATTCCATTTCCACACATCTCAGCCTCGCTTCCATCCAGATTAAATATTCGCATTTTTATGTCAGCCTTTATTGAGTTAAACACTAAAATAAGCCCATCTGCACCAATTGAAAATCGTCTTTCACATAGTTTTCGAGCTAATTTTGAAGTATTTTCTTCATTGATTATGTTGTTTCTATTATCAATAACAATGTAATCGTTTCCCAAACCATGCATTTTCCAGAATCTCATTTTATCACTCTTCTATTTGTTGGTTGGAGAGTAAAGAGTCAAAAGTTTCTCTTTTTCTGACAAGTAAACATTTTTTATCTTTGATAAGAACTTCGGCAGCTTTTGGTCTTGAGTTATACTGGGAACTCATTGCAAATCCGTATGCACCAGCATTAAGAATCGCGAGTAAATCACCTTCTTCAATTTGGGGCAGTCGCCTATCTCTTGCTAAAACATCACCAGACTCACAAATAGGTCCTACAACATCATAAATTTCGTTTTGTGTAGAATTCAACTTATTAGCAACAAGTAAATGATGATATGAACCGTACATAGAAGGCCGAGCAAGAGTGTTGAAGCCTGCATCAACACCAATAAACTTTTTGAAAGGAGTGATTTTTAATGTGTTAACTGATGTTAATAAAATGCTTGCATCACTTACCAAGTATCTACCAGGTTCCAAACAAAAGAAAGGGGTTCCAAGATCATACTCAACTATCCTTCTTTTTAATAGGGATAGAATTCTTTTTGAGAAAATGGAAAGATCTAATTCATTATCTTCCGGTTTATAAGGAACCCCCAATCCGCCGCCCATATTAACAAACTCGAAAGTGATTCCGATTCTGTCATGAATCTTCTTAGCCAACCTCAGAAGATTATCGAAAGCCAATATAATAGGTTCTAAATCAAGAATACCAGAGCCTATATGCATATGTATTCCAAATTTTTCAACCCCAGCTTTTTTGGCTGTTGTATAGGTTTTCAATGTTTCGTTTTCCCATAACCCAAATTTTGTTTCACGACCTGCTGTAATGCAGTGATCATGATGACCGCTACCAATCTCAGGATTTATTCTAACTGACAAAACTTTGGGTACCACATGTGCTAGAAGTCTTTTCAATTCAGAAAACGAATCAATATTCACTGTAACATCGGAATCAGCAATAAAACGCAATTCATCATCTCGCACACTTGTGCCTGTAAATAAAATTTTTTCTGGAGAAAAACCTGTTTTCAAAGCTAAAAAAACTTCGCCGGGACTAACAGCGTCTAGAAACGCTCCCTCAGATTTTAAAATATTTAGTACAGATAAGTTAGAGTTCGCTTTTGCAGCATAATAAATGCGAATCTTGTGATAATTATGAGCTAAGGCATTATAGAGGCGTTTAAAGTTGTTTCGAATTCTACTTTCGCTAATCAAATATAAGGGAGTATCAAATTCTTCCGCTAATTCCTCAACATCAAAACCATCGAATGAAAGATGACCTTCCTTGTTAGCTAAGGGATATTGAAATTGGAAAACCTTTTTCACCATTAGCTATTCCCCTTTAGTTCCTTTTTTGTCTTCTCATAAATAAAAAACATCAATATCCGCAGCTAATAAACTTCTTCCAATAGAACATAGCTTTTTTTTTCTCCGCTATCGAGATTTCGTAAGTTTTGCATTTCAAAGAATTAGTCACTTGAACAACTACTTATATTATAAGTGAGTAGATGGAGTTTTCTTTTTTAAGGTGAGCTTTTTTAGCAAACGAAGAGCGAATGCGCCTTCCTCAACTGGTTTTGTATTTATGAATCCCGCTGTTTCCGCATTTGAGATTAGTTCTTCACCTTTCTCTGATCGAATAATTGTAAATGTCCACTCGTTTAATCCCAAACCACCAACTGAGATATCTGCCAGTTCGGAGCTGAAATCTTCACAAATGTAACAGCTTGTTCGAGCATATTGTTTAACTTCTTTCAAAGGAATCGCCGTTACCTCAGTGTCTGTAGTTACGAGCATTTTTCCTTTGATATTAATTTTCTTTATGTTTCTCAAATTTATTCCTAATTTTTCTTGAATATGATTCTTCATAAGTCCTTCATAGTTGAAGCTTTCTGAGCACATTAGACCAATCAAGAATTTCAATGGCCTGGTTAGTTTTTTTAAGCCTGCCATTTGCATTCTTCTAAGAGCATGTATTTGACAAGGTGTGCCTACAAAAGCAACATTAGATTTTTTCTGTTTTACAACTTCGGACAAAGCAAGAATGTTTGGGGAACAAGAATACCTTGTGCCAGCAGCTTTCAAAAGTTCCTCGGAACTCGTAGCCAGTTTGGGAATGGGATAAAAAGGTCTTTTCAAATCTATACCTGAAACTACAGCACCATCGATAATTTTTTTCTCTAGGGCAAAAAGTAGCAAAGCGGTAGTTATACCACCATCTTGGCATACCTTCAACACTTTATTATCCTTTGCTTGTGCGATAAGTAGTCTGCGACAAACTCCATATTTTTCTTCAGGTTTTCGTTTTCTCCCAAATGCGAAATTCTCAGCTTCAGCTAGCCACCACTCGTATCGGGGACAAACTCTGGCACATATTCCACAGATTTGACATTCTTTTATCAGGTTTGGTTTTCCTTCTGCATAATCCAAACAAGAAAAAGGACATGAGACTACACATGCACCACAACTAATACAATTTCCGGATTCAATAACCTTAGGTACTAAGGAATCTTCAAAACTAATTTTATTAGAACTCATAAACTTAAGGTAATCGTAAACGATATATAAAGTTGAAGCAACTACAGTGTAAGCAATATTACCGAATTTTAATCGAAAAAAATTTGAAATAATAAAGTTTTATGAAATCGAAATAATCGACAATTTTCTTAAAAAACAGTAAAAACTTGATTTTTTTCTAGAGAGAGTTTGTTTTATTCTGTTCACATAATATTTGAAAGATTTTCCAACTAGATTAATTTTGAGGGCAGTAGTTATTGATCTTGGAATCTTAGAGCTATAGCTTCATAAAAAAGAAAACCGCCGAAAATGCTAATTGCACCTTGAATGGCATTGAATACACCGATTAGAGGAAGAAGGATAATAACTGTATCAAAAGTCTGAGTTGGAAGAAATAATGGAAGAAGTAAAACATTTGCTACACTCATGATCAAAACCCGCATTAAAATTCCAGATCCTATAGCTATAAACTTCCACCTTTTGTTCGTAACGCCCTTTACTCTAAAGACAATATAAATCCCTAGAATTGTTGTGAATTCAGCGAGAAACTTCATAAATCCACTGAATGGATTACGAAAAGCTATGCTTAACATTGCGATTGAACTCGTTGCGGCTCCTGAAAGAATTCCAAAAAGAAAAAAAGAGATCAATATTGGGATTCCTAAAAGATCAAATCGAAGGGAAGCCAAGAAGGGGAAGGGAATTTTCAATCCAGTCAGTTTAAATGTCCAATCGAGTACAAAAACTAGGGCACCGAAAAGAGATGTACCTGCGATGTAAACACTTTTTCTTTTAGTATAGCGTAAATTCATAGATTTTTTTCCTTCAAGACGTATTAGTTATACATTGTATTAATTTGAAGTTAGTTGGTGGAATTGCGATTATTTTTTTTATAATTTAATTAGTCTGGTAATTTTACCTATATGTATCTATTGGAAAACCACTTAGACTAGGGTAGATTTACATCCGTCTTAAACATAAACTTCCTTAACTTTTCTAGATCTTGATACTGTAGTATTGAAAAGTTTGGCTATTATGCTGTTCCTTTGGTTACCATTAGTTCTGCGCTCAGAATGCCCCCTCCCGCAGCTCCCCGGATAGTGTTATGTCCCAAGCACATATACTTCATCGTCATGATTGGATCTTTTCTGACTCTTCCAACCACAACACTCATTCCTTTGGCTTCGTTCCTGTCAAATCGGGGTTGAGGTCTATTTGGTTCATCTCTTACTACAATCGGTGTCTCTGGGGCAGATGGAAGCTGGAGTTTTTGTGGTTCCCCTCTAAACCGTCTAAAAGCTTCTTCAACTTCATTAACATTAGGATCATAATCAAGCTGGACGAAAACAGATTCTAAATGTCCTTCCTTAACATTAACTCTATTGCAACTCGCACTAATAATGAAGTTTGCAGCGGATATTCTGTTTTCTTTGAAGATTCCTAGGATTTTCTGGGATTCAGTCTCCATTTTCTCTTCTTCATAAGAAATGAATGGAATAACATTATCAATTATATCTAAGGAAGATACACCTGGATAGCCAGCCCCACTCAAGGCTTGCATAGTTGTGACAATAACCTTGTTGAGACCAAATTTCATAAGAGGTTTTAATGTCATTGCTAGCTGAATAGTTGAACAGTTAGGATCTGTTGAAATAAACCCCTTCCAACCTCTTGCTTGTTTCTGAATTGGAATTAATTCGGCATGTTCGGGATTCACTTCTGGGATGATCAAGGGAACATCTGAATCCATTCTATGAGCACTTGTTTTGCTGAATACAGGATATTCTGTAGCTAATTCTGATTCAATAGGTCCAGCCAACCCGCCCGGTAAAGCAGAAAAAACTATGTCTACATTTCCTGCTTTTCTCACTGATTCAAGATCAACATTAACAACTGACATTTCAGCTATTTCATTAGGTAAATTAGAATTCATTATCCAGTTACATGCATTTTTGTATTTTTTACCTGCTGATCTTTCAGAAGCAGCAAGTACTTCAATTTCAAACCAAGGATGATTTTGTAATAGTTCAATGAATCTTTGGCCAACTGCTCCAGTTGCTCCTAATATTGCTATTTTTCGATTAAAACGCATTTTCTATCGCTTCCTTTGCACATTTGAGTTGCTTTTCTTCGATAAAAACATTAATGGTTGCTTTGCTAGTTGTTATCTCGATTATATTTATAGAATCTTGACTTAAAGCATTAGAGATCATAGCAACACCGCCTGGTGAGTCAATAAACATGGGGTGATTGATTTGAATCAGAGAAACATGTGCTTTATGGCTTATTGCCTTGAAACTTTGAATTTGGTGAAGTTCATTTAATAATTGTTTGATGTTATCGTTGGAAATAAATACGGTAATTGATCTACTTCCGGAACTTACTCCATAAACTAACTTTGATTTTAGCGCTTGGAAGAGTGAACCAAGGTTCTCTGAATTAACTTCGCAAATAACATTAACCGCTAGTAGATGTTTATAGCTGCTAATCTCAGCTGAATTTGGATTAAAAGAACCAGTAATTTCTGTACCTTCAGAAGTGAGTCTTCCATTCGAGAAATCTACTATTCGAAGCTTCTGATCTGGAAGTTTATATTTAAGGGATTCAGGTTTTACAATTTTTGCCCCCCCTTGAGCTAAATCAAACATTTCATGAATTCCAAGTTTATTGATTGTTTTAGCTTCCGGAACGAACTTAGGGTCTGCTGAAAGGACCCCGTTTGTTTGTTTCACTAAAAGCACTTCGTTCGCTTCTATACAGTTGGCTAGTAAAAGGGCAGTTGTATCACTTCCGCCTCTTCCAAGAGTAGTAATTCTACCCTGATTATCTCTTCCAATAAACCCACAAATTACAGGAATCACCTTACCTAACAATGGAATTAAGTGCGCTTTAACTAGAGAAGTTGTTTTTTCCAAATCGGGTTTTGCATTTTTAAACCTAGAGTCAGTTATTATTGGCCAATTATCATTAGATGGGTCAAAAGTTACTGATTTCACACCTAAAGATCTTAAAGCGCTGGAAAATATTCGAGCACTCATTCTTTCGCCCATGGAAACTACATCAGCATAATCAGCATCTCTGATTTTGTCCAAAGAACACAATATATTTTCTATGATATCAGTCATATCCCCCATAGCTGATACAACAACGATTATCTCTTCATAAGGCGCGTCAGCAACCATACGGGCTGCTCGTCGAATTTTCTCACCAGAAGAAAGATCTGCACCTCCAAACTTCACCACTACTCTTGTACTCAAATCAAATCACCGAATTAGGATATACCTAAAACATGTTCCATACTGAAAATGGATTTTTGTGTTTGGTGAATTAGCCATTCAGCTGCATAAACTGCACCTTGTGCAAAGACATCTCTAGAAAAAGCTGTATGTTCTATCTTTAACATTTCATTTGGTCCAGCAACAATTAGATCATGAATTCCTGGAACTCCCCCAACACGCAAAGAGGAGATTTCAAGTTCTTCAGATTGTCGGGGATTAAAACCTTCTCTACCATAGATTGTTTGACTATATTTTCGAATATCTGCAATTATCTGTCCTAGTTTCTTTGCTGTTCCACTGGGAGCATCTTTCTTTCCTATATGATGAATTTCACTTATGCTAAACTCATAGTTACTTGGAAAAACTCTTAATTCTCGTGCAATTTTGAAGAGAATCGTAATACCCACACTAAAGTTTGGTGAAAATATGGCTGGTACATTACCCAGAACCATTTCTTTTAGTTTTTCAGCTTGATTTTGATTAAATCCAGTGGTCCCCAATACTATTCTTTTGTTAGATTGTACAATTTTTGAAATATTTTGTAATTCAGCTTTAGGAGTGGTAAACGTCAAATATACATCTGCGTTTCTTACAGCTTCACTTAGTTTATCAGGACCAACTACGACAACATCATTATCAGATAATCCCATTTTTTTAAGGTTTTTTCCTATATAAGGACTATCAGGAGCTTCAACTGCTCCATTTAGTTGATATTTTTTTGACATTATTTCGCGAAGTATAGCATTACCCATTCTGCCTCCAACGCCAGCTACGCATAGTTTAATCATAATAGAGTCCCTTCCAGAATTTTCTTTTATAAAGTCGTTCTTGAAGATTAATATCGAAAAATTCTTCAATAGGTTGGAGTATTTCAGGATTTAGATTGTAAACTTTTCTTGCATTATCAAGAACTATGTCAAGACCTGCTTTAGTCATTTTACCCATAGGTTGCCTACATGGACCTGAAGGCATTCCAAGAATTCGCATTAATGTTTTAAATCCCAAAGGATTACGAGCTTTGCATATAACTGGCCCATAGGATGTTGCTTCCATTGTTTTAACAGTAACCATATTAAAAAGTGGTTGGAGAGCTTTCCTGAGTTTTTGTGCTTCGCTTATTTTCTGAGATAAGATCGCTTGTACAAAATTCTGAACAGTTCGGGGTACAATATTTGATGCAACTGATATAACACCTGCAGCAGCAATATCTGGAGAGATCATCATATCAAAGGTCTTATCATCATCTCCAGAAAGAATAGAAAAATCTTTGCCGCACAAACGACGAGTTAATCGCATATTCTCTAAATTACCTGTAGCCTCTTTAACAACACTTACATTCTGATAAAGTTGATTCAAAATAGCAAGATCTTGAGGATAAAGTTGAGTACCTGTTCTACCAGGAATAACATATGGAACAATTTGAATATCAGGAAATCGCTGAGCTACTGGTTCGATATATTCCTTTCTAATCTCGATTGAACTTGGACCATTGTAATAAGGATCAACTAGAAGAACAGCTTTTACACCCATCTCTGCTGCATGGTGAGTTCCCTTAAATGTTTCAGCTGTGCTGTTACTGCCTGTTCCAGCTATTGTCAGTCGTTTTTCTCCTGTACAGGAATATACGGTCTCAATAACTTTGTTATGTTCATTCCAGTCCAGAGTAGGACTCTCGCCGGTGGTACCTACAGCCAATATTCCACTAACTCCTTCTTTAACTTGAAATTCAACTAAGGTGGCTAATCCATCATAATCTACTGTGAAATTCTTAGTCATTGGAGTTACCAATGCCGTATAGCAACCGCTAAATACTATCATTCATGATTCCTCTTTAAGAGAGGTTAAAGTGTCAAATTATTTAAATCTTTTCGTTTTTAGTAAAAATTTTTCGTATAACGTAAATAAATTACTTCTATGAAATTAATAAATAAAAAAAATAACTATTTTCGTGGTAAAGCTCAATTCACAAATTACTTTCAACATATCAAAACGATACTTTAATCCCATAGACGATAATCTCAAACATGGATAACTAAGAAAAAACAAAGATAACACAGATTAGTGAAAAATAATTCAAGAATTGCATTATTCCTAATGGATATATGTCAAATCTTTGTTTTGATTTTCTCTAATTTCAATCAGAGATTTATATTGAGCTTCAACTAGAATTTTTAAAGAGGCAATGTTTTTCTTTATAGCCTTCAGTTCCTCAGCTTTCTCTAAGGCTCCAGATTTGACAAGTTGTTCACTAATATTATTTACAGAAATTTCTAAGACTTTTACTTTAAAAGCAAAAATTTGCAGCATATAGAGTAAACTTAACTGTGAAGAGATCCGTTCTAAGCGATCTAACATAAGAGTCTTACCTAAAATTGCTCTAGTTTTTTGTTCTTCAGTTGTGTCTGTTGACTTCAATATTTTTTCATATACCTTTGTTTGTTTTGAAGCTGAATCTTTTCTTTCATCAAAAATCCTCTGAATTCTTTTTGCAGTTTTTTCCAGCAATTCTAAAACTTCGTCCAAATCTTTAGCACCTTATTTTAAAGCTTGTGAACACTATCACCGATTTCAAATTATTCTTATCTCTGAAATTCTAAGACCTCATATATATAGATTAAATTCTAATTTAGATGTGACAATTAATGATTTTTTATTTTCAAAAAAATAGAAAAAAAATAAAGGGCAGCGTTATGGTTTGATTTAACCACTATCGCTTTTCGACTATTCCTTTTTTGGAATTATTTAACTGTCTTTTCCCAACCAGCAAAGAAGTCTAACACTTCTTTACATCCATAGGTTTCTAATCTTCTTCTAAGTTCAACTTCAGCAACTACTTGTTTTCGGAAGTTGTCAAGTTGATAGGCTTTGTCTGTTAGATATAGAATACCATCGATGCCTGTTCTTCCTGCACGAACAGAAAGGGTTACAAGTTCACTAGTTTTGGGGATTTCCGCTGGGTCATCGCCTGGACCAAAAACATACAAGCTGATATAGACTGGTTTCTTTAGAATCTTTTTGAATCCTCTACAAAGCATTTCCCAGTACCAAGGAGTAGCATAATTCTTTGAGAACATCACCACATTGAACGCGTCTGCGTAGGGGGCTAGGTCATCAAAGTTAACTCCGAAACGTTCATAGGAACCTATTGGATCAGGAAGCAAACCTATAACTAACTCGTTTTTCACACGTTCTCTGATTTGTGCAATGTAATCGGTGACTTCTTTTCTTCGCCATTCCAACCAACTTAATCCGCTTTTCTTCCAGAGTTTGTTGCAACGTGGACCAGTACAATGTCCATGGTCTGCAAAGTGCATACTGTTTAACCAAACGCCTGGAGAGTGTTTTGAGACATCTTCAATATAATCTAGTTGTTCAGCTCTATGATCAGGCTGTGTGTGACAAAGTATATCCCAACGAACGTTAAAGTTGTCGTTTGTTCTCCATGAAGGACCAAGCGCAGATTGCGAAATCCAATCTGGGTGGTTACGAGCTGCAACATTATCTCCGAAAATTGCGACGTTGCTGTACATGTCTGATACGGGTGGCATTCTTCTGCCTACTTCTGGTTTTACTCGGAAAAGATGAAAGTCAAAACCTTCAGCCTTTTTTGGCTCAAATACGTATGTGCCGAATTTCATTTGTTACACCTTTTTAGACATGCAAAACGCTAGGCGCGGTTATAAAGTTTTGCATACTAACAGCAAATTCTTTAGATAAAATAAAAATTGCTGAATGATAATTGTTTGGTATATAAAATAATTGGGCTGAACTATTTTTTTCTGATAATTCATTATCAGATCAGTTTATTTTCAATATTTTAAATAGCCAAAAGCAGAGAACAGGGTTTTAATGCTTTTAATTGGCTTTAAACTTTTAAAGTAAAATCAGAATTAATAAACTTGGAATAAAAAAATGGTAATAAAGTATTTTTCAGCTCCAGATATCAAGGTACAAGTAGATTCTATAGCTTCAGATTTAGAATTGAGGCATATTGTGTC
>JAOZGY010000018.1 GCA_026015145.1 Candidatus Bathyarchaeota archaeon | reverse complement strand
TTTCGTGCAGTTGCCGGTTCTTGGGAAAAAGCAGTAAATGCTATTCAGGTTCTGCGGGAAAATAATGTATTGGTACAAGTGAATACAACTGTAACTCAACAAAATTATGAAGAAATAGACGACATTATGACCCTTACGGAAAACTTGGGCGTAGAGAATTTTCACCTTTTCTTTTTAGTACCAACTGGAAGAGGTACAAAGATGAGCGATATAACACCTAAAAAATATGAAGAAATGATCAAAACAACCTTTGCTAAGACATCAAATCATAACTTAAATGTAAGACCTTCATGTGCTCCTCAATTTATGCGTATCGCTCGTAATCAGGGATTAGATATGAGACAGTGGATTCGTGGTTGTATCGCAGGATTATATTATTGCAGGATTTATCCAGATGGAGAAATAACACCATGTCCTTATTTGCCTATTAAACTAGGTAACATCAGAGAAAAATCCTTTAAAGATATTTGGTTTAATTCCAAATTATTTAACTCTTTAAGGAATTTCAAATCTCTTAAAGGTAAATGCGGTTATTGTGAATATAGCGCACTATGTGGGGGTTGTAGAGCCAGAGCTTATGGGCTTTCAAGTGATTTTATAGATTATTGTGGTGATTTACATGAACCAAAAGAGCTAAAAGGAGATTATTTAGCTGAAGATCCCTGGTGTACTTACACTCCAACAAAACCAATTAAAAAATAAGCATTAACAAGTTGAATACCGACTTCTAATTCTATTTTGATATCTTAGAAATCTATTTAAGCAAAGCAAACCATTTCTGAATAAATATTTAGGAGTGCAAAATGAAGTGGTGTTTGGCAGCCCACGAGTATCAATAATTTAGGTAAGGTGCTTGTGGATGGCCGAAAATAACCAATGTCTAGAAGGGGAACCCTTTGAACATAGACTACCCTTTAAACTATACTCTTTTTCAGCTTATAACAGCGGTAGCTACTTATAAAAAAACAGTAATTATCTTTGCCCTCTCTATCTTTTTCATAATTCCCTTTTTGCGTTTTGTTGTTTCTTTGAAATTCTTAAGAGGAGACGATGCATTTGTCTTATGAAGGAGTTTCAAAAAACTTTTTTAGATTACTTAAAGAAACCTCGGTTGCTTATTTTTTTGGTTTAGGGGGTTTATTTGCAGGCTTTATAATCGCTTCATACCTAGGGCTTTTCAAACTTGCTCCGTGGACTATTGCGCTTTATCCGGCTCTTGTAAGTGCTAAAGGGGTTACTGGTGGTCTGCTTAGTGGCCGCTTAAGTACAGCTTTACATCTAGGTACCATACGACCTAGCTTTTTTAAAAACACGCCGTCCTTTTATATGCTAATTGAAGCTCTCATTGTTCTAACTTTAGCAACCAGCGCAACAATAAGTTTAATATCCATAGTTTTTGGACAATTGTTTTGGGGTCTTACTATTGTTGATTTTTCTGGAATCCTGTTAGTTGTAATTGCAACAATGTCAATGGGTTTGCTTCTTTCTATTATAACAATAAATATTGCATTTATTTCATTCAAAAAAGGATCTGATCCTGATATTGTTGTCTATCCAATAATGTCTACTATTTCTGATGTCTTTATTACTGTATGTTATGTTTTAGTATTAACTTTGTATTTCTTTGGTGACTTAGGAAAATTAGCCCTTCTTATACTTAGTTTAGCCGTGTTGTCTACAGCTATTTATGTTTTTATTAAGAACTTTCATGAATCAGATTTTATTAAAACTATAAAAGAATCTCTTTTTACGATGATTCTAGTTGCTTTAATGGTAAATATAACTGGTACGGTTCTTATTGGAATAAGTAATTTTGTTGAAAATAGAAAAGAAATTTACATCATATATCCTGCTTTGATCGGTATGATTGGAAATGTCGGATCTGTTATTGGTTCTACTGCAACAACAAAACTTGCATTGGGATTGCTTCAGCCATCTTTCTCTTCAATGAAGCGCCATATAAAAAGTATTTTTAGTGCTTGGGGGGCGTCATTATTAATGTTTATTATCTTAGCTTTTTTGGCTTTGTTACTTACTACCCCGTTTTCATTTTCTTCTCTATATAATATTATTTCAATCCTCTTTCTAACTAATGTTTTTGCAGTTTTGGCAATAGTTCTGTTGACCTATTCGATTTCAATATTAACTTTTAAGAAAGGTTTAGATCCAGATAATTTTGTTATCCCAGTAGAGAGCTCGTTTGCAGACGTTGTTACTTCGATTGCTCTATTAGCTTCTCTGCTTATGTTAGGGTTAACTTAAGGACATATTAAAATATCTGCATAATCAATACTTACCCTCGGAGCGCATTTTACTGTATGCCCAAATTTGAAAAAATAGAATACAAACCTATACCCGTCAGCGAACTTTTATTGGAAATGAAAAATCTTTCTGAGCTAATGATAGATCTGGCGTATTCTGCTGCTTTGTTTAACGACAAAGAACTAGCTGAAGACGTGCTAGAGTTAGAAGCTCGAATAGACACCCTGATTTATTTGCTAGATATTGAGATTATGATTGCGGCGAGAGATGCGCGGGATGCTGAGACTTTGATAGGAGTTTCTACTGTAGCTGCAGCTACTGATAAGATCTCTGATGCCGCAGCAGATATAGCTGCAATTGTAACACGCAAAATTGGAATTCATCCCATTATTGGCGAAATCTTTGAAAAAGTAGAAGAACGTCTAATGAAAGCAACAATAAAAGAAGGATCAATACTTATTGGAAAAAAGATTCTCGAACTTGATCTAGCCGCAAGAATGGGTGTTGACATAATTGCTATACGTAGAAATAAGGATTGGATCCTAGATCCAGTTGAAACTGAAGGAATTTTTCTTGGAGACACAGTAATAACCAGAGGTGCCCCTTTGGGGATTAAAGAATTTAAGGAATTAGCAGAAGCAAAACTAAAGAAATTGGAGTACTAAAGCTGATGACTAAAAATCAAAAAATATTTGAAGAGATTGTAAAGCGTTTTGTTGAATTAAAAGACACTTCTGAATTAATGATAGATCTGGCTTACTCATCGTTAATGCTAAACAGTTCAGAACTAGCTGAAGAAGTAGAACGTTTAGAGGAACATATGGATGAATTACATACCGAATTCGAACTTCTTGCATTAACAAGTAACTTCAAGAAGGAGGATGCTTCGGGCTTTTTAGGTTTAATTAGATTGGGAGTAGCAACAGAAAAAATTGCTGATGCTGCCGCAGAAATGGCTGAAGTTGTTTTACGAGGTATTGAACCGCATCCTGTTTTAAAAATAGCTATTCGTGAAGCTGAAGAAACAGTAACTCAAGCACGTGTTACTAATAATTCTCCTTTAATTAATAAAACTCTAAAAGAAGCTCGCGTACACGAAGACACAGGTATGTGGATTTTAGCAATAAAAAGAAATAACAAGAGTCTACGTCCCAAACCCTTCACAAGAATACATAATGGAGACATTCTTATTGCATCAGGATATTCAGAAGGAGCTGAAGATCTCAAAAAGCTTGCTTCTCCAGGGTAAAGCGCGCTTCTATGGAGTGAAACTTTTTTCTATTGTTCATTTTCAAAGGTTTTTGTTTAATCAATAAACTTCTAAAAATTACTTTTTAGATTCAAAAATAAAAAAATAAGAAAACTGTAGAATTGGTGCTTATTCTACTTACAATATTTAGTGCTTTGTTTACTCTGAAGGCTTTGTTTCTTCCATTTCGCTAGTGATTTCTTCAATTGGCTTTGGAGGCGGTGTAGTAGCCATGGTCCATCCAATCCAAGCGCCTATAAACAGAACTGCAATGAATGCGATGAATACTGGAATTGCAACAATCCAAAATTTCACATCTTCAACAGTAGTAGATAATCCAATGTAGTCAAGAAAATCAACAAATATTGTCGGTACAAATAATGTTACTATATATCCTACAGCAACGAGTAAGCATACTATGAATATTGCTCCACCAATCGCTTGATCTTTACTCATATTGATTCACCCTTTATAAGCCAAGTACAACTTTTAGCCATTTAAAGTTTACCATAAACTCTGATATATTTTCTCTAAATTAGATAGTTCCCATTTCCCAAGTGGCTAAATATTTTTTTTGTTCAATGGTAAGTTCGTCAATTCTTACTCCCATTGCTTCAAGTTTTAGTTCAGCGACCCTTTCATCTATTTCTTTAGGGACTCCATAGACTTTTGGCGGCATGTCTGTTGATTTTACTATATATTCAGTGCATAAAGCTTGATTAGCAAACGACATATCCATAACCTCAGAAGGGTGACCTTCTGCAGCTGATAAATTCACAAGTCTTCCTTCCGCCAGAAGATATATCCTTTTGCCGTTCTCAAGAATGTATTCTTCCAAATTTTGTCTCATTGTTCTTTTATTTTTTGAAATTGACTCTAATTCTTTTAGATTAATTTCTACATTAAAATGACCGCTATTAGCAATTATTGCTCCATCTTTCATTTTTTCCATATGTTCTTTGCGGATGACACTAATATCTCCTGTTGCTGTTACAAAAATGTCTCCAAGTGGTGCCGCTTCAATTAAAGGCATAACACGAAAACCGTTCATTGATGCTTCCAACGCTTTTATTGGATTAATTTCTGTTACTATTACTTTTGCACCAAGTCCTAATGCTCGCATCGCTATGCCTCTTGAGCACCATCCATATCCACAAACTACAAAAGTCTTGCCTGCGATTAGAGTGTTTGTTGCTCTTAGAATTCCGTCAATAGTGCTCTGTCCTGTTCCGTATCTGTTGTCAAAGAGATGTTTAGTATAAGCATCATTTACTGCTATTATTGGGTATTTTAGACTTCCAGATTTTTCCATCGCTCTTAACCGGATTACTCCAGTAGTTGTTTCTTCAGTTCCTCCTATAACCCTCTTTATATCATTTTTTCTTTTACTATGTAACATACCCACAAGATCAGCACCATCATCAAGAGTTATTACAGGTTTATAATCTAAAACTTGGTCAATGCACCAGTAATATTCTTCCGTTGTTTGACCTCTTTCTGCAAATACTTTTGCTCCCTTTTCGACTAACGCAGCTGCAACATCATCTTGTGTGGATAGCGGGTTAGATCCGCAAACAGCCACTTCTGCGCCTCCTGCAATTAAAGTCTCTACGAGAACTGCTGTTTCTTTTGTTACGTGTAAGCAAGCACCTATTGTTAAATCTTTTAAGGGTTTTTCTTTTTTGAACTTCCGCTTAATCTGATTTAATACTGGCATATGGGTAGACCCCCATTCTATTTGTAAATGACCCTGTTTTGCCAATGCCTTATCTTTAATTTTTGATGAATTCAATATATACCACTTCTTTTCAAAAGTTAATGCTTATCCCATACTTTAGTTTTGTTTAGTTTAATACCTGTTTTTCAATATACAGCTCTAAGTGTCGTTATTAATTTAGTTCAATTAAAGCACTTTTTTAATCAGTGTTTCTGATATATTCCGATTTTGGAATTAAAGATTAAATACATATCTTAAATACAACTATTTGAGGTAATCTCGAATGACTATTGAGAATGCAATAGAGTTGAAGAAAATTCTAAAAATAAATGGATACTCTAACAAGGCAGTGCATGAAATTGTTACATGGTATGTTTTAAAAAACAAATCCAATTAACTTATTCTCGAATATCAAATAATTATTCATGCTTTTCTTGCTTTGATATGTCTTTACTGTTTTTTGTTTTTATTTTTTTGCCTTCTCATTATTAAACCGCTGATTTGATTTTTTTTAAGAGCTTGAGATGAGACCCTAAGTTTAATAATATATTATTCGCAATTGCTCAAATATAAAATAATATTCTATTTTTTATCTCTAAAATTCTGTCTCTGTTCATTTTTAATAAAACACTTGATAACTATGCTTTATTTATATACTTTAAAACTGAGATGGCTTGATTATCTGAAATCTTTTTTGTTTCAGCAAGAAATTTGACTATTTCAGAAATTCTAGCCAGAGAATGCACCAAGTATCCTTTCTGTTCAAGTTTTTCTTTTCCACCCTGCTCTCTATCTACAACAACTATCAAATGTTTAACATTCCCACCTTGATCTTCTAAAGGTTTTATTCCTTCGATTTTTGATATTCCTTCGCTCACGACATCATCAAAGAACAATATGTTATCGCCTTTATTCACTTCTGTGCCAATAATTCGTCCTTTTGCACCATATTCTTTTTTCTTTTTTCTGACTATAATACAAGGTAAATTAATTATCGTGGCAATACTAGGACTTATTAGTGCTCCTTTTAGTGCGATCGAGGCTATTTTATCTATTCTTTCAGCACTCATTATTTTATTAATTAATTCTGATGTAATCTGGGCAATGTTGCACAAATCTTTGGGTGAAGATAACAATCTTGCAAGATCAATATAATAAGGGCTTAATGCTCCTGACTTAATTCTAAATGAACCGAATCTTAAACAATTGGCATTATACAAAGATTGTGCAATTCTACCAATATTCATAGACATTCGTGTTTCCCTACTGTGAATTCATTTTTTTGAATTTAACCCTTTTTCCTTAAAATAATTTTGTTTTTTTTAAGAAAAATGTAATTCTGTTGAATTAGTTTTTCTGACTATAACCTTTAACAAAGCAAATCTTCTAGGATCTCACGCTATTAACTCGAATAAATGATCCTTAAACTAATAAAACCAAAAGATCCTTTAATCTCTAGATAGAAAAAATTATGGTAACGTTTATTACCCTATATTGTTATTGCTAAAAGACGCGAAGCGGAATTACAATGGGAAAACAACACTCTCCAAGACATGGTTCACTTGCCTATTTGCCTAGGAAGCGTGCTAAAAAACCAGTAGCACGCATAAGGTATTGGCCAAAAACTACTTCAAAATCACCCGTTCTTCTGGGGTTTTCCGGCTATAAGGCGGGTATGACTTATGTTTATGCTATAGAAGATAAAAAGCGCAGCCCAAATTTTGGCAAAGAAGTTATGTGCGCGGCAACAGTTCTTGAAACTCCTCCTATTCTTGTGTGTGGGATTCGTGTTTACAGAAAAACTCCATATGGACTTGAAAACTTTGCTGAAGTTTGGATGAAGGATCCCCCAGCGGATTTCAATAGGATCTTAACTCTTCCTAAAAAAGTTGATTATACTCCATCTCTAAGAAATATTGAGGATAATTTTGATAAAATAACTAATGTTCGTATTATTGCCGCTACCCAACCCAAACAAACCAGTCTTCCTAAGAAAAAACCAGATATTCACGAAATAGAAGTTGGTGGTGGTACAATAACTGAACAATTTGAATACACTAAACAGTTACTAGGTAAGACAGTAACAGCTGAAGAAGTCTTCAAGGACGGTCAGTATGTCGATATAGCAGCGATTACAACTGGCAAGGGTTTTCAAGGTCCAGTTAAACGATGGGGAGTTGCTATTCTCCAACATAAAGGTAGAAAAACAAAACGAGGTGTCGCTACTCTTGGTCCATGGAGACCTACTCATGTTCGATATTCCGTTCCCCGTGCAGGTCAAATGGGGTATCACCAAAGAACCGAATATAATAAACGTATTTTGAAAATAGGGAAAGATGGAAGAGAAGTGTCTGTAAAGGGTGGTTACATTCGATATGGTCAGGTTAGAGGGTCCTACATTGTAATACGTGGAAGCGTAGCTGGAACCGAGAAAAGATTAGTACGATTGCGTCAAGCTGCAAGACCCCCAACCGATCTTCCCGAATCACCTCCTCAAATAACCTACATCTCACTTGAATCAACGCAAGGAAAATAGTGGAGTTGCGAAATAGCATGTCTCGAACAAAAAAAACCTTAACGATCTTTAGTCTTGAAGGAAAACCTGAGGGCAAAACTACTCTTCCTAAGATTTTTGCTACTTCCATAAGACCTGATGTGATTAAGAGAGCAGTTTTAGCAATTCAATCAACTAGAATTCAACCCCAAGGTCGTGATCCTATGGCTGGGAAAAAAACTAGTGCTGAATCACGTGGTACAGGTCTAGGTATCTCTAGGATACCTCGTGTGAAGGGTGGAGGGGGAAAAGCAGGATTTGCTCCTAGTACAGTCGGAGGAAGGCAGCCTCATCCTCCAAAATCAGAAAAAAAGATTATTAAAAATATACCAAAAAAAGAAGCACGTTTTGCATTGTATTCGGCCGTGGCAGCAACTGCATCTAAACAAAATGTGGTTTTTCGTGGACATCAAATTGAATCCGTTCCGCAAATCCCTTTAATAATTACAGATGCGATTGAAGGGCTTTCTAAAACTAGTGAAGTTGAAGCAACATTAATTAGCTTAGGGCTAGTCTCTGAACTCGATCGGGCAAAGAACAGCAGAAAGATTAGAGCCGGCAAAGGAAAACGAAGAGGCAGAAAAATGAAACAAGCTGTGGGGCCCTTAATAGTAGTTGCAAAAAATAAGGGTATTTCTAAAGCAGCAAGTAATATTCCTGGTGTTGATGTAATTGAAGTAAATAATCTTAATACTGAAATGCTTGCTCCAGGTACTACGCCAGGAAGATTAACTTTATGGTCTATTGGAGCTCTCACAAAATTGAATAAAAATAATACCGGAGGGCAAGATTAATAATGAATTCTATTGAGGTTATATATTATCCTTTAATGACTGAATCAGCAAGTCTCATGGTGGAAAGAGATAACAAACTAATCTTTATAGTTAATCTTAAAGCACATAAAACTGATGTGAAAAGGGCTGTTGAAGAATTATATGACGTAAAAGTCAACAGAGTAACTTTGTTAATAACTCCTCATGGAGAAAAAAAAGCATTCGTTAGACTCCAACCTGAATATAAAGCTTCAGATGTCGCAATTAAACTTGGACTTTTATAAAATGAATTGAGGAATTGCTAATGGGAAAAAGAATTCGCGTTCAAAGAAGAGGTCGTGGAGGCTCAACTTATCGTGCATCAACTCACAAAAGAGTTGCTCCAGCGAAATACCCACCAAAAATAATCCCCAAAGAATCATTTAGATCTTCCATTGATGGTACAATAGTTGAACTTGTTCATGATCCTGGGAGAGGCTCTCCTTTGGCGTTTGTGAAATTTAATAATGGGGAATCATGCTACACTGTAACTCCTGAAGGTTTGTTCAAGGGTCAACAGATTAGCATCGGTGGAATGGCTTCCCCAGAAATAGGCAATATTCTTCCTTTAGGCAACGTTCCGGAAGGGACTATTGTGTGTAATCTTGAACTTAGACCTGGTGATGGAGGAAAAATGGCAAGATCCTCTGGATCCTATGCGACAGTAGTTGGACATACACCTCAAGGAACGTTGGTTAAATTACCTTCTGGACGTACTCGGTATCTTAACAATTTTTGCATGGCAACAATTGGTATAGTTTCTGGTTCAGGTCGTACAGAAAAACCCTTCCTCAAGGCTGGGGCAAAACATCATATGATGAAAGCTAAGGGTCATAAATATCCAAGAACCCGGGGAAGAGCAATGATTGCTGCAGTACATCCTTATGGTAGCAGTGCAAAAAGTGCTAGGAAAGTAACAACAGTTTCTCATGGTGCACCACCAGGACAAAAAGTTGGATTGATTGGTGCTAGAGGGGCTGGACAGAAAAAGAAACGACGAACGAGGTAACAGAAAGTTTATAGCATATAATCTTTACCTATGAGGTTGATTCAGAAAAATGCCAAAAGATTTCAATTATCGTGGTCATTCGCTTGATAGCTTGTTAAGTTTATCTATGGACGAGTTCATTAATTTACTTCCTTCTAGGCAAAGGAGAAGTCTTCAACGGGGTTTAACTTCTGGGCAAAGAATTCTTCTCGAAAAAATTCGCAAAGCGAAAGAAGTTATAAAGAAAGGACAAACCATGATAGTGAAAACTCACGTTAGAGATGTAATAATCCTTCCGGAAATGGTCGGTGTAAAAATTTCAATACATAATGGAAAAGAGTTTATTCCTGTTGAAATCAAACCAGCGATGATTGGACATTATCTGGGCGAGTTTGCAATAACCAACAAACCAGTTAGGCATGGAACTCCCGGTATAGGTGCGTCTAGATCATCAATGTATGTGCCACTGAAATAGGTTATAATTAATTTAATTATGTGGTATATTCCTTTTCTGCATTTTTTCTACTTCGATTTTTTGCATTTGGTATTTTTGGTAATGGGATAGGAGGTGGTATGTTTAGCGTTCTGGAAATTAAAACTGATTCAATAAATGCAAAGTTAGCTATTGATTGAACGATTACTGGAGGTGGGGGCTTTTTTTGTTCATGGTTTTTTAGTATTTTTTCAATCTCTTTTGGCTCACCGACAACATAGGCACTGCCTTTCAGGTTTATCTGTGAGATAGAAGGATTATAGTTTATTGATAAAACAAAAGGAACTTTTAATGTGTCTTGCTTTTTTCTTTCTATGCTTATTACATTAATATTAGTACCAATTTGAATTGGTGGAATGGGTTTTTGTAGATCCCAAAACCTTTCTGCCGAAATATTGGTTATAGCTACATTAACTTTGAGCATTTATATCGTGAAACTACTCACCTGTTAGCATTTAAAACTACTTATTTTTTAATTTGTTTATACCGTGTGAATCCACAATGTCCACAAGTATACCTGTCCTTATGATTAGCCATAAAATATCCTGCGCCACATCGTTCACAAGTTGGGCGAAGTCTTGAAATTTTATCGTTCTCTATTTTATATAAAGCATAAACACCTTTTTGCTCTTTTTTCTTCACTGGCGTCTCACTGCTTCTTTTATTTTTTTCAGCCATTACTCTTTAACCTCTTCCTTTTTTATTTCTTGAGGTTGATTTCGTTTTTTGATATGATTGGATTCAATCAGATCTGCGTGTTTGGCCGTCTCATAAATATTAGCAATACCAACTGTGATGTTCGAACCTGTAAGGGTTTGCATTTTTTTTACAAAAACTATCTCTTCTGAAATCTTCAACTCATCTGCGATGCTTTTCTTAATTTCTAACCTTGATGGCGTTTTTGTTTTTGATTTTTGTTCTACTAAAAAATCCACTTCTTTGCGGTTTAAGAGAGGATTTTTTTTAACTGATACTAATTTTATTTCCATTGTACTATCACTTGTCTAGAGTGTTGAGTTCATACAACTTCTTATTATTTAGTTTTTCTAAGAAGTTTCATGTCTTTGAGTATAGTCCTTGTTTCTGTTCTTTTTTTCTCTGTAACTTTGATTACTACAAATCCCTCTTTTGGCTGCCCATATACAATAAGCGCTTTTTCTGGAGCGTGTAAAATGGCAATCAAAGTAAGCAAATCTTCTTCACCGTCTATTACTATTTGTGAACGCTTTCCAATTTCTAAAGCATCTTTTATTGCTTTTATTGCTTCTACTGTTATTGTTCCAGGCGGGTTGCTAGCGTAAAAAACTTTTTCAACAGAAAATTTTCTGGGAGCTATCTTTTTTCTCATACATTTATTATCGATGATTATTATTATGGGTTGATAATTATACTCTGAAATATCCCTTGAAACCATGTCTCCAACTGAGATTATTATGGGAGGGTGTGTTTTAAGAATAATTTCATCAATTTTTTCCTTATTCTCAGACAATGAACCTTTTATTAACACACCGAAAGGCCGATGAAGTTTCTTACGTAGTTTAGAATTAATTCGATACGCAACCCTCATTTTTTTTAACCTTTCTTATTCTCACGTTTTTCTCTCGCCCTGTCATTTCTTGCTGAACAGAGACATAGAATTAGATGTGTGCTTTTATCTAACTTTTAATGCGTATCGCCCTTTCTCTTTAATTTTCATGGTCTTCGCTATAGATGAATTTTCAGGATCAAACATTACTACTATGCCGCTGAAATCTTCGCTTAAGTTTGTTGATTTACATTTTGCGCATACATTTTCTTTGGTGATAAAATGGCAGTTTGTACATGATTTCTCTCTCATTTCTACTCCTTCTTTTTCTCTTTATTTTTTTTCTCTTTTGCTTTTTCTGTGTCTAGTTTTATCCATTCTAGCTTTCCTAAGCCTGGTTGCCTAGCAGTTACGCCAATTTTTCCAGAGCTTCCTGCTCTGCCTAAAGAAACAGCTGTGATCCTTACTCGAACTTTGTCTCCGCTAGATAGTTTTCTTTTTGTCTCTTTACCTAAAAGAACTCCTTGTTTTTCATCATATGACATGTAATCATCTATAAGTTGAGAAACATGTAATAACGCATCTACTGGTCCTATTCTAACAAAGGCACCAAAATCGGCTATTTCTACCACATCTCCCTCAACTATTTCTTGAATAACAGGATAAAACGTTAGCAGAGAGAAAATTACTTTGTGATATGTAGCTCCATCACCTGGAATAATTTTTCCTGTTGGACTTACTTCAACATTAGTAGCTGCTACTACGTAACCCAATTCGTCATCGACTATCCCTTCGTACTTCATCTTGACTTGGTCACAACCTACTTTTTCTAGGGAGGATCCAAAGGTTTCAGGTGGAATACGGATAGTATCCTGCATGGAAATTAGTTTAAACATCGAATTATATCATTCCTTCAATCGCTAGAAACGATTTTTGTCTCACATAAATGATTGGCACACTTATATTTCTTAGCCTCTCTTTTAGTTCTCTATCATTGGTAAAGACAACTGCTTTCCAATCTTTGGCTTTTTTAATAATTATGTCGTCCGTTAAAACTCCTTTTGGCATCTTTACTTCGATAAATTTGCATTTTGCTGCAAGATTTAATGCAAAAGAAGCGTTTTTACTGTTTTTATACGAATTTTTTGCAACAAGAACTTCTAATTCTTGTTTGATTGGAGAAATTAAAATCATTTCAAAATTTCTATTTAATAATTGTTTTAACTCACTGAAAATATCTATCTTAAAATAAACAGGAACAAAGAAAGCGTTTGAATCTAAAATTATTCTTAAAGGTTTTCTTTTTACAAACGTTGATACCGTTTCTATCTACCTTCCAAAATCTTGTATCTGTTATTATCAGTTTTATTTACAATAATTTCAAGACTCTTACTCTGCAGTCTTATATTAAGATCCTCTTTGAATATTGTGCTCTTTAACAAGGATTTTTAGCAGCTTTTAATTATAGGAGAAATATTGGAAACGCTAGAAATTGCTTTTAACAACATCTCACTTTTATCATAATCACTAGACCTAAGTTGGTTTTGTTTGATGCTACGAGAGAATTCTTGTGGTGCAGTTGTATTTTTTAAAAATCCTAATTTGAATTATCTTCTTCTGCATTACGAGCAGGGGCATTGGGGTTTTGTAAAAGGTAATGTTGAATTCAATGAAAGTGAAAAAACAACTGTTATTCGAGAACTTGAAGAAGAAACTGGCATAATAGCTGCGAAATTTATCAAAGGCTTTAGAGAGAAGGTCACGTATGTATACGTTCGTCATGGAAAACCTGTCTTCAAACAAGTCATCTTTTTTTTAATTGAGACACATTCTAAAGAAGTTAGTCTATCATTTGAACATATAGATTTTAAATGGGTACAATTTCTAGATGCGATGAAATTTCTCACTTTCAATAATTCTAAAAATGTTTTAAAAAAAGCTGATTATTTTTTAAAAACTCGCGAATTTATCTAGTCTTTTCTCTTTTTATGCTTCTCTTATTTTTTGTCTATTATTAATCCGTATCCAATAAGTCTCCATCGTGAAGTAATCTTCCTGCTAATTGCAACTCTGGATCCGGTTATCGCACAGATTGGTCGAGTTAATTTCACTTTTACCCTGTTGGGTTTGGCTGCAATTACTTTTCCTAGATTCACTGCTGATCCTACATGGAGAAGTAATGTTTCATTTAAGTTTATTTTTTTTACTTTCATTTGTTCTTTTGTTCCGACGGCGCGGTCCAAAATATGCGTCTCTAAAGTGAGTTCTGACATAATCGGTGGAAGTAATCCTGTTTTACCGGCAATATTTCCGCTTAAACCATCTGCTTTGGAATAGGATGGATCTAAAAGGGTTCCTACACCTACTAGTCCTCCGCATGTTGCCTCTTCTACGTTTATATCGCCTGCATGTAGACTTACAACTTGACTTATTAATGGATTATAGCCTGTTTTTCCTTCTTTTTCAATTCTAATTCCTGGACAGATTTCAATTTCTTCTCCAACTTTGAATTTTCCTTGTGCAATAGTTCCACCAAGAATTCCTCCTTCTAGCTCTTCGATTAGTGTGCCGGGTTTGTTAATGTCAAAAGAACGAATAATGTGCATTATAGGTGATTTTGTTGGATCTCTTTTTGGTGTGGGAATTTTTTCTTCCATAGCATTTAAGAGCACGTCTAAATTTATTTCTCGCTGAGCTGAAATAGGAATTATTGGTGCGTTTTCAGCTATTGTTCCTTTAATGAAGGTCTTGATTTCTTCATAGCTTTTTCGTGCTCTTTTCTGATCTACTATGTCGATCTTGTTTTGAACAATTATTATATTTTTTATTCCGCTAACTTCAGCTGCCGCCAGATGTTCTCGAGTTTGAGGTTGAGGACATGGTTCGTCAGCAGCTATTACTAGAATTGCCCCATCCATTATGGCTGCTCCTGAAAGCATAGTTGCCATTAAAGCTTCATGTCCAGGCGCATCAACAAAACTAATTGAGCGAACAAAGTCAGTTTCTGAATTACACTTGGAACAGACTTTTTTAATTGTGTAATTATTTGGGGGTTTACATCCTGGACATTTATACATAGCCATATCTGCGTACCCCAATCTTATTGTGATCCCTCTCTTGAGTTCTTCACTATGTCTGGAAGCCCAAACACCAGTTAATCCTTGCAATAATGTAGTTTTTCCATGATCTACATGTCCGATTGTTCCAATATTAACTTCTGGTTGTTTAGAAGTGACTTCCGTTTTTTTACTCATAATCTTCTTATCCACAAGTATTAATGAAATAATGAAGGATAAATGATAGAACTTAATAAGTTTTAAGCAATCGCTTTTTTTCTAGAGTGTGCTTACAAAATAAATGCTAAGGTTTTTTTGCAACAGTTTTCTTTGGTTTCTCAATAATTTTTGTGTTGATCTGTATGATTTCGTCTGTTATTATGTCTCCCCGTACTGTCTTGCGTTTTCTTTCCCCTTTTCTTTTAGGGTTGAATCCCGCTCCTCCACTTAAAATAACTTTTCTTCGACCACCTCCATGAACGTTGGGTCTCATAGGGACACCATCAGTGTCTGATCCTCCTCTAATTAGCAATTTATATGCCGGCATATCGACAACTGCTCCATCAATTGTTTCTCCTATTCTTCTACCAATAAGAGGTGCAGCGCGAGTTTCTTCCAATTCAATAACTTTGCTGGTTCCATTTTCAGGGTCGGAAACTATAACTTTGAACTTAGCCATGTGATTTTCAACCTTTTAGCGAAGTATGATGTTGAGTCTCTCTCTATTAAGGATTTATGAAAATTTAGAGATCTTCTATCTTTTCCGCCTGATATAAGCATCTCTTAACTTTTTTATTACTATTATTTATAACTTTTTTAATTGGCTAAATGTACAACTTTTGGTGAATTTACGTTAATTATCTTAGGAGGACTCTATTGTTTTATTCTGTGTGTACTCTGAAATGATCTATGTCTTGGCGCATTAATGGAGTTAGCTCAAGGAATTCTCTTATTGCTCGTTCAGTGTCTTTTGATTGCGTTACATATCTTCCTACGATTATTATGTCTGCGCCTTTTCGAAGAGCTTCTTTTGCTGTTTCTGGAAGTATGCCTCCTGCAACTGCAATAAGGAATTTTTTATTATCAAATGTTTGTCTCAATTTCTTGATGGTATCCAATCCTAGCGTTCTCCCTGTTTCTTGGTCTATTCCTCTATGTAATATTACTATATCTGGAAAATTCTTCATTCTTCTAAGTTTTTCTATCGGATCTTCGACATTAAGCATATCTACTGCACCATAAATTCCCACTCTCTTTGCTTCATACACAAACGCATCAAGGGTTTCAGGTGGAGCTAATCCTGCAGCTACTACTGCATCAGCAGTTTCTTCATATGCTATGTCAACTTCAACTTTACCTACATCTAATGTCTTGAGATCTGCAATCATAAATGCATCTTTTGCAGTTTTTCTAAGGTCGCCAATTACTCTTGCTCCGTACCTTTTGATCAATGGGGTTCCAACCTCAATAATAATTCTGTCACTTCCTGGAATTTGTGAAATTACTTTCTTTGCATTTTCAAGACTTGGAGCATCAAGAGAAATTTGAACGTACGGCGGTCTCCATAAACGCGGGACTTTGAAACCCATTATTGGATGTTTAGCTCGATCCTTATCGTAGAACATTTTTTCAAGGGAAGGATATTTTTTCAGAGCTCTTTTTAGGGCTAATTTTGTTGCACTATAATTATTTTGGTATATTCTGTGGTAATCACTTGCTTGAGGGTGAATAAACACGCTGCACACAATTACCCATTCATCTACTTTATCGTTGGGAATTATTCCTTCCTCGACTGAGTCTGCTACTGCTTTAGCAACTGCAGCTTGAGCGGGACCAAAAATTTTTCCAGCGTCTTTCATGTTTTTCACAGTAACTTTTGGTACAAGGAGTGTGTGTGGTTTAGGTGGAAGATTGGGTCTTATCACTGCTAATAAAGGAGTATGGCCTGCTGACAAATTTGAAAAACCATTAGCAAAAGCCCTCCCTACGGGACCGTCTTTGTCTCCTATTAGGAGATCCACATGAGCGAGTTCATTTCCAGCTCCTAATAACGCTTCACCAATTAGGTAAGCACTCTCAATTTTTCCGACAATTTTTTTATTAAAACTCATATTACTGTCGGTTAGAACATCCTTAAAGTCGACATTGAACTCTTTTAACCATGTGTATAAGGTGTCTCTGTGTATTCCGATGCTTTTAGCAGTTCCAGATATTGTCGGTTTAGACGGTTTTCCCTTTTTACTTGTTTTGAATTCCCCATCTTTTTTTGCAGCTTGTAGTAAAATTTCAAGTAAATCTTCTCGACTTTTTGGTTTTTTAGTATCTATACCCGACATTTATTGATACCTCTAAGCTCAAAGTAAAATATGTAATATATAAAATTGTCGGAATTAATTTAGTTTTTTTATTAATTGATTTACTAATTGATTAATTATGCAGAAAATACTGTTTTAAAAAAGACACTGTTTAACAGAACATAAGCGTTATATCTATATTTCAGCATCTATTGAATTTAAAATCGATTAAAGGATGTTAGCTGTATGTATCTGAAAAATTTGATTTTCATATTTGTGATTGTTTTAGGGATGATCCTTTTTCTTTATGGTTCTGCCATTTATGTTGCGCTCATTGGTTGGATTGGCGTTTATTTCATTATAGGCGGAATTCTGCTTTTTCTTGTTCTCTATCTTTATAATGGATTATTTACAAAAAAACAAGATTAAATATGGTAAAGTTTTCGATATTTTTCATCCAAGTATTGAATATATGCTTGAGCACTTATTTTTTCTCCACTTATTTTCTTTATTAATTCATTTGGTTCATACAAACTTCCCCAACCTTGAACATTTTGCTTAAGCCAATGATTTATTTCTTCTAATTCTCCAAGCTCGATTTTCTTATTATAATTTTTCACATTTTCTTTTAACGATTTAAAAATTTGGCCACTATAAATGTTACCTATGGCATAAGAAGGGAAATAGCCATAATAACCACTTGCCCAGTGTGTGTCTTGCATTACTCCTTCAGTGTCATTTTCAATTTTTAATCCCAGAAGGTCTCCATATTTTTGATTCCAAATTCCTGGTAAATCTTGTACTTCTATCTTGTTTTCGAAAAGCGCCATTTCAATTTGATAACGAATTATTATATGCAAATTATATGTGACTTCATCTGCTTCAATTCGAATCTTTGAAGGTTTAACATGATTAATTAGGAAAAAGAATTGATCTAAACCTATATCATCAAGTAGAGGTGTTGTAATCTGTTTAAGTTTAGGCAATGAATAACTCCAGAATTCTCGTGATCGCCCAATTATATTTTCATATAGCCGCGATTGTGATTCGTGGAATCCATAAGAGCTTATTGATCCTAAAGGTTGATATTTAAAAACTTGATTTATGTTTTGTTCGTATAATGCATGACCTGTTTCATGAAGCACTGAAAAAATAGCACTAATGTAATTTCTTGGGTAATAGTGAGTGGTTATGCGTACATCATCATAATAACCAGTGGTGAAAGGATGTTCTGTTTCGTCAATTCTTCCTCCGGACTTTGATGAAACAGTATCGTAACCAAGTATTTGTGTTAGTAATTGCGCTATTTTTCTTTGTTTCTCTATTGATATAGTGATTCTATCTTTTTGTTCGTGAGGATAATCTGAACAATTTTGGATTTTATTTAATAAGGGTTTGAGTCCATTTTGAAGTTCTGAAAAAACCCTATTTATAGTTTGGGTGTCTATTTTTGGCTCATAATTATCAATTAATGCATTATATTGAGTGCTTACTTTTTTTACTTTCATTAGAATTTCTGCTATTTTTTTATTAAGTTCGACAAGTTTTTCCAGATCAGACTTGAGGAGTCCAAAATCTTTTTTCGATTTTGCCTTTTTCCAACTATTTACTGTTAGAACTTGTTGTTTGGTTGTTTCTGCTACTAATTTTTCAGGCAAGTGTGTTTGTTCTTCATAATTTTTTTCCATTAAGTACATATTTCTTTTTTGGATTTGATCAAAAGTTTCAAAATCGGAACTTGATTTTATTCGCTTAATTAGTCTGCCGATTTCTGGAGCTGTACTCATTTTATGTTCAATTCTGCTTAAAAGGACAAGTTGCTGACTTCGTAGTTCGACCGCTCTAGGCGGCATCATTGTTTCCATATCCCAATGAATCAAGGATTGTGCACTCTTTAGAACAATTAAATCCTTTATTCTAGTTAACAGCTTGTTGTACGCTAAGTGAATGTTTCTTGACATCAGAAGTTTACCTTTCGTTTTTGTAATTTTTGTTAATTATTATTTTTTATTGATTTAATTTATTTTGGGTTATTCTCCTAATCCTTTTTTTCTCTTTTGTCAACAGTATCCTTTATTTTTCCATAAAATTTACACTTAGCTGCATTAAAAATAGTAAGAATTTTTTAATAGAGAATAAACATCAAACCAAGGCTTGTTAGCTGCACGCTTGGTTTTGATCTATCTATTCTAGTTGCGTTTGGTTTTTGATGTTATTCTTCTAAGACTTTTTGAGCTTCTTCACTATATGCATTCATTACATAAGGAATTCCTGAAATCTTGGAGGCTTCTTCTGTTAAAGACATAAGGTCTTTTCGTGTAATTTCTGAGATATTGAAATTTCTGCTTCCAGCCATCAGTTGTTGCAAACCAACCTTAAATTTCTGGCAATAAGTGTAGATGCCTAGTGCTCCCAATGGAATTTCGTTAATTTTTGAACCAAACTTCTCTTTAATCTCTTCGTAAGCAACAAATATTTCGCTAACTGTGTTGCCATATTTAGAGACGGATTTTGGCAAGTTTCCCTCTTTTAACCAATTGCCGATATTCTTTCCGACCATTCCTGGTATCATTAAACCACGTCCCATGCAAACTGCTTTAACATACGGACTTCCCATTGCTATTGCTTTAAACACTCCATCCTCAGATGAAAAGCCGCCAGCCATAGCTATATCAGGTACCCGGATTCCTCTTTTTGAAAGTTTTTCACAGTATTGATATGCAAGAGATTGGAGATAGAATGTTGGAACTCCCCACTCATTCATCATAGGCCATGGACTCATACCTGTTCCGCCGGGGGCTCCATCGATTGTGAGAAGATCCAATTTTGCTTCAGCTCCATAACGTAATGCCATGGCTAATTCTAAAGCTGAGTAAGCGCCTGTCTTCAGAGTGATCCGTTTGAATCCCAAATTGCGGAGGCGATCGACTTCTTCTAGGAATCCCTCTTTTGTTACAAAACCTAATCGTGAATGTCTTTCAAACTCTTTGATAGCTCCATCCTTAAATGCCATTTGGTTTTCATGAAGAGTTGGATCAGGAGAAATTATATACCCTCTTTTCTTCAACTCAAGAGCTCTATCCAAACTTTTGACCTTAATTTCTCCTCCAATACACTTTGCTCCCTGTCCCCATTTCAGTTCGATAGTTTCAAGCCCATGTTTTGCTGACACGTATTCAGCTACTCCAAATCTAGTATCTTCGACATTCATCTGAACAAGGATTTCTCCGTATCCTTCATGATATTTATTATAAATTTGAATTCGACTGTCCATCCCAGGAGCTTTTGTTATTTTTCCATTATTATCTAGCTCAAGCTTGGGGTCGATTCCGCAAACATTCTCTCCACAAACAAGCGTAATGCCAGATATGGCTGCTCCAATTGCAAATTCCTCCCAGTTTTTCCTTGCGATCTCAGTTGATCCTAAGGCGCCTGTAAACAGGGGGATTTTTAACTTGACTTTTTTTTCCCATCCATATTCTGTTTCTGTGTCTACTTTGGGAAACAGTGCTGTATCTGGGCCAGCCTGAATTCCTTTAGGAAGTCCTTTTGCTCCTCGAGCGTAACCTTGAATATTAAGATGAGAATAATCTACTGGGTAATTCTTATCTGCTCCAGCAGTAATTTCTCCAAATGGTCTAGGATAAAGAACTTCACGCCCTCTAAAAGAAGATAACCAAATTTCACAACCACCTCTACACCCATCAATACATTTTGAACAAATTCCCGACATTGGAGCTACGTTCTTTGATCGATTGAATGTAGAAGTCGCTTCATTTGCATTAGGTCTTCTAAGATTCATTTAAACACCTTTGTTAAGCACTTAGTGTAAAGTTCTGTATATAATTCTATGTGCAGACAAATATAGTGGGCAATATTCGATTTATATGAAATAAATGAAACATATATTCGAGAAAATTCAAAAATTCTAAATGATCTTATAAAGCTAAAAAAGAAGTTATTATGTTCAAAAAGGAATAACCTCAATCTTTTTTACAGTTTTTTGAATTTCTAGCGAATTCTGCTTCCAATTTCAATTTCTTTTTGGGGTTGCAAAACCACGACGTTACCTTTACTATCTTCCGCTGCTAAAATCATGCATTGAGAATCTATACCCATTACTTTGCGGCTTTTAAGGTTAAGAATAAAAACGCATATCCTATTGAGTAGATCTTCTGGCTTGTACCATCGCAATAATCCACTAACTGATTGTTTTTTCATTTCTCCGAAATCAACCAAGATTTTTATGAGATTTTTTGACCCAATTATCTGATTTGCTTCAATAATTTTTCCAATTCTAATATCGATTTTTTGAAATTCTGCAAACGAGATTTCCATTTTATCACCTAATTGTATTAGATATTTGCATTTTGTTTATTTTCTTAGTTGTATTGTCTCTATAAATAATAGAATAGCAGCAATATTTGCAAATTGATTTAAATGAGGTTCATTATCCTGTTTGCTTTTTCCTATGAACTTTTTCAGCCCTTATCAAACTCTTCTCTAGGGACTTTCTTCTAATCTCTTGAGTGATGTCTCCTCGGGTGCTTTCAATTATTTTACGTGCTACATCACATTTTCTTCTAAGTCCATGTACAAGCATATATGCTTCATCCATCGCTAATAACTCCAAATAGATCTCTTCCATTTTTATGAGGTATTCTTCTCCTTTCTCAACTAAATCTTCTCTTAATGCATCCAAAGATAATCGTCTGTATTCACCTATCACATCCGCCAAACCCAAGATGTATTCTGCATAAGGAACCTCCAGCTCTCTTGGGGTGATAAACTGTTTTTCTTGAATTAAACCCAGAAGTATATTTGCTTCGCAATATTCTTGAAGCGCCGCACTATACATTCCAGTGAATATAATTTCTGGATACTCTTTTGCAATTATTTTTAATCTTGCTATGATCTTTTTTGCATTTCCAACGAGTCTTTTCGCTTCAAAGAATTTTTTTTGGTGAATACTCAATATAGCTTGCTTTGAAAGCCTTAATGTTTTTCGCATACTTTTTTGCGTAGATTCCCGAATTTTATTTATCTCAATGAGCTCTTTTTTTCCTTCTTTTAGTATTATTTTTAATCCTGACAAGTTTTAACCCATTCTCCCATTTTGTTAATAGCAAATACTTATTCTTTATGTTTCTTTAAGAACTCCAACGGATGAAAAATAAAATTATATTAAATAATGTTATTTTGGTTTTTTCAATTAGGGATTACTAAACTTTATTGGTTTATCTCTTTTACTTAGCAATACAACTCTACTCTCTTTGGATTCATCTATAATTTTATATCCAATTTTTTCTGATAAATCCGCTGAAAAATATTTAATCTTCTCGTGACTAGGCATTCTATCATAGCTTAATCGGAGACCAGAAAAACCAACATGCATAAAAGCTTTAACCTCAATGTATGTTGGCGATGCCATTCTGATAATTTTTGCATATCCTTCACAATCTTTCATATTAAAGCCATCTACTAAGGTCATTCTAATAACTGTAGGACAATTGAAACTTGAAAGAAAACTTAGAGTTTCATTTAATTTTTCCCAAGCACCAGATACTTTAGGTCTGCAAACACGATTAAAAACATCTTTTTTAGGGGCACATAATGAAATGTAAAGCTGAGTAGGTTCTTCAGGTAACGCTCGCAATTTTGATGGCATGGTGCCATTTGACACAAGAAATGTAGTTAATCCCCTCTTGTGCAATAATTGAATTAATTCCCCAAGGTGTTCATAAAAAGTTGGTTCTCCAGCTAAACTTATAGCTACGTGCTTCGGTTTTGAAGCTTCAGCAAATTTTTTCCAGTTTATCTGTTTATTTCCTGCATATCCACTCAAAATTGAAGATTGTTCTTTTAGAATTCCACTAATGATTTCTTCGGGTGGATCGCTCATAGGTATATTGCTTAGATCCTGTTTGATGTTTATGTCTCCTTTTTGAGCTCTCCAACAAAAAAGACATTGTTGATTACAATAAAAAAGTGAAGGAGACATCTGAATACATTGGTGGCTCTTTATTCCATAGAACTTCTGTTTATAGCACGATCTGTTTTTTGTTAAAGCTTCATTTAACCATTTGCATCTCTTAACTGCTGAATGTTTTCCTATTCTATGATACTTTTGTTTTTTTAGTGCTCGTAATAAGGATAAAGGGATTTGATTTTCCAAATTTCTACATTTTCTCCTTTAACTTATCCAGAAAATTATTAATAGATATAGTTCAATAAAAATCATTTTAAATAATCCAAAATCAAATTTGGTATATTGAGTTCATTTTTTGTATTAGCAATTTTGAGTATAGAATAAAAAAGTTTATATGACTTTTTAGCAAATTACGTTCTTTAGTAATACCTCTCAATATTAAATTTTTATGAATGGTACAAGGGGTGTATATTTTTGGCACAAACAAAGAATTGTTCTCCAACCTGTCGATCTTTTAAATGTGTGAAAAACTCCACTTTCTACCGACAAAATATTATATGGTGTAGGTGGACTGAAGAGAAATGCAAAGTAGAAGATTGCACTTATGCAATGTGTTATAAAAGGCGTCTTTTGCCAAAAGGGATCTGTGGAGAAACTGTTAAACGAAAAACAGTTGAGCGGAAACCTGAAGAAATACCTTCTCGCTCAATAAAATTAAGAACGAAAGCTCTTAGAAGAATTAAAGATGACGACTTTTTCTAGGGGCTCGTAAGCATGATATATGAAAATCTAGGTTTTGGATAGGCCTTTTATCTAGCTTTTACTCGCTTGACTACGGGTGGTTTTACTTTTTTAAGAATTCTATAGCCACAAATTATGCACTTTATTTCTCCACCACGTAGCTCCAATTCTTCAGAAGGAACTGTTGAACCACATCTCATGCATTCATAGATAATTCCTGTTCTATCCATTGAAACAACCACTTTTACAAAGGAAAAGAAATTTACTTTTAAATGTTTCCTGTGATCCTTTATATTATCGAAGTTGTAGATTGATAATTCAGATTGAGAAAAAATCCTGTTTTTTATTCTAAGAATTGTAGTTTATCCAGTTCTTATGATATTATTGGTGATATTGCAATAATTAGATCGATCCCTAATAATCCATCTTCTTTAAGAGAAATTGGAAAGTTTAGTCGAGCCCTCAAGAATTTTAACAAGAACATTAAGACTGTATTGTTCCAATCGGGTTCAATAGATGGAACTTTTCGTCTTCGAAAATTGGATTATATGTTAGGTGAAAAAAGAACCTGCACTGTTCATAAAGAACATAATTGTCTATTCTCTGTTGATCTTGAAAAATGCTATTTTTCTCCTAGGCTTTCTCATGAAAGATGGCGAGTATTAAGAAAGGTTATGGCAAATGAAGTGGTTGTGAATATGTTTGCAGGAGTTGGTTGTTTCTCGATATTAATCGTTAAGTGGATTAAATCTGCGAAAGTATATTCTATAGATATAAATCCAATAGCCATTCAGTTCATGCAAAAAAATGTTTGTCTTAATCGAGTTTATGGTAAAGTAATACCGTTACTTGGTGATGCAAAAGTTATTATTGGAAAAGAGTTGCAAGGTTTGGCTGATCGTGTATTGATGCCCTTACCTGAAAGAGCTTTTGAATATTTATCTTCTGCTCTGCTATCACTTAAAAAATCTGGAGGATGGATCCATTATTACGCTTTTGAATATGCAAAGAAAACCGAGAGTCCAACAGATAAAATTAAATTTAGTGTGAGTAAAAAATTAAGTAGTTTAGGCGTTCTTTACGATATTCCATTTTCTCGTATTGTAAGAAGTATTGGTCCGAATTGGTATCAAGTTGTAATTGATATTAAAATAATGAATATCCCAGACAGATTTTAATAAATCATTATTTATTCTGTATTATGTGATGAGAAATGAAGAGACGATTAATGGAAATTTTGGCCTGTCCGATTGACAAGTATCACCCTCTTGATCTTTATATTTTTAAAGAAGAAGAAGAAATTGTTGAAGGATCAATTGTTTGCCCTAAATGTTTACGTTGGTATCCAATTCGCGATGAAATTCCAGAAATGTTACCAGATGAATTGAGAAAAGAGTCTGAGGACCTTCCCTTCTTAAAGAAATGGAAAGATAGCTTACCTGAAAAAGTTGTTTGTGAAGGCAAACCTTTTCGATTAAGACAATAATTTTTTTTGATTACCATTTTAGTTTAATTACTTTGTTTTTTGTTGAAGACTTCAAGGCTGCTTCAGCGATCTTTAGGGCTTTTAAACCATCTAATCCCGATATTATTGGTGTTTCATTATTTATTATACAATTAACAAAATGTTGTAACTCAAGTTTCAAAGGTTCTTTGAATTTATATTTAGGTTGAACTGTTTTTTTTTGTCGTTCAATCCATAATTCTTGTGTAATGTAATCTAATTTCATTATTGCTTCACTTCCAGTGATTATCAACTTTCGAGTTTTGTAAGGTGTTAGCCAATTTGATTCAATAAACGCACTTTTTCCATCTTCATAGGTTAGCATTATTTGTGCATAATCTTCAAATTTTTTATGTCTCATGTTCCCTGTTTTTGCATAAACACATGCAGGATCCTCATTTGTTAGATATTTCATAATGTCTATGTCGTGAATCGCAGTATCCTTTACTACTCCAACATCTCCTATTCTTTCAGGCCACTGGGAAACCCTTTTCGCAGTTGCACAAACCATATCTCCAATTTTTTTGCTTGCAACTGCTTCTTTAATTCTTTTCAAACCTGGTATGAATCTCATAAGAAAACCAACAGTTAAACAAACAGAATTATCTTCTGCGGTTTCCAGAAGCTTCTTTGCTTGTTTCGTGTTTGTTGCCATAGGTTTTTCAACTAAAACATGTTTTTTCATTTTTAGTGATCTTAGTGCTTCTCTGGCAAGTTTGGTTGACCACGTACATATGCTAACAGCGTCAACTCTTCTGTTTTTTAGCATTTTGGACGTACTTGCATAGGGTTTTACTCCAAATTGATCAGCTATATTTTTTGCTCTTTCTGGGTTCACATCGCATACTGCTATAAGTTCAGTTGATTCCAGCTCCTTGTAAATTCTGGCATGGTTTTTTCCCCAAAATCCCGTTCCTATTACTGCTACACCAAGTTTTTTCACTTTTCAGATCCTCTTCCCAAACCATAATATGTAAATCCTTCTTTTTCAGCTTTTTTAGGGTTTACAGCTCCTGCTAAATCAACAATTGCTGCTGGCATTTTCATTCTAGCACTCAATTTTTTGAAATTTAGTCTATCAATTTTCTTGTGCTCATTTAATATTATAAAACAATCTGTGCCTTCAACTGTCTCGTTTAAACTCCTTTTGGACCTTTTTTTATCATCCTTTAGATATCTTTTTGGACGAAAAGGGTTATACAAACTTGTTTTTGCACCTTTTTTTTCAATTAACTTAATGAGTTCTGAGGCAGTAGTTTTTGGTTGAATCGAGCCAAAGATAGAAATTTTTGCTCTTCGTAAAGTTTTTCCACATTTTCGAAGCGCTTTATGAGTTAGTTTAATTGAATGTCTGGCTAATCCCTCATTTGTTTTCCTTGCCAGGGTGATTAGTTTAACATTTACAGCATTAGTATCTGCATTTTCAATTAACATATAGAACTTGGATTTTTCCTCTTTTTCTATCCCAATTTGCTGAGCATTATTTGGTTTGTAGCTCTCTAATATTTTTGTGATTTCAAAGTAATCTAAACCTGTCTTTTCACAAAATATGGCTACTTCATTTGCAAATGCCAAGTCTAGGTCATTTTTTGCCATTGAGAATAATACTGCTGCTTCTAATTTCTTAAAACCTAATACTTGTTTTATCTCATTTTTCATTATAGTTTGGAAAATTATAGTTGCAGAGTTTAGACTATGCTTGTCCAACCCTGCTAGAACCAGTTTTTTATCTGTAAACAACTCTGGGAGTTGGTCACTAACTTGGATGGGACTGTATATTAATCCAAAATCTTCGCTTACTCTTAACCCAGATGTGTTCTCAAGTATTTCTTTAATGTTGTTTTCGATATAACCTATGCTTGCTATGCCGCCATATACGACCAACATACCGCGATTTAGTACTTCGCCAATTCGTTTGCAATTCCGTTCTATCTTTGAAAAATTTAATTTATTTCGTATATTGATTTTTGTAGCGGTTGTTATAATTATGATGTTGCTCTGTGAAACCGCGTTTTTTATCTCACTTTCAGTAATTAACCGTCCTCTTTTTACATTGCTGTTTATTCTGGTTTCCATTTCGCGACCAAAATATGGTGTTTTTCCTTTCGACAACAATTGTAAGAGATTTTGATCTTCATCTGTACAAATTACCTTGAAACCTGCTTCTGCAAAAGCTAAAGCAAACTGAAGACCGGTTTGTTGGCAACCAATTATGCTTATCGTGTATTTTTCTCGCTTTTCTTTTAAACCGATTTCACTCAGTTTCAAATCAAGAACTAAAGGCATTCCCTTCTTCCCCAACTCAATAATTAAAATTAATTGATTTTTCAAATTGTTAATAGTATTTCTTTAAGTTTCGAACTAAATTTTTGAATCAATTTTTCTGCTTTCTGTTTATTTTTTGCTTCTGCATATAATCTGATTGTGGGTTCAGTTCCACTTGGTCTAACTAATATTGCACTTTTATCCTCAAACCAGATTTTTACTCCATCAATTTTTGATATGTTCTTATTTTTAACTTCTTGAAGAAATTTATTCATTATTTTTCCTTTCTTATCTTCTGCGCACGATACTTTTCCTTTTTCAAGATAATATTTCGGTTGCTTCTCGATTAGTGTAGATAATTTATTGTTTGTTATAGCCATTATTTCTAAAATTAAAGCTGTTGTCATAGCTCCATCTCGAACTGTTTGATGAGGGCCATAGAAAACTCCTCCATTTTCTTCTCCACCCAATTTAGCTTTTTCCTTTTTCATTGTTTGTGAGACTGTTACACTTCCAACTTTTGTCCAAATTAACTCGCCATTATATGTATTAACAGTGTCCTTTACTAGTGTTGAAGAGCTAACAGGTGTTACAATTTTTTGGGCTGGATTTTTTATTAGAAAATGTTTAATTATCAAGGAGAAAGTTTTGTCTCCCCAATGAATTTCTCCCTTTTCATCAATAAAAATCGATCTATCTGCATCACCATCAAATGCTACTCCTAAATCCGCTTTAACTGCCCTAACGATTGATGCTATATCTTTTAGAATTTCTGGTCGTGGTTCCGGTAAACGACCAGGAAATGTGCCATCGATATTAGCGTTTATTGTAGTAACCTTGCATCCAAGTTCTTGGAGAAGATATGGTGTTGTTATTCCTCCTACACTATTACCCGCGTCTACAACAACATGGAATTTTTTTTGTATAATTCTTGGTAGATCAATATGTGTTTTTATCGCCTTAATATATTCAGTGTTTATTCCATGCAATTCAATTTTTGAGCCTAGTTTATTCCATTCGGCAAGGATTTGATCTTTATTAAAATAAATATTTTCTATTTCAATCTCTTGTTTATGAGAAATTTCTATTCCATCTTTCCAAATGACCTTTATTCCATTATATTCTGGTGGATTATGAGAAGCCGTTATTATCACACCACCACTCATGTTATGATTTTTAATTGCATATTGCAAAGCTGGTGTTGGTGCTAAACCTGCAAAGAAAACGTTACATCCTGTAGCTGTTAATCCTGCAATTATTGCTCTAGAGAACATTGGTCCACTGGTTCTTGCATCATGACCTACTATTAGATTTCCTCTTTTAAAGAATGTCCCGATTGCTGAACCCATAGCAATTACAATTTCTGATGTTAATTCTTTATTAACTAATCCGCGTATGCCATTTGTTCCGAAGAGTTTTTTTTTATTCAATTTTTTCCTTCTCCCTTTTAACAGATTCCGTTTGATTTTAAAATGTTTTCAGTGAGTTCTTTTCCTGGACAAACTGCTGCTCCCTCATGGATTGTGAGATTGTCCCTAATTTTTGCATAATCTCCGATTATGCACCCTTTGTTTATTCGCACGTTTTTTCCGATAATAACGCCCTCACCAATAATGGCTCCCATTATTTTTGTGTAATCTTGAATTTCGACATCAGGAAAAACTACAGACTCGATAATCTCTACACCATCACCCACAGATACGTTTTTTCCTATAACTGTAAATGGACCAATTATTGTTTTTGATCCTATTTTAACATCATTATCAATTGACACGGGGTTTTTTATTACTGAATTTTTTTTCTTATATTTTATTTTTTTATTAGACGTTTCTAGAAGGATTTTGTTTGCTTGCAGGTATCCAGCTGGTTTACCAATATCCATCCATAAACCTTGCATATTATAGCCATAGAGTTTTTTTTGTTCAACCAGTATGGGAAAGACTTCTCTTTCCATTGAAACAGCTTTATCTTTTTCGATATATTGAAACACTGCGGGGTCTAATACATAAATTCCAGCATTAATTAGATTGGTTGGTGCCATTCCTTTTTTTGGTTTCTCTATGAATTGTGTTATTTGATTATTGTCTGAAATTTCAACAGAGCCATATCTGGTGGGGTCTTTGACTTTGTAGAGTGCTATTGTACCTAATGCTTGTTTTTCTTTGTGAATTTTTATGATTTCTTTATAGTTTATATCAGCGAAAATATCCCCGTTTAAAACTAAGAACGAGTCTGATTTTCCAATAAGGTTTTCAACATTTTTTATTGGTCCTGCAGTTCCAAGAGGTTTTTTTGGGGGATCTATTGAATATGTAATTTCTAATCCATATTCTTGGATTCTTTGCTTTTTGATATAGAACTTAGTTAATCCATTAACAGCCATAATGACTTCTTTAATGCTGTTTTTTGCTAGGCGTTCAAAAATACCTTCTAATAATGGTTTATTTACTATAGGGAAAAGAGTTTTTGGTCTTGTACAACTAATTGGTCTCAATCTTGTACCAAAACGACCAGCTAGTATCAATGCTTTCATTTCTATCTCTACCCTGTAAAATCAAATGTTGTTTTAAGCTATTATGATTATTTACTCTTGGTTTTATTCCCATTCTATTGTTGCTGGGGGCTTGTGAGTAATATCATAAACTATGCGGGTTACTTGAGGTATCTCATTAGTAATTCTTGTAGCAATTTTTTCTAGTATTGAATAAGGGATTTTTGCAAAGTTTGCAGTCATAGCTTCGCGGCTTTCTGCGGCTCGTATAGCTACCACATAGCCATAGGCTCTAGCGTCTCCTTTCACACCCGTGGCTTTTGTGTCTGTTAGAACGGCGAAGTATTGCCACAATTTATTGTCCAATTTGGCTTTTTCGATTTCCTCTCGAACTATTTTATCGGCTTGTTTAATTATTCTATTTTTTTCATTATTCACTTCACCAATTATTCTTACAGCTAATCCTGGTCCTGGGAATGGTTGTCGTTCTACAAGTTTTTTTGGTAAGCCTAGCATTCTGGCGACTTTTCTGACTTCGTCTTTATATAGATCTCGAAGTGGCTCTAAGATCTTTTTGAATTTGATTTTTGATGGTAAACCTGCGACATTGTGATGAGATTTAATTTTTTTTGAATTTTTACTAAAACCAGATTCAATTCTGTCAGGATATATAGTTCCTTGTATAAGGAAACTTGCGTCAATGATATTTGCTTTTTCTTCGAAAACTCTTATGAATTCCTCACCAATTATTTTTCGCTTCTTTTCTGGATCAATTATTTTTTTCAATTTGTGCATAAATCTTTCTTGAGCTTCTGCAACTTCAAAGTTAAGTTTGAATTTTTGAAAAGTTTTTCTCACTTGTTCAGGTTCACCTTCACGCATAAAACCATGATCAACAAAAACAGCTGTGAGTTTATTCTCTATAGCTTTGGCTGCAAGTGCTGTAGCCACACTGGAATCTATTCCTCCACTCAATCCTATTATCGCTTTTTCTTCACCAACAGCTGATCTTATTTCTTTAACCATTTTTTCTATAATGTCTTCCATTTTCCAATTTGCTTCACATTTACACACTTCAAATATGAAGTTGTTTAGCATCTTAGCTCCATTTTTTGTATGAATAACTTCTGGATGCCATTGTAGTCCATAAATAGGTTTTTTCTTGTGCTTAAAGGCTGCAACTGGACAATTTTTTGAATGAGCCATTATTTCAAAACTTGGAGGTGGAGCATATACTGTGTCTCCGTGACTCATCCAAACTTTTTCCCTTTTGTTTAATCCCCGTAGAATCCCTGTAGCTTTATCGATTGATACAAACGTTGTTCCATATTCTTTGCAAGTTGCAGGTTTTACTTTTCCTTGGGTGATTTGTGCAATAAGCTGCAATCCATAACATAAACCCAAAATTGGTAAATCAATATTTACTAGCCTTGGATCCATTTTTGGTCCATTATGCTCATATACACTTGATGGACCACCTGAAAGAATTAATCCTTTTATGTTGTTTTTTTTTCTAAGCTTTTTATTTCCTCTATTTTGATATCATGAGGTACGATTTCGGAGTATACTCCTTCCTCCCTGATTCTTCTTCCAGTGAGGTGACAATATTGACCTCCAAAGTCTAGAACGAGAATGGTATCATATCTTTTCTCCATGTTTTCTTACTCGGGTACTTGAATTTCCAATCTAGTACTTTAATATTCCTGTCTTTTTCTATTCAATGCTATTAACTTTCAATTCAAAAAACTTTTTTTTGATTTTGTTGTCTCAATCTAAACTTATATTAAGGTAATTAGCTGATAAACAAAAGGATGACTTGAAAAAGTCCTTTTAGTTGAAAAAATGTGCAAGGGGATAATTGTGACCCTGAATGAAACTGATAAAAAAATTTTAGAAAAATTATTGGAAGATGCTAGATTTTCAAGTAGACAGATTGCCAAAAAAATTGGTGTCTCTGTTGGTACAGTTCTTTCCCGGATTAAGAAGATGGAAGAAAAAGGATTAATCAAAGGGTACTCTGCAATTTTGGATCAAGAAAAGTTGGGATATCAACTTACTGTCTTAACAGAAGTAACTGTTTCCAAGGGTAAACTTGTTGAAATGGAAAATGAGATTGCAAAGAATCCAAACGTTTGTGGTGTGTATGACGTAACTGGTTTAACTGATGCTGTGATTATTGCAAAATTTAAGAACCGTGAGGAGCTTGGTAGGTTTACAAAATACATGTTATCTTTACCTTATCTTGAAAGAACAAATACTCATGTAGTATTGACAACAGTTAAAGAAAATTTTAGACTGCTTTAATCAAACGTTTTATTGTTTTTCTTTCTTTTTTTTAAATTGCAGTTCAGGTCGTGATATAGCTATTTTTGTATTTGCTGTAACTGGTGTTGTAAGCCATACATTTCCTCCAATTGTAACATTATCCCCAACTATAGCGTCAGGTCCAAGAAGCGTTGCTCCTGAATATATTACAACATTATTTCCTATTGTGGGGTGTCTTTTTCTCCCTCTAATTACTTCTCCTTTTTTGTCTTTTGGAAAACTTAAAGCTCCTAGGGTTACTCCTTGATAAATTTTCACATTATCACCAATTTCTGAAGTCTCACCTATCACAACTCCAGTTCCATGATCTATGAAAAAGTTCTTTCCAATTTTTGCGCCAGGATGAATATCTATCCCCGTCATTGAATGAACATGTTCACTCATTATTCTTGGAATTAACGGTACTCCTTGCAAGTATAGTTCATGGGCTATTCTGTAGGTTGTTATGGCTAAAACACATGGATAACTAAGAATTACTTCCTCGTTGCTAGCCGCTGCTGGATCTCCTTTAAATGCTGCTTCTATATCCCCACTTAGGAACATCCGTATTTCCGGGATTCTTTCTATTAGCTCTTTAATGACCACTTTAGCTCTTTTACGACAGATATCTTTAGGGCATTCAACAATTTTTCTGCATATATATTTTAGACTTTTCTCTATTTCATTTGTTAATCTTTCAAATACTGATGTTAGAGTGGTATTAAGTACGGTTTTGATGTTGATTTTTGTTATTTCTTCTTTGCCTAGATATCCAGGGTAGAGGATCGTGAAGAGATCTTCTAATACTTCGATTACAATCTTTTTTGAAGGCAAATCTCTTCCCTCAAGATGATCTATACCACCTACTTTTTCGTAATTTTTCATAATTTTTTCTGTAATTTGTGGTAGTTCTGTTTCACTCCAATTCTCTTCCACAGATTCGCTGTTACTTAACAGTGTTTCCAAGAATCTCTCTCTATTCCAGCAATACATTTTATTGCGACTAATTTCACATTCTTCGCATTCTTCGGGGATTTTTTTCTTGGAGTTCAATTTTATCCTTGTTTCCTTTAAAGAAATATTTGGAAAAGCGGGATATAAGAGAACTGCTTTAATTAGAAATTTTATTGATTAAAACGAAGTCTTTTGATATCTTAAACCTCTTTACTTCCTATTATTACCAATCTTTTATTGATAACTAACCCTAAATTGTGGTATTCAAACCTCTAGCAATTTTCTTATGAATTATAACTTGGTCCATAGAATACCAATGTCTTCTTTGATTAAGGTCTATCAACCAAACTAAACACTTTTAATAGGACTCTCTTTCTAATACTTGCTACCCGATTATCTTAAGATAATAGTTGGTATGAGCGGGGGTTGCCAAGCCAGGTCAAAGGCGTAGGCCTGAGGCGCCTATCCTGTAGAGGTTCGTGGGTTCGAATCCCACCCTCCGCACCATTTCATCACACATACGTTTATTGAATCTTAGATAACTCATACCAAAAATGTTAGATATTTGGTAATA
>JAOZGY010000061.1 GCA_026015145.1 Candidatus Bathyarchaeota archaeon | reverse complement strand
ACAACATGATCGAGTTATAGAGGAGTTAAGAGCGATCTCCAGAAAACACAAAGTATCGGGTATTTCTATTCGCGGAAGAAACCATATGTGCCTTAATAATTTTGCGTCTAAAAACGCTAATGATTCGAAGTCTCATATGGAGATTTGTGAACTACTCAAAACAAAAAGTAGATGTCCATATCACCGAAATCCACAGCAAGAAACATATGACTATCTTCGACTTCAACAACAGATTTCTATGAGGCCATATAAATCTTCTGAGATACAAACAGTTTGCAGAAAGAAAAAACTGTGTTCTTACGAGCTTGTGAAGTCATCGTTATCTGATATTAAAGTTATCGCTTTGAGTTATCTTTATGTTTTTGATCCAATTATACGAAATGCGTTCCTAAAAAATCTTGAAACTCAGCTTAAAAAAATAATTCTTATTGTTGATGAAGCTCATAATTTACCAGAAACTGCAATAAACATATCTAGCCGTAGTTTATCCCTATTCGTTTTAAGACAGGCAGAGTTAGAAGCAAAGAAATTTGGGAACAAAGACATTACTTTTTTTGCTAATTTCATGAAAAATGAAATTGAAGAATTAACTGCTAACATTAGAGGAGAACAAATAATTCCACCTAAACTCCTGTTAGAAATGCTTCAAAAACATGGTGATATAGCCAATCCTATTGCATTTTTCAATGAACTTCATGAAGTTGGCAACGCTATAAAACGGAAATTACTTTCAGAGGGAAAAAATCCTAGATCTTACATTCATGGTATGAGCGAATTTCTAATTAACTGGCTAAAAACTATTGACGAAGAATCTTTCATCAATTTAGCAAGCACGTATTTTACTCGGGAAAAAGTAAGGACCGCAAAACTAGAGATAGTTGCTTTGGATCCTTCTAAAATTACTTCACCTGTTTTCTCATCAACATATTCTAATGTAATAATGTCTGGTACCCTCCAACCATTACAAGCGTATGCTCTAATAACTAAACTTCCAGAAAATACAGTCCAATCACTTGTTCCATCCCCTTTTCCAAAGGAAAATGTTCTCCCAATAGTTTGCCTTGGTTTATCAACTGCTCTGCAAAAAAGGACCAAAATTATGTACAAGACAATGATTCGCAGAATAGTTGAAGTGGTTAATAATACCCCTGCAAATACAGGAATTTTCACCGCTTCATTTAGAGTACTCTCCTCCTTAATCAATGAAGGTCTAGAAAGAGCTCTAGATAAACCACTCTTTCACGAATATCGAGGAATGAGTTCCAAGATGAACGAAAAACTGGTAGCCGACTTCAAAACTTATAGCAAAAATGGAGGCGCGGTTTTTCTAGGTGTTCAAGGAGGACGAACCTCTGAAGGTGTTGACTTTCCAGGAAATCAAATGAATTCTGTTATAGTCGTGGGTGTACCCTACGCTGAACCAAAACCTAGAGTGAAAGCTCAAATTTCATATTACGAAAAACTTTTTCCTAGAAGGGGTCAACAATTTGGTTACCTTTTACCTGCAATGAAAAAAGCTTCACAATCTGCGGGGAGGCCTATTAGAACTCTTAAAGATAAAGGAGCTATAATTTTCTTAGATTATCGTTTTGCTACATATTACTGTCGTGCTTTTCTTCCCTCTTGGATGAGTGAAAGATTGAAAGTTTTACCTAATGAAGATGAAGTTCTATCTCAAGAAATCCGTGAATTTTTTAAATATAACGACTAGCAAAAAACTTGGTCTTTAATTGAATTAGTGTATCATCTTATTAGCTAAATTTAGTATACTCGATATTGGTTTTCATGAAACAGATTATTAGTTTCGTGATCCTTACTTTGTTTGTGAATTAGCGTAATGAATAGGATTCAATCTGGTTGCGAGTGTTTGGACAAATATTTAGGTGGAGGTATATCACCAGAAAGTATTACGTTAATTTACGGCGAACCAGAAACAGGAAAAACAACAATAGCAATGCAATGTGCTATCAATTGTGCTCTTCAAAATCGAAAAACTTTGTTTATAGATTGTGATCACACTTTCTCATCCTTTAGATTAGCTCAAATAACCTCAGAAAATTTCAAACAGGTTGCTAACCTTATTCTTCTTTTGAGACCAATTGACTTCAAAGAACAAACCACTGTCATAGATAATCTCTCAGAATACACAACAAAAAACTTTGGTTTAATCATAATTGATACTTTTACATCACTATATCGAGCTAATCTTGGAACATCTTCTAAGAAGATATTTGTTTTAAACCGAGAATTAAATAGACAATTAGCTATATTAGCACAAAATACTAAACTTCAGAAGCTACCGATAATAATAACTAGTCAAGTACGAAGTGTTTTTGGGGAATCATATGTTTGTGTGGAACCTGTCGCTACTAGAGTTCTGAAATTCTGGGCAGACACAATAATTTCATTGAAGCCTACAGAGGATTCTCAGATGATTAAAGCAGAATTTGAAAAAACTCCTAATGCTTTGCATGAAGCTTATTGTACCTTAAGAATAAATGGAACCGGAATACATAATTGTATGATCCTTTAGTTACGTTTGATTAAATGGTAATAGCAACGTTGCTGGCTGAAGCACTATTATTCATATTTCCTGCTTATTGTGCCAATGCGACTCCTGTTCTTGTAGGTGGTGGATTTCCAATGGACTTTGGAAAAAAGTTCTTGGATGGAAAAAGAGTTTTTGGATCAAACAAAACTTTCAGAGGTTTCTTTTTTGGTTTAGCTATTGGAGTATTAGTTGGGATTGTAGAATTGCTGATTTTTGAATATCCTCCCCTTTTTGTTATTCTTCCACCTTTGGGTGCATTGTTGGGTGATATTGCTGGCTCATTTTTAAAGAGACGATTAGGTATTTCGCCTGGCGATCTGCTTCCAATAATTGATCAAATCGATTTTGTAATTGGTGCCTTGGTTTTTTCTATTCCACTATCAATAATAGACTGGCAGCTAGCATTGGTTGTCATATTAATAACTCCGCCTATCCATTTATTAACTAATTTTGGAGCATACAAATTAGGATTAAAAAAGAATCCTTGGTAATTTTTACTTTATCCAGTCTTTTGTAAAATTATAACTTCTAAGATAAAATACGCTGAAAGTAAAAGTGTTGCACCAATTATAGCCCACATATATGCTTCTCGTGGTTTGTAAGCGTATTTTGTGCTTTTATAAAGAGCTAATACTCCTATAAATCCCCAAACGTATAATGTTGCTGCAATTAATGTATCAGATATGAATTGAGATGCTAGTTCAGGATAGATAAATAAAAACGTGCTTCCTGTATATGGTGGAAAAATTGGAGATACAATAGTGAATAAACCTCCACCAAAAAGAAAAACTGCATAAGCGATTAATATTATTGTGATGGCAAAAGATGAAGGTTTAACACCAGAAATTTTCCGTAACCATCTTTCAAATGAAGAAGACTCAGAATACATTTTTCTTTTAGCTTTATGTGACATGTTATTTGAACTCACTATTCTTTAATGAACTTTATTACTTCTTTAGCCCATCTTCCTGTTAATGAATTTTTCTCAATCTCATTTAAATAGTCTTTCCAATTAATATCCAATGCTTCCACCCATATCACATAACCTTTCTTTATTTTATCATAAGCATATCTATGAAATAGACAAAATTCTTTTTCAATTATTTCTCTTTCGCATAATTTACACTTCAACCTTTTCACACTTCCTTTTTGATGGACATTGGGGATCTAGACACAAATTCCAAACTCGTTTTCTTTTAGTCATAACTCTTACGGTGGGACAACCACATTCTTTGCATTTTTTAATCGATGGTTTTACCTGACCTTTTTGTGGAAGTGGATATGAAGTTTTGCAGATCCCTTCAAAATAATTTGTGCAACCGACAAAACGTTTTCCAGTTTTTTTTGACCGAATCATCAAAAGTTTACCATTTCCACAAGAAGGGCAAGAACCAACATTTCTCTCTTGAATTCGTGCTTTTTGGACTGCGCGACTCAATTGTGCACCAATTTCTATCTCTTTAGTTTTTAGGATTTTTGTTGTTTTCATTAATAGTTTAATCGTGTCGTTTATTACCCCGTCTCTATTTTCTTTTCCATGTTTTATGTCCTCCATTCTCTCTTCCAGTTTGTGAGTTAATTCAATTGAGATTATAGTTGGACAATATTTTCTGAGAATTTCAATGATTTCAAAACCCAATTCTGTTACAACAATTTTTTCACCAAAAACGTATTTTCGTTTTTCTAAAGTCTTTATAATTCCAGAACGAGTTGCTTTTGTTCCTATGTTCTCTTTTTCCATTTTTCTTAGAAGACTACTTGGATTAAATCTAGAGGGAGGATTTACGAATTTTTTTTCTGAAATTGCTTTAATAAATTTAATTTTTTGTTTTTCGGTAATCAACGGTAATGAATTATTTTTATATTTGAAATATGGTTGATAAAATTTTAGCCAACCTTCTTCTAATATTTGAGATCCAGTTATTAAAAAAAAATTCTTATCTATGTTAATGTTTATTGTTGTTTTTTGTACCATTGAATGCTCGCTAAAAACTGCTAAAAATCTTTTGACAATTAGGTTAAATATTTTTTTTTCAGCAGTATTTAGATTTCTTTCTGGTAGGTTGCCTGTTGGAAAAATAGCAGGGTGAGCAGGATCCTTTTTTGGTCCTTCATTTGGTTTCAGTAATCTCTTTTTAAGAAGGATCGATACTAGCTTTTTATAAATTAGATTTCTTCGTAATTTCTCAAGTATTGCTCTATAATCCAGTGTTGAGGGAAGTTTTTGACTGCTAGTTCTTGGGTACGAGATTAAAGCTTCAAGATACAAACGTTGTGCAATCTTAGCGGTACGTTCTGGAGTTATTTTAAAGAATTTGTAAGCTTCTCTTTGTAGAGAGCCTAGATAAAATGGGAATGGAGGCTTCAATTTATGGTTCTTCTTCTCAATCTTTTCAATTAGACAATTTGTACCATTACAATTTTCAATTATATTGTCAACATCTATTTTCTTTTTTATTGCTTTCTTTTTATAGTCTGCTTCGAAGATAGTGTTTCCAATTTTAACTTTGGCTTTGATACACCAATATGGTGTTGGAACAAAACTTTTTCTTTTTATCTCTAATTTTTCAAGAAAATTTAGTGTTGGACCTTGCACTCTTCCTGTACTTAATGTTGCATAGCTGCCGCTGTAATTTTTCGCTATTAATGTTAGTGCTCTGGATAGGTTAATCCCATAAAGCCAATCTACTTCATGTCTTGCTAAACCTGCTTCAATAATAGAAAAATCCAAATTAGCTGACATTTCATTGTAAGCTCTTATTATCTCTTCTTTAGTTAGAGTTGAATACTTCATTCTATACGCTATACGTTGTTTATCCCCACAAGCATATTTCAGAATTGTATAACCTATTATGCTTCCTTCAATATCATAATCGCATGCATCTACGAATTTTTCGGCTTTCTTTGACAATTTTGAAATTAGATCTATGCAAGCTTTTATTGGGGATGACTTACGTTCAACTAAATGTTTAGGTACCCATCTAAAATCAAAAACTGGATACTGATACTTTCCACTCTTTTGGATTGCAACAGTGTAAAGGTGTCCTAATGCAGGAACAATAATTATTGCAACATCTCTTTTTACAATGTAGTAAGTGATTCCTTTCTCAGACTTTTCTTCTGGATTTCCATCATAGTCCAAAGCTAAAGCTAGCCTCCTAGCTGCACTCGGTTTTTCAGTTATAATTAACGTCTGTTTTTGCAAAATTTTGTAATCCACACTTGGACAATGAAAATCAATACTAAGACAAAAAGGTTTACACAACAAAACAATCTATTTTTTTCTATTACTTATAGACAAAACCACTTTTTTTAAAAAAACCTTATTGATTTTATTTGTTAGAATTACCAATAGTAAATCTTAACTATCATTAATTATGAACTATATCAAATAATATCCTGGGGTGATAGAAAGTTGGATGTGGCCGTATTAGCTTTCTTAGTTGCAGGAATTATAATCATACTAGGATTTCTTGGGGAAGAATTCTTTAAAAGAACAAGTATTCCTGATCCTCTTCTTCTACTTTTGTTGGGTGTGCTACTGGGGCCGATTTTTCAATTCTTTGCTCAAGAAGAATTGCTCGCAATTACACCCTATTTTTCCGCTTTAGCGCTAATTATTATTCTTTTTGATGGAGGACTAAATATGAACATTGCAGAAGCTGTAAAAAATAGTCCAAGAGCTCTTATTATGGCATCATTAGGTTGGACATTAAATGTATTAATTACAGCCGGTCTCTGCAAATTCCTCCTTGGTTGGAGACTTCTAAATGGTTTGTTGCTAGGAAGCATAGTGGGAGGAGGCAGTTCATTAATTGTTATAGCATTGACAAGAAAAATTGGTGTCAATGAAGAAGTTGAAACTCTTTTGAGTCTTGAATCTATACTAACTGATGTTTTATGCACTGTTGGTGCATTTGCCGTGATAAATATTCTGCTTTCAGGAGAATTAAGCATAGAAGCTGCTCTTGGTTCAGTTGGTATAGCTTTTGGTGTTGGTATTCTGGTAGGTATAGGTTTTGGAGTGTTATGGCTATTTTCTCTGGAAAAACTAAAAGGTAAACCTAATTCATACATGTTAACATTAGCAGTATTATTTTTGACATATGTAGTTGCTACCCTTCTAGGAGGAAGTGGAGCAATTTCAGCTTTATTTTTAGGTCTAATTATCGGAAACAACAGATCTATTGCAAAACTACTAAGATCCAGAGCAACTGTTTCTATTGATGATAACGTGCGTGATTTTCATTGTCAAATTAGTTTCTTAATTCGCTCTTTCTTTTTCGTATTCACTGGACTCCTATTTACATTCTCATCCTTTTATTCAGCTCTATTTGGAATACTGCTAACTTTTGCTTTTCTTGGAATCCGATTTGTAATAATAAGAATAGCAACCCTAAAATCTAATCTCCAGTCAGTAAAAACTTTGATGACGATAATGTTCCCAAGGGGTCTAGCTGCAGCTGTTCTGGCATCTCTTCCCCTTACAATGGGAATCCCTAACTCTGAAGCTTTTCCAGAAATATCTTTTATAGTAATTCTATCATCAATAATAGTTACAACAATTGGAGTTGTATCTATGAAGAAACAGGCAAAACCTTCACGGTATGAATACAATTGAACTGCAAATCTTATTCTATTTAGAAAAATTTTTTTCTATTCGTAGTTAGTAACCATTAAATAGATGGCATTTGTTACCTTTATGGAAGTGACTGGAATGCCACAATGTGTTATTTGTCACGAGTGCCGCCATGTCTTATATAACGGCAAGGATCTTAAGCCTCCTGATGAAATAATACAACAACATGATGGGAAATGTCCTAATTGTGGAAAGAAACTCTCTTTATTACCCATCGATGTTGAAATTAGACCTTTTAAATAAGAAATTTACAAGTCATTCTATCATAATTTGTTTTTAGAGTAATTAACATCTAAACAATTATTAATCACAAAAGCGAATAGAAGACCTAATCCTTGTATGCTGATACATTGCATGTTGGAGGAAGAGATACTGTCAAATGAACGATTAAATAAAATTCTCAAATCTTTTGGAGGATTGAGAAATGCTAGTCGCGCGTCCGTAATTTGTTATTCTGCATTGCTTTTAATTCTAGTTATCGCTTTTACTGTCCGTCTTTTGCCAATTCGTTGGGAAATTCCTTCAGGTACTATGCGCTTAAACGAATTTGATCCCTATTATCAATTTAGTCTAACTAATCAAATGGTAGAAAATGGTTTACTATCACCTTACTATCCTGAGCCAGGTTGGAGAAATGAGCAATTATGGTATCCTGATGGATTAGACATGTCTCGATCATTACCTTCATTACCAATGACCGCAGCAGTACTTTATGGAGTTGTATCGTTTTTTGGCGCTAATATTGATTTGATGGCTTTTTGTGCGCTCCTACCAGCAGTACTTGGTACATTTGCATGTTTAATAATCTATTTTATAGGTAAAGATATTGGTGGAAAAACTATTGGTTTATTTTCTGCACTTTTCCTTGCTCTTTCTCCCTCCTTTCTACAAAGGAGTTCTTTAGGATTTTTTGATAGCGAGCTTCCAGGGATGATCGGGCTATTATTATTTATTTTTATGTTTTTGAGATCCATTGATTCAAAAAGAACCTTGTTTTCATCTATTTTATATTCTTTAGCAGCTGCCGGCTCAATAGCTTATTTTATTTTAGGGTGGGGCGCCGCTTATTTTTTGGTGAATTTAACTGTTCTTTTTGTTTTCATATTACTTTTACTAAAAAGATACAGTCAACGTCTACTCATATCTTATAGCATAACTTTTGGTTTAGCTCTTTTTATTGCAACCAAATGGCCCTATGTATCTTTAGATTATATGATTTCAAGCGCAATTTTACCAGTAGCAGCTTTGTTTGTTTTGCTATGTCTTGCAGAACTTCTTCGTTATAACATTAACCAAAAAACTAAGATTTACTTAACAATTGCAGCAGTATCAATAACTGTGGGAGCGATAATAATAATGTGGCAGCTAGGCTACATGGAGGGCATAGCTGGAAAGTTTTTAACTGTTTTGGATCCTCGCATTCGATCTGATTCTCCACTAATAGAGTCTGTAGCTGAACATAGAATTTCATCATGGGGTTTTATTTACTATGAACTCGGTTTGGGTGTGATGTTCTTTTTAACAGGTATCTATTTCACTTTAAGAAATCCTACAAATCGAAATGTATTTCTTTTAATTTTTGGTGCTACCTCTCTTTATTTCGCATCCTCTATGGTTCGTCTTCTTGTGATATTTGCACCAGCTTTCGCTCTTTTAGCTGCAAAAGGAATTATTGGTTTACTAAAACCATTCTTCGCATTATTAAAGGAATCATCTTTAACAACTGGAAAATCAAAACGGCGCCTGCGCCGAGTGGGCAAAGAGTATGGTGGAGGAGCAATCGCCTTAATCTTTATGCTTTTAGTTTTAAACCTGTCTTTTACTCCTCAAAATGGTGGAATTCCAAGGGCAATAACTCAAGCGTATTCTCCTATTACAATCAGTTCAGGCAGTCTTCCAATAGCTCCTAATGAACCCGTAAATGAATGGCTAGATATGCTAAATTACACAAACAGTAATCTACAGTCAACAGATGTCGTTTGTGCTTGGTGGGATTATGGTTATTGGCTTGGAATACCTGGTAACGTTACTAGTTTAGCTGATAATGCCACAGTAAACACCACAAAAATAGAAAACATTGGTTTTATTTTTATGGCGCCTGAAGATCAATCAATACCAATATTAGCACAATACGACGCAAAATACATCCTAGTCTTTCATACTGTCTTCATTGGAGTATCCCAAGATCAAGCTAATTATATCGCAAGTCCAGGAATTTGGGGTGATGAAGGAAAATGGAGTTGGATGGCAAGTATTTCAGGTGCTAATCGTGACAGATTCATTCAGAATGGTTGGATCGATGAAAGCATAATGTGGACTGATGAAAACGATTTTGGCAGCGTAGACACTAATACTGGTACATGGATTTGGAATACTGCAGGAAGAGACTCAACTATATACAAGTTAATGAGTTGGGCAAGGCAACTCTATACTGAATCAGATGCTGCACAAGAAGTTGGCGTTCTCCCCGATGAAATTATTATAGAACCCACCTATTTTAAGCCAGCTTTCATCTCTGGTGTTAACATATCCCCATTTGAGTATGGTGGTGTTATTCCTTTAGTAGCTCTATATGAGATTGACTATGAAAGCTACTATAATGCGACATCAACTTGATTGTTGAGGGAAAAAAATTGTTTCCTAGACGGCCTGATCAACACAAAGTAGGAAAACCTTTAATTCCAAATGGTTTAGGAGTGATTTATGTTCTATTTACCACCATTTACCTATTCTTTGTTTATTTCACAGGTATTGTAGGTCCATCAAACAATGTTTCGGCTCCATTAACTCTTGCAGTCTGCATATTATTTGGTGGTTTTATGGGATTATTAGATGACTGGATCGACCTAAAATGGAGGTTTAAAGCTTTTATGCCTCTAATTGCAGCTTTACCATTAATCTATTTTGCAGCAGAAAGCGGATTGCGAACTTCAATTTCGTTACCGTTATTAGGAGTTTTACAATTTAGCGAAGCGTATTACTTCCTAATCATACCGTTAATAGTTATGATTGTTACAAATACTGTAAATCAACTGGGTGGTTTGAATGGATTAGAAACAATCTGTCCATCAATTATTCTTATCGGATTAATGATACTATCATCCTCTTATATTCTCATGATAGTTCCATTATTAGTTTGGTTGATCTTAGCTGGTTTCAATTTTCAAGGCAAAATATTTGTGGGAAATACTGGCTCTTTCGCTATTGGTATGACCATAGCTTCCTTTGCAATAATAACAGATCTTAAACTGTCCTTAATAATTTCAATTCTTCCTTATGTTTTCAATTCTGTTTTAATTCTTTTGACAATTTTTCTGATTAGAAAAAGGGCAAGCGTTATTTTCAATGGGAAGAAATTGTATTCTGAACACAAGCGCAGTTTAGTTACTTTGGTTACTTATCGTCGGTATTTGACTGAACGTCAAGTTGTAATAATTATTTCTTTAATTGTTGCGTCTTTTACAATTTTTTCAACACTCTTAGACTTTATATGATCAAAAACACTTACTCAAAAATATGATCTATCTATACATTTTTTCTCATTATTATCTCTATACTAAATTGATTATGACAAGAATCTTTCTAGTTTTGTTAATCCAATAATTTCATCAAAACTCAAACCTAGGGCATCCAAGACTTGGTCAAAAGTGGATTGTAGATGAGCTACATACTTATCCACATCAACTTCATTTTTTGTTGTTACTTCAACCGGTTTAACTCGTGGTTCACGAATTACCTTAATGAAACTGATTAAATCACCCGCTTTTATCTCAACACCTTTTGCTTGGAGAATTCTTGCTGCTTTAACGTGTTGTGGAGTAGTTTTTGTATAACGGTGCAAATCCTCTCCTAAAACCACGTGGAAAGCAAGCTCATCAATGTTTTCCCATCTTCTTCTCTTTAATCTTATATACCGTTCATGAACAATTTTTTTGATATCCTTTTTTGCTTCTTCAAATTCTGCTGGATTCTGAACCTGAGCAAGTCTTTCTTTCATTTTATTAAAAGCAGTTTTTATGATCGAAGGTATATGTCTTTTTTTTCCTGTTAATCCCTTTACATCAACTGTTCCATCTTTTAGAATCCCAAGATAATTCTTTTTTCGAGAACTAAATACAGCATATCTATAGACTTTTTCTACATCAATTCCCATTTTTAGTTCTTTTTCAGTCCAGCATGTTAATTCAGAGACTTGTTCTTTGCTGGGATTTTTTAAAAAGAGGCTGTCAGTATCTCCATAAAGGACTTGTATCCCTAATTGTTCTGCTCTTTTTTGAATTTTAGTAATAGCATGCCTGCCAATTGCTGCAGTTGCTTCAGCTACAGGTGGACAATAAAGATCAAAACTATCCGCACCAAAAACACCGTAGCTAGCATTTAAGATTACTTTTAATGCTCCTTGCGTTATACTATACCAACTTCTAATATCTGATGGTAATGTCTTATCATTTGCTCTTGCTTTATACCATCTTACTCGCATGTCTCTAAGCGACCCTATCAAAAGACTTTCCAAACCACGTTTCCTTGTACAAACCCAATGAGACGTGTTAGGTATCAAATTCGTTTTACACTCAGGATGTAGACAACGCACAGATTGGTAACCAAGGTTCCAGACTTTTATTATTGATGGATACAGACTAGGAAAATCCAATACTGCAACATTGAAATGAACTCCTGGAACAGGTTCAACAACTATAGCTCCTTTGTATTTCTTACCCTTTATAATGGAGGTTGTAGTCGTTTTTCCTTTTTCAGAAAGAATATCCTCGTAATTTGGAATCAATATATTCCTTCTTCTGTGTTCTCGATGCATAAAATTTCTTATCCAACGTGATACACCCTGCCGACTAACATCTTCCATAGGCATACTGCTGATTCTAGACAAAACCAGAATTAACTTCATTGTTAATTCATCTTCAAAACTGGTTAGTTTAAATGTGATTTCCGAGTCTCGCAGACAATAATTAGCGAGCTCGGAGTATGTCATTTCGCTAAATGTCTTATCTATTTGTATTTTTTCCATTCCTATAATAGCTCTGCCTACATCATTCAGCGATATATCTCTGTATCGATTCTTAAATGCGTAAATCTGTATTGATCTATTAAAGAAAAACCTGTATAGGTCAATGTGAACTCCATATTTTAGAAGGCAAACTCGCTGTCTTACTACAATAGGAATTTCACTTCTATTTATTCCTAATTTAATAGCTCTATTTGATAAATAACGAAGATCAAAATCATCCCCATTATATGTTAAAATAAAAGGATATTCCCAAAGGATTTCAAAAATTGCAGCAAGCAGATTTTTCTCAGATTCAAAGTATTCTACTTCTGTGTTCTCAGGTAGTTTTTCAAATCCTTGAAGTATTCCTTGACGTTTTAGAATTAGAACCCTTTTTTGTTTATCAGAACTATAAATAGAGATACATATTACTGGATATGCTGCTCTGCGAGGATCAGGAATTCTAGTTGATACTGATGATTGAACTTCTATGTCTACGGCTGCTCTTCTGAATTTAGGCGCAGGATACTCAAGCAACCTTGCCCATTTCTCAATATGTTCTAATTCTTCAGCGGTAGCATCTTGAAAGTTTTCCTTTATTTGATCGAGCGCTTTTTCACTTTCTTTAAGAGTAACTGAAATGAGATTACCATCTTTGACTTCATAAATCATTCCTGGAAAAAGTTTTCTATCATAAATATAGGATTGATAATAACGAATTTTTGACTCCCAAACTTTTATGTCTCCAGGTTCTATTGCTCTATTAGCAAATTTTGGGAAATCTTCTGGAATTATATCCCTAATTGATCCGTGAGGTCTACCTCCAATGGCTAAAGGATCATTGGCTACAATTTTTGTTACTTGAATATTTTTATCCAATAAAGGATTAAATTTCTCCACAATTTCGAAATGGTCCAAACCTTGATGGTTCTTTAATCGAGGAATTTTGTTCAGATCAGTTGTTGATAGATTTGTTAGACAATAGGGTTTATGGTTTGTATTATCTAGCCAAAAATATATTTTCCCGGTTTTAGGTTCATAGAGTTTTATTACTGCCTTTTTTTTGAGACCATTATAACTTGCAGACACAAAATATGATGGGGTCAAGTTATCAGGACAGATCGGTGGGAACTCTGAACGTTTTCTATTTCTATCTTTTTTTTCAATAGTCAGAATGGTAGTTGATTGTGAATCCAAAGATCTCGGTCTTGATTTTTCTTGTTCTGCTTTTATTTTGGGATTCTTTGCAAAATCAAATAGACTTTTTTGCGCCATTCTGATTATTTTCCTCAGTTAATCTATGAGTAGAAGAGATTAAACCTTTACTTACACTTCTATTATTACTACGTTTCATTCTTCTTTTTTGCTTTCTGATCACATTTTTCTGAAAAGAAGCAAATAAAAAAAATGTTTTTATCTACTTTTCATAATAGCTATGTTTCAAGGTGCTTTGTAATGGGAAAAGGCTCTGGTTTTGGAAAAGTAATTTTATTTGGTGAACACTTTGTGGTTCACGGAGTACCAGGAATAGTCTCTGCTATCGATTCAACAGCTAACGCTAAAGTAACAAGAAAAAACAAAACGATAGAAGTTAAAGATGAACGAAGAGGTTCAAAAGGTTACGCGGAAGAAAAAAAAATCCAACAGTTAGAGTCAATAAACCGAATGCTAAAAAAAATGAAACTCGATCCAGAAACTACTGGATTAAATATTTGGCTTGGGGGATCCCTTCCAGGTTTTAGTGGGCTAGGTGCTTCTGCTGCAAGTAGCGTAGCTATTGCTCGAGCTATTGCAGGAGAATTTACTTTGTCTTTTTCAGATCAAGAGATAAACGATATTGCCTACGAAGCAGAGAAAGCATATGCTGGAAACCCTTCAGGTATAGATAACACCGCTGCTACCTTTGGTGGTCTTCTTTGGTTTAAAAAGAATTTAGCTGGAGGATCAAATACAATTGAAAAACTTTCCTTAAGAAAACCGGTTGAAATCATAATCGGAAGTACTGGAATAGTGGCAAATACAAAAGCTATGGTAAAAGGTGTAGCAGAAAGAAAAAAGGCAAATCCTCAGAAATATAATCCTCTATTCAAAAAAGCTGAAGAATTGGCAATTAACGCAAGAAACGCAATTCACCAATTTGATTTAATGAAAGTTGGTAACTTAATGGATGTAAACCATAGCTTATTACAGGAAATTGGTGTTTCTTGCAAGGAGCTAGATCAATTAGTAGAAACTGCAAAAGAACAAGGTGCTTATGGAGCAAAACTTACGGGTGGGGGTGGCGGAGGGTGCATGACGGCACTAACCCCTGGAGAGGATCTGCAAGAAAAAGTTGCAAAAGCCATAGAAAAAGAAGGTTTTCAGGTACTTAGAACAAAAATTGGAATCAAAAGAATATAAAGAGACTTTTAATACTAAAGAATAAGGCGAAAAAAGTTGGGTTTTAGAAACTTTCTAGAGCAACTAAATAAAAGTGGAGAATTAACTCGAATAACCAAAGAAGTTTCAACCGAATATGAAATAGCTGGTATAATAAGCTCACTTGGAGAAAAACCTGTATTATTTGAAAAAATCAAAGAATCAAAGATTCCCGTTGTAGCTGGTCTAGTATCCTCAAAATTACTAATTTCAAAAGCTCTAAAAGTTGAAGGACAAGAACTATTAAGTAGTCTTTCAAATGCAATGGAAAATCCAGTTCCACCCAAGGTGGTAAGTGAAGGTAAATGTCAAGAAGTTGTTGAAAAAGAAGTTGATGTTAGAAAGCTTCCTATTCTTAAATACACTAAAAAAGACGGTGGCAAATATATCCCTTCGGGAGTAGCTATAGTAAAAGACCCCGAACTAGGCAGAAATATGTGTTTTCACAGATTAATGTTGTTAGATAAGAACAAGTTTGTGGCTAGAATTGTAGAAGAGAGGGGAACAGATACCGCTCTAAAAAAGGCCGGTGGAGAACTTGAAATAGCTATTTGTATTGGCAATTCAACTTCAACTTTGCTTTCTGCAGCAACCTCATTACCTAAAGGTGTTGATGAATTAGGGATGGCCAATGCTTTGGATAATACCGAATTAGTGAAATGCAAAACAGTTGACATTGAAGTTCCAAAAGACTGCGAAATTGTGTTAGAAGGCAAAATCACAAAAGAAAAAGCTCCTGAAGGACCTTTTCTAGACTTAACTGGAATAGTTGATAGAGTGAGACATCAACCAGTCATAGAGATAAAATGTATTACCCACCGAAAAGACCCTATATATCAAGCAATACTTGCAGGAAAAAATGAGCATAAATTCTTAATGGGTATGCCAATGGAACCTGCTATCTATAATGCTGTGAATGAAGTATGTGATTGCCAAGATGTTTATATAACACCTGGAGGATGCAGTTGGCTTCATGCAGTTATAAAAATAAGAAAGCAGCATATTAATGATGGGAAAAAAGCAATTGAAGCCGCTTTTAGAGGTCATAGGTCACTAAAACATTGTGTCATAGTCGAAGATGATATTGATATTTATGATTCAAATGATATAGAGTGGTCTTTAGCAACCAGATTTCAAGCTGACAAAGATGCAGTTGTTCTACCAAACATGAGAGGATCATCTTTAGATCCTTCCGGGGATTTAACTGAAGGGAAAAAAGCTAGGACATGTAAAGTTGGATTAGATGCCACAATCCCTGCAAAAACTACTGGCAA